>NZ_JBHWDS010000024.1:0-76067 GCF_042734615.1 Kitasatospora sp. NPDC059646
GCCAGGCGCGGACCACCGGCGCCGGCCGCGGCCCCGCCGTCCGTCCGGCCCGCCCGCGCCTGCTCGTTATGTCACGTTTTCCTCCTTTAGGCTTTCCGTTCACCGTTGGGAAAGCCGGAACGAGGACCGTATCGCCGTGATCACCGATTCCGACCCCGCGCTGTTCCGTGCCCGACCTGCGTCTTCGCCGCGCACACTGGTGGACGTGCTGGCCGCGACCGCGGCCGCGCACCCGCAGGAGCCCGCGCTCGACGACGGCCGGGAGACCCTGAGCTACGCGGCGCTGCTGGCCGCCGTCGAGCGGGTCCGGCGGAAGCTCGGGCAGGCCGGCGTCGGACTGGGGGACCGGGTCGGGGTGCGGGTGCCGTCGGGCGGCAACGAGCTGTACGTGGCGATCCTGGGAGTGCTCGCGGCCGGCGCCGCGTACGTCCCGGTGGACTTCGAGGACCCGGACGAGCGGGCCGAGCTGGTGTTCGGCGAGGCGGACGTCAACGCGGTGATCGGGCCGGACCTGCGGCTGGAGAAGGTGAAGCCGTCCGGGCACGAGGCGGAGCCGCCCGGGCCGGAGCACGACGCCTGGATCATCTTCACGTCCGGCTCGACGGGGAAGCCGAAGGGCGTCGCGGTGACGCACCGCAGCGCGGCGGCGTTCGTGGACGCCGAAGCGGCGATGTTCCTGCAGGACGAACCGATCGGGCCCGGGGACCGGGTGATGGCGGGGCTGTCGGTGGCGTTCGACGCGTCCTGCGAGGAGATGTGGCTGGCGTGGCGGCACGGCGCCTGCCTGGTCCCCGTGCCGCGGGCGCAGGTGCGCAGCGGGGCCGACCTGGGGCCGTGGCTGGCCGAGCAGGAGATCACCGTCATCTCCACGGTGCCGACCCTCGCGGCGCTGTGGCCGGCCGAGTCGCTGAACGAGGTGCGGCTGCTGGTCTTCGGCGGCGAGGCGTGCCCGCCCGAGCTGGCGGAGCGGCTGGTCACCGAGGGCCGCGAGGTGTGGAACACCTACGGCCCGACCGAGGCGACGGTGGTGGCCTGCGGCGCGCTGCTGACCGGGGAGGCGCCCGTCCGGATCGGCCTGCCGCTGGACGGCTGGGAGCTGGCCGTGGTCGACGAGGCCGGGACGCCGGTGCCGATGGGCGGCAGCGGCCAGCTGGTGATCGGCGGCGTCGGCCTGGCCCGCTACCTGGACCCGGCCAAGGACGCCGAGAAGTACGCGCCGCTGGCCTCGCTGGGCTGGGAACGGGCGTACCGCAGCGGCGACCTGGTGCGGGCCGAACCCGAGGGGCTGGTGTTCCTGGGCCGCGCCGACGAGCAGATCAAGCTCGGCGGCCGGCGGATCGAGCTCGGCGAGGTGGACGCGGCCCTGCAGGCGCTGCCCGCCGTCTCGGGCGCGGCGGCGGCGGTGCGGACGGCGCGCGGCGGCAACCAGCTGCTGGTCGGCTACCTGGTGGCGCAGCCGGGCTTCGACCGCGAGGCGGCCGTGGCCCGGCTGCGGGCCGAGCTGCCGGCGGCACTGGTGCCGCTGCTGGCGACCGTCGAGCACCTGCCGACCCGGACGTCCGGCAAGGTCGACCGGGACGCGCTGCCGTGGCCGCTGCCCGACCTGGAGACCTCCGGCCCCGCCGAGCAGCTGTACGGCACCGAGGCGTGGCTGGCCGAGCAGTGGACGCAGATCCTCGGCACGCAGGTGCGCGGCGCCGGGGACGACTTCTTCGCGATCGGCGGAGGGTCGCTCGCGGCCGCCCGGCTGACCACGCTGCTGCGCGGCCGCTACCCGGCCGTCTCGGTCCTCGACATCTACCAGCAGCCGACGCTGCGCAAGCTGGCCCGGCTGCTGGAGCGGTCCGCCCAGGCCGGGGGACCGGTGCGCACCGTCGAGCCGACCCCGCGCCGCGCGCAGGCCCTGCAACTGCTGCTGATGCTGCCGCTGGCCACCCTGACGGGCCTGAAGTGGTCGCTGGCGCTGGCCGCGCTCGGCACCGTGCTGCACCTGGTCGGCGACTACCCGTGGGCGCCCGCCGCGCCGTGGTGGCTGCTGGCCGGCGGCGCGCTGCTGCTGTACTCGGCGCCCGGCCGGCTGGCGATCGCCGCGGGCGGCGCCCGGCTGCTGCTGCGCGGCGTCGGCCCGGGCCGGTACCCGCGCGGCGGCAGCGTGCACCTGCGGCTGTGGACGGCCGAGCGGCTCGCCGAGGCGTCCGGCGCGGTGCAGCTGTCGGGGGCCTGGCTGGTGCGGTACGCCCGCGCCCTGGGCTGCCGGGTCGCGCCGGACGTGGACCTGCACTCGCTGCCGCCGGTGACCGGCCTGCTGCGGCTCGGCAAGGGCTGCGCGATCGAGAACGAGGTCGACCTGTCCGGCTACTGGCTGGACGGCGACCGGCTGGAGGTCGGCGCACTGCGGATCGGTGCCGGCGCGGTGGTCGGCACCCGCTCGACGCTGCTGCCCGGCGCGAAGATCGGCAAGCGGGCCGAGGTGGCGCCCGGCTCCGGCGTCACCGGGCACGTCCCGACCGGCCAGCGCTGGGCCGGCGCGCCCGCCGTGAAGACCGGCAAGGCCGAGCGCGGCTGGCCCAAGCAGCGCCCGCCGCGCTCGGCCCGCTGGGCCGCCGTGTACGGCGCCACCGGTTTCGTGCTGTCCGCCCTGCCGGTGCTCTCCGCGCTGCCCGCCCTGCTGATCGCCGGGCAGTTCGTGCACCCCGGCGACGGCCTGGCGCAGGCGCTGCGGGGCGCGCTGCTCGCCCTGGTCCCCGCCACGCTGGCCTACGGGCTGGCGTACGCCGCGAAGGTGCTGATCGCGGTGCGGCTGCTGTCGCGGGGCCTGCGCACCGGCCACCACCCGCTGCACGGCCGGATCGGCTGGCAGGCCTGGACGGTCAGCCAGCTGATGGACCTGGCCCGGGAGACGCTGTTCCCGCTGTACGCCGGGCTGATCACCCCCGTGTGGCTGCGGCTGCTCGGCATGCGGGTCGGCCGGGGCGCCGAGGTGTCGACCGTGCTCGCGCTGCCCAGCCTGACCACGGTCGGCGACGGGGCGTTCCTCGCCGACGACACCCTGATCGCCCCGTACGAGCTGGGCGGCGGCTGGGTGCGGATCGGGCGGGCCGAGATCGGCGAACGGGCGTTCCTCGGCAACTCCGGCATGACGGCGCCCGGGCGGGCGGTGCCGGACCGGGGACTGGTCGGGGTGCTGTCGGCGACCCCGAAGAAGGCCAAGCGCGGCAGCTCCTACCTGGGCATGCCGCCGGTCAGGCTGCCGCGGGCCGCCGACACCGCCGACCTGGCGCTCACCTACGAGCCGCCGGCCCGGCTGCGCTGGGCGCGCGGCCTGACCGAACTGGGCCGGATCGTCCCGGTGCTGGCCTCCGCCGCGCTGGCCGTGCTGACCGCCGCCGCGCTGTGCGCCGTCGGGCAGCCGCTGCTGTCGGGCCTGGTGCTGCTGGCCGCCGGCCTGGTCGCCTGCGCGGTCTCCGCTGCCGCGAAGTGGCTGCTGGTGGGCCGGTTCCGGGCGGTCGAGCACCCGCTGTGGTCCGGGTTCGTGTGGCGCAACGAGCTGGCCGACACCTTCACCGAGGTGCTGGCCGTGCCGTGGCTGGTCGGCCGCGCCGCCGGCACGCCGGTGATGACGCTGTGGCTGCGGTCGATCGGCGCGCGGATCGGGCGCGGCGTGTGGTGCGAGAGCTACTGGCTGCCCGAGGCCGACCTGGTGACCCTCGGCGACGGGGTGAGCGTCAACCGGGGCTGCGTGCTGCAGACGCACCTCTTCCACGACCGGATCATGAGGCTCGATACTGTGGAGCTCCGTGCGGGATCCACCCTGGGCCCGGGCGGGATCGTGCTCCCCGGCAGCACCGTCGGCGAGCGCACCACCCTCGGCCCCGCCTCCCTGGTGATGCGCGCCGAGACGGTGCCCGCCGACACCCGCTGGCTGGGCAACCCGATCGAAGCGTGGCAGTCGGGCGAGGAGGAACCGCAGCGGTGAGCGCCGACCCGTACTTCCCCCGCAACGGCGACCCGCGCTACCACGCCCACCGCTACGAACTGGCCCTCGACTACCGGCCCGGCCCCAACCGGCTGGCCGGCTCGGCGCGGATCGCCGCCATAGCCGGCCCGGAGCCGCTGCGCGAGTTCACCCTCGACCTGGCCGCGTTCCGGATCGGCAAGGTGCTGGTCGACGGCAGGGCCGCGCACTACGCGCACCGCGACGGCAAGCTGCGGGTCAAGCCCGCCAAGGCGCCGGCCGCCGGCGCCGTCTTCACCTGCGAGGTGCACTGGTCCGGCAACCCGCGCCCGGTCCGCAGCCCCTGGGGCGGGCTCGGCTTCGAGGAGATCGAGGACGGCGCGCTGGTCGCCTCGCAGCCGGTCGGCGCGCCGTCCTGGTTCCCGTGCAACGACCGGCCCGCCGACAAGGCCGCCTACCAGCTGGCCGTCACCACCGCGTCCCCGTACGCCGTGGTCACCGGCGGCCGCCTGCTCAGCCGCACCACCCGCTCCTCCGCGACCACCTGGGTGTACGAGCAGCCCGCGCCCACCGCGTCCTACCTGGTCGGACTGGCGGTCGCCCCGCTGCGCGAGCTCCCGCTGGCCGGGCGCGCCCCCGGCACCGTCCCGCAGACCGGCTGGGCGCCGCCGGCCCTGCACGCCGCGTTCGCGCACGACTTCGGGCGGCAGCCGCAGATGATGCGGCTGTTCGAGGAGCTGTTCGGCCCGTACCCGTTCGGCGAGTACACCGTCGCCGTGGTCGACGAGGAGCTCGACGTCCCCGTCGAGGCCCAGGGCATGGCCGCCTTCGGCCGCAACCACGTCGACGGGCGGCGCGGCTGGGAACGCCTGGTCGCCCACGAACTCGCCCACCAGTGGTTCGGCAACAGCGTCACCATCGCCGACTGGCGGCACATCTGGCTGAACGAGGGCCTCGCCAAGTACGCCGAATGGCTGTGGTCCGAGCGCACCGGCGGCCCCACCGCGCAGCACCTGGCCGCCGACGCCCACCGGCAGCTGCGCGGCCTCCCGCAGGACCTGGCGATCGGCGACCCGGGCAGGCGGCACATGTTCGACGACCGGGTGTACGAACGCGGCGGCCTCACCGTGCACGCCCTGCGCTGCGCCGTCGGCGACGCCGCGTTCTTCCGGCTGCTGCACGGCTGGGCCACCGCCCACCGGCACTCCGTCGTCACCACCGACGACTTCGCCGCGCACGCCTCCCGCTGCACCGACCGTCCGGTGCGCCCGCTGCTCGACGACTGGCTGCACGCCCGCGCGCTGCCCGACCTCCCCGAGCTCTGACGGTTCGTGACCTGATGTACTGACACCATGGCCGCGAAGCCAACGTGGTCTTCGAAGTCTCCGGAGGAAACATGAGCACGCACTACGACGTGGTCGTCCTGGGCGCCGGCCCCGGCGGCTACACCGCCGCCGTCCGCGCCTCCCAGCTCGGCCTGCGCACCGCCGTGATCGAGGCCAAGTACTGGGGCGGCGTCTGCCTGAACGTCGGCTGCATCCCCTCCAAGGCGCTGCTGCGCAACGCCGAACTCGCCCACACCGTGCTGAAGGAGGCCGACCTCTACGGCATCCAGGTGCAGGGCCAGGTGTCGTTCGACTACGGCAAGGCGTTCAGCCGGTCCCGGCAGGTCGCCGACGGCCGGGTCAAGGGCGTCCACTACCTGATGAAGAAGAACAACATCACGGAGTACGACGGCTGGGGCACCTTCGTCGACGACCACACCCTGCAGGTCGCGCTGCGCGGCGGCGGGTTCGAGCTGGTCACCTTCGACCACTGCATCATCGCCGCGGGCGCCACCACCCGGCTGCTGCCCGGCACCTCGCTCAGCGAGCGGGTCGTCACCTACGAGGAGCAGATCCTCACCGAGCAGCTCCCCGGGTCGATCATCATCGCGGGCGCCGGCGCGATCGGCGTCGAGTTCGCGTACGTGCTGCACAACTACGGCGTCAAGGTCACCATCGTCGAGTTCCTGGACCGCATGGTGCCGCTGGAGGACGCCGACGTGTCCGCCGAACTCGCCAAGCAGTACCGCAAGCTGGGCATCCAGGTGCTCACCTCCACCCGGGTCGACGCGATCGACGACTCCGACCCGAACAAGCCGGTCAAGGTCACCGTCACCCGCGACGGCAAGCAGGAGGTGCTGGAGGCCGACAAGGTCCTGCAGGCGATCGGCTTCGTGCCGCGCACCCAGGGCTACGGCCTGGAGGTCACCGGCGTGAAGCTCACCGAGCGCGGCGCGATCGAGGTCGACGGCCGGGGCCGCACCAGCGTCGACCACATCTTCGCGATCGGCGACGTCACCGCGAAGCTGATGCTGGCGCACGCCGCCGAGGCGATGGCCGTGGTCGCCGCGGAGACGATCGCCGAGCACGAGACCATGGAGATCGACTTCGTGATGGTCCCGCGAGCCACCTACTGCCAGCCGCAGGTCGCCTCGTTCGGCTACACCGAGGCGCAGGCCCGCGACCTGGGCCACGACGTCAAGGTGCAGAAGTTCCCGTTCACCGCCAATGGCAAGGCGCACGGCCTGGGCCAGCCCGTCGGCTTCGTCAAGGTGATCTGCGACAACACCCACGGCGAGCTGCTCGGCGCGCACCTGATCGGCCCCGAGGTCACCGAGCTGCTGCCGGAGCTGACGCTCGCCCAGCAGTGGGACCTGACCGTGCACGAGGTCGGCCGCAACATCCACGCCCACCCGACGCTGGGCGAGGCCGTCAAGGAGGCGATCCACGGACTGGCCGGACACATGATCAACATGTAGGTCCGCCGTTCGGGTGAGCCGGTGCCGCCCCGGCGCCCTCCGTCGATACGGAGCGGCGCCGGGGCGGTACGTCTTCTCGTCCACCGCCCCGGACGCGAGGAGCCCCACCGATGGACACCCCCTGGCTGACGGCCGCCGAACGCGCCGAACTCGGCCGCGCCGCCCGCAAGCGCGCCCCGCGCTCCACCGCCGGCCACTGGCGGCCCGCCGCCGACCGGCCCGACCCGGTCGCCGTCCTGCGCGACCAGGCCGCCGACCGGGTCCCCGAACTCGTCCCGATCCGCACCGGCCGGATGGCCGCCTCCCCGTTCGCGTTCCTGCGCGGCGCCGCCGCCGTGATGGCCGGCGACCTCGCCACCGCCCCCACCAGCGGACTCACCGTGCAACTCTGCGGCGACGCCCACCTGGTCAACTTCGGCCTGTACGGCTCGCCCGAACGCACCCTGCTGTTCGACCTCAACGACTTCGACGAGACCCTGCCCGGCCCGTTCGAATGGGACGTGCAGCGGCTCGCCGCCAGCCTCGCCGTCGCCGCCCGGGAGAACGGCGACACCCCCGAGGACACCCACCAGGTGGTGCTCGACGCCGTCCGTGCCTACCGCGAACACCTGCGGGACCTCGCCGCCCTCGGCGAACTGACGGTCTGGTACCGGCACATCGACGCCCAGCACCTGGCCGACAGCCTCAAGGGCAGGCCGCGCCGCCGGATCGAGGCCAACCTCGCCTCCGCCCGCCGCCGCGACAGCCTCCAGGCGGCCGGCAAGCTCACCGAATCCACCCCCGCCGGCCGCCGCTTCAAGGACCAGCCCCCGCTGGTCGAACACCTCGGCTTCGACACCGACGAGGTGCGCGGCCTGCTCACCGACTACGCCGACAGCCTCCCCGACGACCGCCGCCGCCTGCTCGACCGCTACCGCTTCGTCGACGTCGCCCGCAAGGTGGTCGGCGTCGGCAGCGTCGGCACCCGGTGCTTCATCGTGCTGCTGGAGGGCCGGGACGCGGACGACCCGCTGATCCTCCAGGTGAAGGAGGCCCAGGCGTCCGTCCTGGAGCCGTACCTGACGCCCAGCCGGTACCGCCACCACGGCGAACGCGTGGTCGCCGGCCAGCGGCTCATCCAGGCCGCCAGCGACATCTTCCTCGGCTGGATGACCGGCCCCGGCGGCCGCCACTTCTACTGGCGCCAACTCCGCGACATGAAGGGCTCCGCCGAGCCCGGCACGATGGCCACCCGCACCCTGCGCGCCTACGCCGTCCTCTGCGGCACCGCCCTGGCCCGCGCCCACGCCCGCTCCGGCGACCGGATCGCCATCGCCGCCTACCTCGGCCGCTCCGACACCTTCGACCGCTCCGTCGCCGCCTTCGCCCACCACTACGCCGACCTCAACACCGCCGACCACGCCCGGCTCGCCGAAGCCGTGGCGGCGGGCGAGGTCCAGGCCGAGAACGTCTAGCGCAGCACCGGGAGGCCCGCTTCCAGGCGGGCCCGGAGCCGGGAGCCGTGGACGCCCGGGGCGTCGAAGCAGGTGTCGTCGTCCTCGTCCCGGTCCGTGCGCAGGACCTCGGGGACGAGGACGTCGGCGGCGGACGGAGTGGCGACCTCGCGGCCCAGCTCGGCGAGGGCGTACGGGGCGGCGAGGACGGGGCCGGTCAGGGCGCCGCTGATCTCGTCGGGGAAGAAGCCGGCCGACAGGACGGTGACGCCGGCGTGCAGGTCGCCGCCGATCATCACCAGCTTGTCCGTCATGTGGCCGACGAACGCGCCGGTCCGGACGGTGCCGCGGACCAGGAGCTTGGCGTCGCCCTCCAGATGGATCGCCCCGGCAGTCAGGTCGCCGAGCACGATCAGCGCCGGGCAGCCGTCGTCCACGTTGAGGATCGCGCCGGTCACCTCCAGGTCGCCGTCGACGACGAAGCCGGTGCCGTACGGCTCGGTGGCGTCCAGGTCCAGCGGGCCGGTGAGGCTCAGAGCGCCGGTGTGGACGTCGTAGGTCTCCTCGTAGAGGTTCCCGTAACGGGAGACCGGCAGGCCGCGGCTCTCGAAGAGCACGACGGATTCGTCCCAACTGTGGGGCGCCGCAGTGATGTTCATGGTGCCGGAGTCTGCCACGGGGCACTGTCGGCGAAGGCCCGGAAGGGGCCTCGGAGCGGTCTCGGAGCGCTTTCGGAGCGGCCGGCCGTGTGATGGACCCATCGCACCGGCCGACCGGCGGGGCGGACGACGAACCGAGAGGAACACCTCATGGCGAAGGTCCTGGAACTGCAGAAGATGGTCACCGTCGAGGGCAGCCCGATCGACCAGGAGGCCATCAGCGTCTCCTCCTGCGACTCGCACAGCTGCTGACCCCAGCGGTCTCCCGGGCCCCGGCGGTGCCGCGCCGCCGGGGCCCACCCCGTTTTTCTGCCGCTTCGTCCGGACGGGAACGCCCATGCTCTCCTGGCAATCGCTCCAGTACTACCTGCAGTTCGACCGGCGCTGGTACGAGAGCGCCGACCGCCACCGCCCCGACCCGGCGCACCTCGCGGTGTTCCGCGCACTCGTCCCGGACGGCTGACCACCCGGCGGCGCGGCCTCTGGTTCATCGCCGACCCGCCCGGCCGGGAGATGCTCAACGTCGCCGCCGTGCTGGGGCGGCGCTTCGCACTGCCGGTGCTGCAACTGGTCACCGGCCTGGACGACCGCAGCCTGCTGATCCACCTGCGGGCCGGGATCGACGCCCGGCTGCTGTCGCCCAGCGGCCCGGTCGCCGACCGGTACGAGTTCCGGCACGCGCTGGTCGCGGACGCGCTGCTGGCCGACCTGCTGCCCGGCGAGCGGGCCGCGATCGCCCGGCGCGCGGCCGGCGAGGTGGAGCGCGCCTACCCCGGACTGCCGGGCGAGTGGCGGCAGTTGGTGGCCGTGCTGCGGCAGTCCGCGGGCGAGCCGGAGGCCGCCGCCCGGCTGTTCGCCGAGGCCGCCGAGGAGGCCCGGCAGGGCGGCGCGACCGAGTCCGCCGTCGCCCTGCTGGAGCGCGCCCTGGAACTGGTCGGCGGGGACGGCGCCGCCACCGCCGCCGCGAGCGGGATCCGCGAGCACCTGGTGCACGCCCTGGCCGACAGCGGCCGGTTCGACCAGGCCCGCGACCTCGCCCGGACGCTCCCGCTGGGCGGACCGGCCGCGCTCGGCGACGACCGCACCGCCGCCCTGCACCTGCGCCTGGCCCGGGCCGCCGTCACCGCCGGCCGGTTCGTCGACGCCGCCGAACAGGCCGCCCTGGTCCGCGCCCTGCTCGGCCCGGACGCCGGCCCCGAGCGGACCTGCGCACTGGAGGTGGTGGAGGCGCACCTCGCGCTGGCCGGCGCCGGCGGCCCCGCGGGGGCGGAGGGCGCACCGGAGGTCCCGGGGCACCGGGGCGAGGTGCCGGAGGGCGAGCTGCGGACCGCCGCCGCCGAGCGGCTGGCCCGCCGCGCCGCCGAACGGGCCGAGGCTGCCGGTCTGGCCGAAGTCGCCTGTCAGGCATGGCAGTTGCTCGCCCTGCTGGAGCGCCGCCACGGCTTCGACCGGGCCGACCGGTGCCTGCGCCGGCTGCTCGACCTGGCCGCCCGGCACCGGCTCCCCGGCTGGCAGGTTGACGCCCAACTGCGGCTCGGCGTCAACGAGTTCATGCGGGTCGGGGAGTCGGTCCAACTGGAGCGGGCGCACCGGGCCGCGCTCGACCTGGGCGCGCTCGACCTGGTCCGCTCCGCCGAGGCGACGCTCGCCATGCACGCCGTGCTGCGCGGCGACTACGCCCGGGCCCGCGCCCTCACCGACCAGGGCCTGGAGGCCAGCGCCCGGCTGCGCAACGTCGACCACCACCAGTTCCTGCTGCTGACCAGGGCGATGGTCGCCGCCCACCAGGGCCGGCGGGCCGAGATGAACGAGGTGCTGGCCGAGTTCGACCGGTGGAACGGCGCGGAGTCGCTGCAGCTGCCACTCGCCCACGGCAACTGCCGGGCGGTGTGCGCGCTGCTGGAGGAGGACCGGGCGCTGGCCCTCGCCGAGTTCGACCGGGCCCGCCGCTGGGAGGCCCGGCACCCCTCCGTCTTCTACCTGAACGGCGCGCACGGCCTGCACCCGCTGCTGCGCGCGCTGGCCGGCGCCGAGACCGCCGAGGAGCACGCCGCCCGGACGGCCGCCGACCACGCCGCCGCCCTGGCCTGGAACCGGCAGTTCGAGCGGCTCGCCCACGCCGTCCACCAGGGGCGGGCCGGGCGGGCGGCGGCCGCCGAACAGGCGGTCGCCGAGGCCGCCCCCGGGCGGCCCGCCCGTTCGGGATGGCCCGCCACCTCGGGCTGCGGCTGGTCGCCGAGGCGGCGCTCGCCGACGGCTGGGGCGAGCCGGAGGGGTGGCTGCGCAGCGCCGAGGAGTACTTCCACCGGGCCGGGGTGCCGGCCGTGGGGGCCGCCTGCCGGCGCCTGCTGCGCGAGGCCGGGGCCAGCGTCCCGCAGCGGCGCAGCGGCACCGAGCAGGTTCCGGAGCCGCTGCGCGGACGGCGGGTGACGGTGCGCGAGTACGAGGTGGTGCTGCTGGTCGCGCAGCGGCTCGGCAACCAGGAGATCGCCGCCCGGCTGAGCATCTCGCCCCGCACGGTGGAGAAGCACGTGGCCAGCCTGCTGGAGAAGGCCGGTCAGCCGAACCGGGCCGCCCTCGCGGACTGGGCGGCGCGCATCACGTCCCGCTGACCCCGGCCGGGTGGGGCGCGCCGATCGAGCAGACCAGTTCGCCGTCCCGGGCGTCCGCGACGATGGTGTCGCCGGGCCGGACGTCGCCGGCCAGCAGCAGGGTGGCGAGCCGGTTGTCCAGCTGGGTCTGGATGGTGCGGCGCAGCGGCCGGGCGCCGAACTCGGGCTGGTGGCCGCGGTCGACCAGCCAGCGCTTGGCCGCCTCGGTGACCTCCAGTTCGAGGCCCTGCGCGCGCACCCGGCGCTCGGAGTTGGCCAGCATCAGGTCGACGATGCGCAGCAGGTCCTCCTCGCCGAGGGCGTCGAAGACGATGATGTCGTCGATCCGGTTGAGGAACTCCGGCAGGAAGCGCCCGCGCAGCTCGGCCATCAGCCGGTCGCGGATCTCGTCGGTCTCGCCGCGGTGCGCGAGGATCAGCTGCGAGCCGATGTTGGACGTCATGATGACGACGGTGTTGCGGAAGTCCACAGTGCGGCCCTGGGCGTCGGTGAGCCGCCCGTCGTCGAGGACCTGGAGCAGTGCGTTGAACACGTCCGGGTGGGCCTTCTCGACCTCGTCGAACAGCAGCACGCTGTACGGGCGGCGGCGGACCGCCTCGGTGAGCTGGCCGGCCTCCTCGTAGCCGACGTAGCCGGGCGGGGCGCCGACCAGCCGGGAGACGGTGTGCTTCTCCTGGAACTCGCTCATGTCGAAGCGGACCAGCCGGTCCTCGTCACCGAAGATCAACTCGGCCAGGGCCTTGGCGAGTTCGGTCTTGCCGACGCCGGTCGGGCCGAGGAACAGGAACGAGCCGACCGGGCGGTTCGGGTCGGCCATCCCGGCCCGGCTGCGCCGGACCGCCTCGGAGACCGCGACCACCGCCTTGTCCTGGCCGATCACCCGGGCGTGCAGCTCGTCCTCCAGCTTCAGCAGCCGGGCCTTCTCGTCCTCGGTCAACTGCGAGACCGGGATGCCGGTCTGCCGGGACAGCACGTCGGCGATGTCGTCCACGGTGACCGAGACGACGCCCTCGCGGCGCTCCTCGATCTCGGCGGTCTGCGACTCGAGGTCGGCGATCCGGGTCTTCAGCTCGGAGGCGCGGGCGAAGTCCTCGGCGGCCACCGCCTCGTCCTTCTCGCGGCGCAGCTTGGCGAGTTCGTCCTCCCGGCCGATCACCTCGGTGGAGCGGCCCAGGCCGCGCAGCCGGACCCGGGCGCCGGCCTGGTCCATCAGGTCGATCGCCTTGTCGGGCAGGAAGCGGTCGGAGACGTACCGGTCGGACAGGTCGGCGGCGGCGCGCAACGCCTCGTCGGTGAAGCGGACCTGGTGGTGCGCCTCGTACGAGTCGCGCAGGCCCTCCAGGATCTGCACGGTCTCCTCGACGGACGGCTCGGGGATCAGCACCGGCTGGAAGCGGCGCTCCAGCGCCGGGTCCTTCTCGATGTGCTTGCGGTACTCGTCGATGGTGGTGGCGCCGATGACGTGCAGCTCGCCGCGGGCCAGCGCCGGCTTGAGCATGTTGCCGGCGTCCATCGCGCCCTCGCCGCCGGCGCCCGCGCCGACCACGGTGTGCAGCTCGTCGATGAACAGCACGGTCGAGTCGGCGGCCTCCCGCACCTCGTCGATGACCTTCTTCAGCCGCTCCTCGAACTCGCCGCGGTACTTGGAGCCCGCCACCAGGCCGGACAGGTCGAGGGCGACCACCCGGCGGTCCTTCAGGGTGCTGGGCACGTCGCCGGTGACGATCCGCTGGGCGAGGCCCTCGACGATGGCGGTCTTGCCGACGCCGGGCTCGCCGATCAGCACCGGGTTGTTCTTGGAGCGCCGGGAGAGGATCTCGACGGTCTGCTCGATCTCCTCGGCCCGGCCGACCACCGGGTCCAGCCTGCCGAGCTTGGCGTCCTCGGTCAGGTCGCGGCCGTACTCGTCCAGGGTCGGCGTCCGGCTCTCCGGCCTGGCCTCGGCGCCGCGCTCGCCGCGGGCCGCGGCCTCCGCGCCGCGCTGCAGCCGGGCGGCGTCGGCGCCGTGCGCGGCCAGCAGCCGGCCGGCCGCCGAGTCCGGGTCGCCCAGCAGCGCCGCGAGGATGTGCTCGGGCCCGATGTAGGAGACTCCGGCGGCCTGCGAGCGGGCGTGCGCGCCGATCAGCACCCGTTTCGCGGCCGGCGTCAGGCCCGGCTCCACGGACGGGTCGGCCTCGCCGGCGGGCAGCGTGCGCTCCACGGTGGCGGCGAGCTTGTCCGGGTCCGCGCCGGCCTGCGCGAGCAGCGAACGGGCCGGGTCGGTCAGGGCGGCGGCCCACAGCAGGTGCGGGGTGTCGAGGTCGGCGCTGCCGTCCTCCTGGGCGCGCAGCTCGGCCCGGCCGATCAGGTCCCGGGCGGACTCGGTGAGCAGCCGCCCGATGGGGACCCGCTGGACGGCGGGCGGTGCGGCGGCCGGGTTCAGGCCGAAGAAGCGGTTCAGCAGTTCGGAGAAGGCGTCGTCGGAGCCGAGCGGGCCGAAGCCGGGCATGGTCATTGTGTGGGCACTCCCATGGGCGGACGGGCAGCAGTCTCCAGAACTATGTCAATACGTCAGATGTGCCGCAAAGCGGTGCGATCCGGACAGGTGGCGGACCGTCAGGCCGTCCGTGCACCGGTGCGCTCCCAGGAACCTTCCAGGAACTTGGGACAGGCATTACCGACGCATGGGACGCTGATGACCTGAACTCCGACGGGCACCCCGGGCCGACCGCCCGGGGTGCCCGTCCGTGCCACCGGTCGAGGGGGGAACCATGCCGACCACGGACCGCGCCGCCCGGCGCCGGGGAATCGACGCGCTGCTGCGGCGCTCCCCGCTCCAGCCGGTCTTCCGGGCCCGCGCCGCCCGCCGCCTCGCCGTCCTCGCCTACCACGGCATCGACGACCCGGCCGCGTTCCGCGCCCAGATGGAACGCCTCGTCCGCACCGCCCACCCGGTCGGCCCCGAGCAGGTCGCGGACGCCGCCGAACACCGCCGCCCGCTGCCGCCGCGCAGCGTGCTGGTCACCTTCGACGACGGCGACCGCACCGTCCTCACCGAGGCCCTGCCGGTCCTCGCCCGCCTGCGCATCCCCGCCGCCGCGTACGTGATCACCGACCTGATCGGCACCGACCGGCCGTACTGGTGGACCGAGGCCGCCCACCTGGTCCGGCACGGCGGCCGCGCCGAGGCGCTGCGCGGACTCGGTCCGACCGCCGCCGTCCACCGCCTGAAGACCCGGCCGGACGCCGAACGGCTGGGCGCGCTCGCCGAGTTGCGTGCCACCGCGCGCCGACCCGCGCCCCGGCAGGCGCAGTTGAGCCCCGAGGACCTGCATGCCCTGACCGACGGCGGCCTGACCGTCGGCAACCACACCGCGTCCCACCCCTGCCTCGACCGCTGCGCCGCCGACCGCCTGCACACCCAGCTCGCCGACGCCCACCGCCGGTTGACCGCCTGGCTGGGCCGCCCGCCGACCACCTTCGCCTACCCCAACGGCAACCACGACCCGCGCGCCGAGACCGTGCTGCGCACCCTCGGCTACCGCACCGCGTTCCTGTTCGACCACCGCCACGCCGCGCTCGCCCCCGCCGAGCGGCTGCGGATCAGCCGCCTGCGCGTCAACTCGCACACCGGGCGCGACCGCTTCGACACCATCCTCTCCGGCCTCCACCCGGCGGTCCACCGCCTCCGCGGCGGGCGTTGAGGGGGAAGCTGCCGTGACGTCGCCGGAGATCCTGCGCACCCCCGACCTCGACCCGCAACTCATCGGTGAATGGCGGAAGTTGGTCGCCGACGACCCGGACGGGTCGTGGTTCGCCGGACCGGACTGGGTGCTGGCCTGGTGGCGCACCCTCGGGGCCGGGCAGCGCGGCGAGATCGCGGTGTGGCGCGGGCCGGACGGGCAGCTGGAGGCCGTACTGCCCCTGGGCGTCGGCCGGATCCGGCCGCACCACCGGGTGCCGGTCGCCGTGCCGGTGCTGACGCTGCTCGGGGCCGGGCCCGGCGCCGCCGACCACTGCGGGCCCGCCGTCCGGCCGCACCGGCGGGGCGAGGTCGCCGAGTGGCTGGCCCGGCGCGCCCGGCGGCGCACCCTGTGGCTGCCCGCCCTCGACCCCGCGCACGACGACCTGCTGCCGGCCGGGGCCCGTCCCGTCGCCCGCTCCGCCTGCCCGCGGCTCGACCTCGCGCCCGGGCCGGACCGGCTCGGCTCCCGGGACTTCCGGGCCGCCAACCGGCGGGCCCACCGCCGACTGGCCGCCGCCGGGATCACCTTCGACTGGCTGCCGCCGACCGCCGCCGGGCCCGCACTGCTGGACGACCTGCTGCGCCTGCACCGGCTGCGCCGGCAGGCCGCCGCCGGCGGGGTCAGCAGCTTCGACGCCGACCGGCTTCCGCTGCACCGCGCCCTGCTCGCCGGGGCCGTACCGGGCTGCGGTCCGGCGTTCCAGGTCGCCCGCCGCGACGGCGAGCCGGTCGGCGTGCTGTACGGGTTCCGGTGGGCCGACCGGTTCGCCTACTACCAGACCGGCTGGGACCAGCGGTGGGCCGCCGACTCGCTCGGCACGGCGCTGGTCGACGCGGCGGTGCGCAGCTGCGCGGCGGACGGGGTGCGGGTCTTCGACTTCCTGCGCGGCGACGAGCCGTACAAGTACCGGTTCGGTGCGCAGGACCGCACCGACACCGGGTGGCTGCTGCCGCGCGGTGCGGGCGGGGCGCTGCTGGGCCTCAAGCACCGCCTGGTCAGGGCTGGATGACGCCGTCCAGGTACACCCACTCGCCCTGGTGGCGGACGAATCGGGAGTTCTCGTGCAGCGAACCGGCCCGGCCGCGCTCGCGGTAGTGGGCGCGGAACTCGACCGTGCCGTCCTGGTGGAACGGGCCGCCGTCGGCCGCGCCGAGGATCTCCAGGCGCTCCCAGCGCAGCGCCGGGTCGAAGTCCACCGACGCGGGCCGGGTGTCCGGGTGCCAGGAGCGCAGCAGGTACGGCTCGTCCTGCACCGCGAACGCGCTGAACCGGGAGCGCATCAACTGCTCGGCGCTGCCCGCCGGGGCCTCGCCGCGGTGCAGGCGGCCGCAGCAGTCGGCGTACGCGGCGGGCAGGCCGCACGGGCAGGTGGTCGGGGCGGCGGGGGAGGGGGTGCGTCGGCGGGCCATGGCGACCATTATCGCCGCCGCCGGGGCGCCCCCCGCCGCCGCGTCCGTGCCGCTGCCCGATGCCGGGGCCCCGCCCGGCGCGGCGGGTGGGCGTGCTCCGGGCCCGGCGGGGCAGGATGGCGGGTGAGGTGCCCCGCGCGGAGCGGGACATGACGACGGGTCGGCGAAGGGGACTGCGATGAGCGACCACCACCACCACGTGCTGCTGCTCGGCTTCACCGACCAGGAGGCCTGCCGCCGCGCCTACGAGGACGCCATGCACCTGCCGGGGCTGCGCCAGGTCGCGGTGCTGGAGCGCGGAGCGGACGGCATCGTCGACATCCCCGAGAGCCACATCCGCGGCGCGGGCGTGCCCACCGTCGGGTCCGGCCTGGTCGGCGGGCTGGTCGGGCTGCTCGGCGGCCCGATCGGCGTGCTGCTGGGCTTCGCGGCGGGCGCGGCGATCGGCAACGCGGCCGAGCAGACCGAGATGACCGACGGCGGCGCGGGCCTGATCGTGCTCTCCTCGCGGGTGGACAACGGGCGGGCGCTGCTGGTGGTCGACCTGGTCGAGCACGACGGCGCGCCCGCCGACGAGCTGGCCGCGAAGTACGGTGCCACGGTGGAGCGGATCACCGCCGAGGAGTTCGCCGAGCAGGTGCGCGCCGCCAAGGAGCGGGCCCGCTGAACGCGGCTCAGAAGTACGGGCGGTAGCCGTCGCGGAGCTTGTCCAGGTCGCGCCGGTCGCGCTTGGTGGGCCGGCCGGCGCCGCGGTCGCGCAGACCGACCTCGGCGGGACGCTCGGTGCGGGGCGGCGGCGGAGGGCTGTTGTCGATGTAGCAGGTCTCGGCGACGGGCGCGCCGACCCGCTTGGCGATCGGACGGACCACCTGGACGATCCGCTCCCGGCCCTCGACCCGCACCCGCACGTCGTCGCCCGGCTTGACGTGCTGCGCGGGCTTGGCGGTCGCCCCGTTCACCTTCACGTGCCCGGCCCGGCAGGCCGCGCCCGCCGCCGAGCGGGTCTTGATCAGCCGGATCGCCCAGATCCAGCTGTCGATCCGCACGCTCGCCTCGTCCGTACTCATGCCCCGACTCTATCGCCGCGCCGTCCGGGCCAAGGGCTTCCGGGCGAAGGCCGGCACGGTCTGTGCAACTAGTTGCACAGTCGGGCGGGCGACCCCTACCGTTGGGTAACAAATCCTGACCGGAGGCGTCGATGACTGCTGCGTACCCCCACCTGCTGGCCCCGCTCGACCTGGGCTTCACCACCCTGCCGAACCGGGTGGTGATGGGTTCCATGCACGTCGGCCTGGAGGAGGCCGAGCACGGCTTCGAGCGGATGGCCGCGTTCTACGCCGAGCGCGCCCGCGGCGGCGTCGGCCTGATCGTCACCGGCGGCATCGCCCCCAACGAGGCCGGCCGGCCGTGGGGCGGCGGCGCCAAGCTCACCACCGAGCAGGAGGCCGCCGAGCACCGCACCGTCACCGACGCCGTGCACGCCGAGGGCGGAAAGATCGCCCTGCAGATCCTGCACTTCGGCCGGTACGCCTACCACGAGGACCTGGTCGCCCCGTCCGCCCTGCAGGCCCCGATCAGCCCGTTCGTCCCGAACGAGCTCACCGAGGAGCAGATCGAGCAGACGATCGAGGACTTCGCCCGCTGCGCCGAACTCGCCCGCTCCGCCGGGTACGACGGCGTGGAGATCATGGGCTCCGAGGGCTACCTGATCAACGAGTTCATCGCCCGGCAGACCAACCACCGCACCGACGGCTGGGGCGGCTCGTACGAGAACCGGATGCGCTTCCCGATCGAGATCGTCCGCCGGGTCCGCGAGCGGGTCGGCGCGGACTTCATCGTGATCTACCGGCTGTCCATGCTCGACCTCGTCCCCGGCGGCTCCACCTTCGACGAGGTGGTGCGGCTCGCCCAGGAGATCGAGGCGGCCGGCGCGACCGTCATCAACACCGGCATCGGCTGGCACGAGGCCCGCATCCCCACCATCGCCACCTCGGTGCCGCGCGGCGCGTTCGCCTGGGTCACCAAGAAGCTGATGGGACGGGTCGGCATCCCGCTGGTCACCACCAACCGCATCAACACCCCCGAACTCGCCGAGGAGCTGCTCGCCACCGGCCACGCCGACCTGGTGTCGCTGGCCCGCCCGATGCTCGCCGACGCCGCCTTCGTCAACAAGGCCGCCGCCGGCACCCCCGAGGCCATCAACACCTGCATCGGCTGCAACCAGGCCTGCCTGGACCACACCTTCAGCGCGAAGATCACCTCCTGCCTGGTCAACCCGCGCGCCTGCCACGAGACCGAACTCGTGCTCTCGCCCACGCAGCTGCGCAAGCGGATCGCCGTGGTCGGGGCCGGCCCGGCCGGTCTGGCCTTCGCCGTCTCCGCCGCCGACCGCGGCCACCGGGTCACCCTGTTCGACGCCGCGGACGAGATCGGCGGACAGCTCAACGTCGCCCGCCGCGTCCCCGGCAAGCAGGAGTTCGACGAGACGCTGCGCTACTACCGGCACGAACTCGCGCGCACCGGCGTCGAGTTGCGCCTCGGCGCGGTCGTCGGCGCGGACGGCCTGACCGGGTGGGACGAGGTGGTCCTCGCCACCGGCGTCACCCCGCGCGTCCCCGAGATCGACGGCATCGACCACCCGAGCGTGCTCGGCTACCTCGACGTGCTGCGCGACGGCGCGAAGGTCGGCGACCGGGTCGCCGTGATCGGCGCCGGCGGCATCGGCTTCGACGTCGCCGAATACCTCACCGACCCGGGCAGCGACGGCGCCGGCTTCCTCGCCGCCTGGGGCGTCGACGCCGACCACACCACCCCCGGCGGCCTCACCGCCCCCGCCCGCCCGGCCGCCCCGCGCAGCGTCCACCTGCTCCAGCGCAAGACCGGCAAGGTCGGCGCCGGCCTCGGCAAGACCACCGGCTGGATCCACCGCACCGAACTGCGCCACCGCGGCGTCGTGATGGTCCCCGGCGTCGAGTACCGCCGCATCGACGACGCCGGCCTGCACGTGGTCGTCGACGGCGCCGAGCAGGTCCTCCCCGTCGACACCGTCGTCCTGTGCGCCGGCCAGGAACCCCGCCGCGACCTCGTCGACGCCCTCCGCGAGCGCGGCGTCGAACCCCACCTGATCGGCGGGGCCGACGTGGCCGCCGAACTCGACGCCAAGCGCGCCATCGACCAGGGCACCCGCCTGGCCGCGACGCTCTGACGGCCCGCCGCCCGGCCGGGGCGGGAGCCGACTCCCGCCCCGGCCGACGGCCGCTCGGCGTCGCACCGCCCGGACCGGCCCGGTGCACGGGGGAGAACCCCACCACCGGCGGTCCCGGTACCCCGACGGTGATTTCGCCTGCTGGCACCATCGGCCGGCGGATCTTGATGATGAAGGCTGGGCACGCAAGCCTCTCCGACCGAAGGAAGCCCACCGTGCCCCACCCGACATCCCGTCGCACCGCCGCCCGCGCGCTCGTCGCAGGAGCCCTCGCCGCCCTCGCCTGCACCACCGTCATGGCGGGCAGCGCCGGGGCCGTCATCAACGGCGACGAGGCCGACGAACGCTACCCCTTCATGGCGGTGATCCCCATGTCGGTCCCCGACCAGGGGGTGTGGGACGCCAGCTGCGGCGGCTCGCTGATCGACCGTCAGTGGGTGCTGACCGCCGCCCACTGCGTGACCGGGGAGGGCATCGAACTGGACGGCACCGTCCGGGTCGGCAGCGACCGGCGCACCTCCGGGGGAACCGTGCGGAAGATCGACCGCACCTTCGTGCACCCCGGCTACGTGAACGGCGGCGGGACGAGCTACAACACGGACGACCTCGCGCTGATCCGGCTCGACCGGCCCGTCGCCCAGCAGCCCGTCGCGATCGCGAAGGAGGCCGGGCGCCCCGGGACGCCCACCCGGCTGCTCGGCTTCGGCACCACCGTGGAAGGCGAGTTCGCCTTCTCCGAGCGGCTCCAGCAGTTGAACACCCGGCTCGGAGCGCCCGCCGAGTGCGCACCCGGCTACGCGGGCGCGACCAGGCTGTGCACGATCAGCCTGAAGCCCGACGCCATGGCGTGCCACGGCGACTCCGGCGGCCCGCAGCTCCAGAAGTCCCGCGCCGGCCGGTGGGAACTGGTCGGCGTCACCTCGGGCCCGGGCGCCCCGGACGTGCCCTGCTCGAAGGGCCCTGGCCTCTACACCAGCGCCCCGGCCTACGCGGACTGGATCAAGCAGACCATGAAGGCCGAGCACGGCCGCGGACCCGCGAACGCCGCCCCCGCGGAGTCGCTCGGCCACTGAGCCGCCCCGGCCGCGTGACCGAGGCACGGCCCGGACGGGCACCGCCTGCCGCGTGACCCGCCCGCGGTCGCGGCCTCAGCAGGACGTCATCGGGCGGCCCCGGTGCAGGCAGTGCCGGGCCGCCCGCAGGTACCTCGCGGCGCAGAACGCGGCGGGCAGGTCCCGCGCCCGGCGGCCGGCCCGGGCGGCGAGAGTGTCCCGGTGCTCCTCGAAGTCCAGGAACCAGCTGGTGAGGTGCGTGGAGCGGGAGCCGTCGGGGAGGTCGTCGGGGAGTCCCAGCGCGTCCGCGACGCGCTCGGCGAGCGGGAGCACGCGGTGGACCGAGCAGACCGCCGTGCGGTCGCCGTGGGCGGACGGGACCGGCAGCTCGATCGGCCCGTCGAACGGCACCGGCACCAGGTCCGTCCAGTCCAGCAGTTTCGACCGCTCCGCCGGCGTGAGCGCCTCGCGGCACAGCGCGGCGAAGGCGCCCGTGGGCGGAATCAGCTTCTCCTCGTGGTCCGGCCCCGGGTCGGGTCCCGCCGGCTCCGGCCGGTACGGAGGCAGGCCGCGGCGCGCCGGCTCCTCGTCGAGGGCCGCCGCGACCGGTCCCTCGCACCACGCCTCGGCGTCCGTGTCCACCAGGTGGATCCCCGCGCGCGCCGACGGTAGCCCGGAGCGCCGACACCGGGCGGGCGGTGGTGGTGGCGGTGGGGCCGTGCGGGTGGGGACGGGCGGACGGAGACTGATGGTCGGGGCGTTCTTTCCATGTGAGGTGCGCCATGGAGCTGGCAGTCGTCTACGTCCACGGGATCGGCAACAAGCCGCCGGAGGCGGAGCTGAAGGCGCAGTGGGACGACGCGCTGTTCGGCCGGCCGATGGGCGCCCGCTCGCGGCTGGCCTACTGGGCGCCGCTGCGCTACCCGCAGCCGCTTCCGGGAGCCACCGACGGGGACGGGGAGCGGCCGGCGGCGACGCCGCTGGAGGTCGCCGTCCGGGCCGCGCCCGTCCCGCCCGGGGACTTCGCCGAGTCGGTGCTCGCCGAGGCGCGCGGCGAGGCCGCCCCGCCGTCCGCGTTCGAGGGAGCCCGGACGCCCGCCGCCGGGCCGGACGGGGCGGAACTGGAGAAGTGGCTCGGCGACATGACGTACGCGGCCGAGGCACTGGGGGCCGGCGAGGACGGCCGGGCGCTGGAAGTGCTCCCGCTGCCCGCGTCCGGGCGGACCGCCGTGTTCCGGCTGCTGGTGCAGCGGGCGTTCAAGGACGTGCACGCCTACTTCTTCGGGGGACTCGGCGAGCCGGTCCGGGAGATCGCGCGGCGGGCCCTGGCCGGCACCGACGGCCCGGTCGTGGTGGTGGGCCACAGCCTCGGCTCCGTCGTCGCCTACGACGTGCTGCGGGAGGCCGGCCGCGAGGTGCCGCTGTTCGTGACCATCGGGTCGCCGCTCGGGATCACCGAGATCCAGGACCGGCTCGACCGGCCGCTGGAGGTGCCGCCCGGCGTGGCCGCCTGGCGCAACGCCTCCGACGCCCGCGACCTGGTCGCCCTCGACCACACGGTGCGGCCGGAGTTCCGGCCGAGCGAGCTCACCGAGGACGTGCTGGTCGTCAACGACAGCGCCAACCACCACGGGGCCCAGCAGTACCTGAGCAGTGCGGCGGTCCGCGACCCGGTCCGCACGCTGGTCGGCTGAGCGGACCGAGTCCGAGGGAGTACGGCCATGGCCATGTCGGGACGGGAGTTGAAGAAGGCCAGCGAGGCCTTCCAGGACGCGTTCGACCTCGACGCGTTCGACCGGATGCTCCGCTTCCACCTCTCCCGCAAGCGGGAGCGGATCTCGCTCGGCGGGAGCTTCGCCGTCGTGGTGTTCGAGGTGCTGGACGCGGCGGACCGCGAGGGCTGGCTGCCGGCCCTGGTCGCGGGGGCGCGCGAAGCCAACCCGGGGAACCCGCAACTCGCCGAGTTCGCCGAGCAGTTGGAGCTGACTCCGGTCGGCAGGGAGGGGCGGGACACCCTGGAGCGGGTGCTCGGCACCGAGCCCGGCTACCTCGACCCCGCCGCCTGGCGGACCCGCCTCGGCGCCCTGGAGGGCGTGGTGGGCCGGGTCGAGTACCCGGTCGGGGGCTTCCGGGCGACCGGCACGGCGCTGCTGGTCGGCCCCGACACGGCCATGACGAACTATCACGTCCTGGAGCCGGTCATCACCGGCGGCGTGCCGCCGTCGGCCGTCGTCCTCCGCCTCGACCACCGCAGGTCGGACGACGGCACGGTGCTCAACCCGGGCACCGAGTACCCGCTGCGCGGCGCGGACTGGCTGCTGGACGCCAGCCCGCCCAGCACGGTCGACACCGCCCTCGACCCCGGCGGCCGCCTGCCAACCGACGACGAACTCGACTACGCGGTCTTCCGCCTCGACCCCGCCCCCGGGACGGACCCCGTCGCCCCCGACCGGGCCGCCCCCGGCGCGCCGGCCCGGGGCTGGATCACCGGGTTCGCCGCCCTCCCGCCGCCCGACAGCACCCTGTTCCTGCTCCAGCACCCCGCCGAGCGCCCGCTCACGCTGGCCCTCGGCGCGCTGCTCGGCGTCAACGCCAACGGCACCAGGGTGCGCCACGCCGTCGACACCGAGGGCGGCTCCTCGGGCGCGCCGTGCTTCGACCGCAACCTCCAACTGGTGGCGCTGCACCACTCCGGCGACCCCAACTTCGACCCGGCGCACCGCCCCGAGTACAACGAGGCGGTGCCGCTGCCCGCCATCCACGAGCGGCTCGCCCGCCGCGGGGCGGCCGCCCCGGTCTTCCCGCCCGACGGCCACGGGAGCGTCCCGTGAACCTGTCCGGGCCCGACTTCCAGCGCGTGGTGACCGTGGTCGCCGAGCTGTACGACCTCGACGCCCTGCGGTTCGACCTGCGCGGGATCGAGCACGCCCTGCGGGCCGTGCCCGGCGGCCGGACCATGGAGGCGCTCGTCCAGGACGTCGTCGACGACGCCGAGCGCACCGGCTGGCTGCCCGACCTGCTGACCATGTTCGCGGCCTGCCGGTACCCGGGCGTCTGCGAGGTCGCCGGCGAACTGCTCGCGAAGCAGGCGGACCCGCCGGACCAGCCCGACCCGTTCCTGATGGACCTGGTGGGCCAACGGCTCTGCGTGGACCGCGCGCTGCTCCGCAGCCACTTCAAGGACCTGGTGTCCGCCAGCCGGAGCCGCGTCCTGGTGGTCAACGGGCAGCGGCCCTGCGGGAAGTCCTTCACCTACTTCTTCGTCACCCACATCGCCGCCCGGGAGGGGACCTTCCGGCCCGTCCTGATCGACCTCGCCCTCTGGCGCAAGCCGTGCACCCCCTACGGCCTGATGGCTTCGATCGCCCGCCAACTCGGCCTGGACGCCCCGGCGGTGGACCCGTCCGCCGAGGACGGCGGCGAGGCGGTCGACCTGGTCGACTGGCTCGTCGGCGAACTCGGCCGCGACCCGTCGCCGGACTGCCGGTACGTCTTCGTCATCGACAGCGTGGACCGGGTCCGGGTGCTGGAGGAGACCGAGAACCTCATCTCCTTCCTCGCGGGCGCGGCCCTGCGGGAGAAGATCCCGGGCCTGCGGGTCGTGCTGCTCGGCTACAGCCGCCTCGACCTGAGCCCGCTGGACTCGGTGCTCTCCGAGGCGGTCCGGCCGGTCGACGAGCAGGTGGTCCGCGACCTGTTCCTCCGGCTGGCGGACCTCGCCGAGGTGGACCTCGACCGGGATGCCGCCGAGCGCGCCGCCGAGCACGTGTTCCGGCTGCTGCCGGCCGACCCCGGGCTGCGGCTGGGCGAACTGTCCAACGCCATCAGGAAGGTCGAAGAGGGCCTGTTCGGACGGGTGGTGCTGTGATGGAGCGGCCGCGGCCACGGATCACCGCCGCGATGGTCGACGAGCGGCTGTCCTCGCTCGCCCGCGCGGAGCAGGCGGCGGCCCCCACCGAGGCCGAGCGCGCCTACCGGGCGGCCGCGGCCGTCCTGGCGGGCTTCGACCCCGAGACCATCCGCCCGGTCGGCCACGCACCCGACGCCGGCGCCCGCGACGCACTGGCCCGGGTCAGCGAACCGGTCCACGGCGAGGGCGGCCGCGTCGAGCTGCGCCTGCGCGACTCGGCCCGGCGCGAGGCGCTGGCCGGCCTGGGCGGCCCGGCCGAGGTCCGCCGCGCCCTGGCCGCCAACCCCGACCAGCCGCACGGGCCGGTCCAGGAGGCCCTCACCGCCTACCTGACCGGAACCGCGCCGCCGCTCGCCCGGCAGTCCCTCACCGAACTCCTCGCCACCGCCCGGGTGGCGGACTGGATCGCCGGGACGGTGCCCGGACTGCCCCCGCCGGAGGAGATCAACCGCCACATCGAGCGCCGGCAACTGCTGGCCCCGCTGGCCCGGCTGGTGGGCGACCACTTCGGCGGCCGGGACGACATCCTGGAGGAGCTCGCCGAGCACGTCGGAGGGGCGACGGCGGCCGTGCCGCTGCTGCTGCGGGGGCCGGGCGGCATCGGGAAGTCCACGGTGCTGGCGAAGTTCATCCTGGACCGGGCCGGCGAGAACGCCGCCGAGCCGCTGCCGTTCGCCCACCTCGACCTCGACCGGCCCGGCATCCTCGCCCAGGAGCCGCTCAGCCTGCTGCTCGAAGCGATCCGTCAGCTCCGGATCCAGTACCCGGAGCTGCGGCCCGCCGAGGTGCGCTTCCGGGCGGCCTGGATCGGCCGGGCGCAGGCCCCCGACTTCGACCGGCTGGCCTCCGCCGTCCCCGAGGCCGCCGCGGGCTCCCGCGCCACCGCCGACCACATCACCGCCTCGCCGACGCTGCTGACCGCCCCGGCCGAACGCCCGCGGCTCTACCGCGACTTCACCGGATTCCTGGCGCACGCCTTCCCCGGCCGCCCGGTCCTGCTGGTGATCGACAACTTCGAGACCGCCCAGCGGCAGGGCCCCGAGGCGCTGGCCGAACTGTGGCGGATGTTCGAGCAGCTCGCCCGCCGGAGCCCGCTGCTCCGCGTGGTCCTCGCCGGGCGCGCCGAGGTCGACCGGCCGACCCGGTCGGTCGAGGTGCCGCACTTCGACCGCGAGGCGGCCCGCGGCTACCTGGCCGCCCTGATGGCGCCGGACACCGCCCCGGACCCCGCGGACACCGACTACCTGATCGACGCCGTCGGCGGCAACCCGCTCAGCCTGCGCCTCGCCGCGGACCTGCTCGGCAGCGGCGGGCGGGCCGAACTCGCCGACGTCCGGGCGGAGCGCACCCGGGCCCCGGCCGGCGACCGGATCCAGGGCCGCCTCTACCGGCGGGTCCTCGACCACATCGAGGACCCCGACGTCCGCCGGCTCGCCGGGCCCGGACTCGTCGTGCGGCGGATCACCCCGGGCGTGATCAGGCAGGTGCTCGCGGAGCCCTGCGGCGTCGACGTCCCGGACGACGCCCGGGCCGGGGAGCTGTTCGACCTCTGCGGCCGGGAGGTCGCCCTGCTCACCCGCGCACCCGACGGCGCCCTCGAACACCGCGGCGACGTCCGGCGGCAGCTGCTCCCGCTGCTGCGGCAGGACGAGCCGGCGGAGGTCGCGGCGATCCACCGGGCCGCCGTCCGGTACTACCGCGGGCGCACCGGCCAGGCCGACCGCGCCGAGGAGCTCTACCACCGGCTGAGCCTCGGCGAGCCGGTGGCCGCCCTGGACGCCCGCTGGGTGCCCGGCGTCGAGGCCCTGCTGATCCGCTCCCTGGACGACCTGCCGCCGAGGGGACAGGCCTACCTGGCGTCCCGCTCGGGGGTGACCCTGGCGCCCGCGAAGCTGCGGCAGGTCCCGATCGCGGAATGGGAGCGGCACGCGGAGGTCCAGGTCGCCAAGCTGCTGACGCTGGGCGACGCCGCCGCCGCGCTGGACGTGCTGGCCACCCACCCCTCCGGCGTCCCGAGCGCGCGGACGCTGCTGCTGGAGGCGCGCGTCCGGGCCGAACTCGGCGACGACGGCAGGGCCCGCGGGCTCGCCGCCCTCGCCAGGGACCGGGCGGCCGAGGAGGGCGACGGCGAGACCCTGGTCGAGGCGGTGTACGCCCAGGCCGTCTCGGCGGTGTCGCGCGGAGAGCCCGGTACGGCCCGGCAGTTGCTCGCGGAGGCGGCCCGGCTCGCCGACCGGCGCGGCGAGCCGCTCATGCCGCTGCGGATCCAGCTGACCCGCTGGCAGCTGGCCCGGCAGGTGCGCCGCTCGTCCGGCTCGGCCCGCCGCGAGGTCGCGGAGGCCCGGGACAGGCTGGCGGAGCTGTGCGACGGGCCCGGCGTGGAGGCCGCCTCCCGGGACCAGGCGCTGCTGCTCGGACTCACCGTCGCCGTCGGCGACCTGCGGCCCGAACTGGTCTGGCAGAGCCTGCGGGTGATCGGCCTGCGGAAGCTCTCCACCGGCCAGCGCAACCGGCTGGCGCGGGCCCTGGAGCGCTGGGCGGAGACCTCGGGCCCGGCACCGGCCCTGGTGGCCGGGCCGCACCACGAGGGCGACGGGCCGGCCGGCGCCGACGCCTGGAAGCGCTGGCTGGCCGCCACCTCCCCGGCCCAACTGGCGAGCTCGCTCGCGGCGTTGAGCACCACGGCGGACAGCGCCGGGGTCGCCGCCGTGCTGCGCCTGATCTACCAGCAGTGGGTGACCGCCCGGGCGCCGCGCGGCCACCCCTGACCTCCGGACCCTGCCGGGCGCGCGACGCCGGACCGTCCCTCCCCGGCCCGCCACGGCCGGGGGAGGGACGGTCCGACAGGGTCCGGAAGAGCGGGCCTAGTACAGCGAGACGCCGTACGCGGAGAGGGCCGCCGTGACGGGCTGGAAGAACGTGGTGCCGCCGGTGGTGCAGTTGCCGCTGCCGCCGGAGGTCAGGCCCAGGGCCTTGGTCCCGTCGTACAGCGGGCCGCCGGAGTCGCCGCCCTCCGCGCAGACGTTGGTCTGGATCAGGCCCTTCACCGTGCTGCCGTCGGAGTAGCGGACGGTGGCGTTGAGGGCGGTCACCGTGCCGCTGTGGGTGCCGGTGGTGGAGCCGGTGCGCTTGACGGCCTCGCCGACGTACGCGCTGGCCGCCGTGTAGCCGCCGGGGTGGTTGGTCGAGCTGTACTTGACCAGCGCGTAGTCGGTGCCGGGGAAGCTGGAGCTGACGGTGGATCCGACCTGGGTGGTCTGGCCGGAGTTGCTGTACCAGGTGCTGGCGATGTTGCCGCAGTGACCGGCGGTCAGGAAGTAGTAGACGCCGCCCTTGACGACGTTGAAGCCCAGCGAGCACCGGTAGCCGCCGCCGTAGATGGCCGCACCGGCGGAGAGCAGCGGGTTGAACGTTCCTGCAGTGCGCTCGATCTTCAGGTGCTTCGTGCCGGCGGCCTCGGTCAGCTTGGCCAGCGCCGCCGGGCTCACGCTGCTGTCGGCCGTCACGACGACCCGGCCGGTGGCCTGGTCGGTGTGCCAGGCGATGCCGTTGACGCCGGTCTGCTCGACCGAGGCGCTGACCTGGGCGAGCAGTGTGGCGTCGGCGACCGGCGCGGCCGCGCCGGCGGTCGGCGCCGCGAGGGCGGTGGCCGCGGCGAGGGCGACGGCGACGGCGAGCAGCCGGCCGCGGGTGCGGGACGGCGACGTGGGGGTGGTGCGCGTGGTCCTCACAGTTCTCCTCCTGAGGGGTGGGGGAGGCCCGGGAAAGCGACGGGCCGTGAGGCGCGGGCAGGCGGCGATCGCGGTCCGGTCGACCACAGGACCCAGTTCTGATCTGCCCCTGACAAGCGCTGCGAAGGAGTATTCGCCACCGGCCGGAGCGGCACAAGACCTCCGACCGAACCCGTTGCCGCGGGTGCCGCGGCCGGGCCCCGGTCCGGCGGCCCGTACGATCGCCGCATGTCACTGCCGCACGCGATCCTCACCGCCCTGCTGGAGAAGCCGTCCTCGGGGCTGGAGTTGACCCGGCGGTTCGACCGGTCGATCGGCTTCTTCTGGTCGGCGACGCACCAGCAGATCTACCGCGAGCTGGGGCGGCTGGAGCGCGAGGGGCTGGTGCGGGCCTCGGCGCCGGGGGCCGGGCGGGGGCAGCGCAAGGAGTACGAGGTGCTGCCGGCCGGCCGGGCGCGGCTGCGCGAGTGGGTCGGCCAGCCGCAGGACCCGAAGCCGATCCGGGACCCGCTGCTGCTGCGGCTGCGCGCCGCGGCGGTGCTCGGGGTGGACGGCCTGGCGGAGGAGCTGGCGCGCCACCGGGAGCTGCACCGGGCGCAGTTGGACGAGTACCGGGCGATCGAGCGCCGCGACTTCCCGCCGGAGCGGGCCGGGACGGAGAACCGCCTGCAGCACCTGGTGCTGCAGGCGGGCATCCAGCTGGAGTCGTTCTGGCTGGCCTGGCTGGCCCAGGCGCTGGAGGAGAGCTGACGGAGCGTCAGGCCAGGCGGGCCAGATAGCCGTTGGCGACCAGCCAGGCGACGTTGATCCGGCTCGGGGCGTCCGGCACCAGGGCGGCGTCCAGCTGGTACTGGAGGCCGAGGCCGGGCTGGCCGAACCAGGGCGCTATCGGCCCGGAGTGCACCGCGAAGGCCTTGAGCACCCGGTAGTCGTGGTAGTTGCAGCCGGCGGCGGGGTTGCCGTCCAGGCTGGACGGCGGGATGGAGCGGGTCGCGTACGGCAGGCCCTCGGGGGCGAGGAAGGAGCCGTACTCGCTGCCGTAGCGGTCGATGTTCTGGCCGGGCCGGAGGGTGGTGTCGTACGCGATCGGGGTGCCGTCGGGCATCAGCAGGTAGCCGTCGGAGGGCGGGTACGTCCAGCCGCCGGCCGCGCTGTCGTAGTACGTGGCGAGGAACTGCTGTTCGGTGAGGAGTCCGGTGCGCAGGTAGCCGATCAGCTGGAGGCCGACCGGTCCGGCGGTGGGCAGCTGGTCGGGCCCGAGCCGGGAGTCGCCGTGCCGGAAGTCGGCGGAGCACTCGGTGGTGAGGGTGATCCGCAGTTCGGCCGGGGCGGCGGCGGCCGCGGGGGTCGCGGCGGACGCGAACAGGGCGACGGCGGCGACGAGCGGGGCGAGGAACTGGCGCAGGCGCACGGACGACTCCGGTGGCAGGCGGACGGGCGGGGGAGGGCGCCGGAGGGGTGCGTGACCGTCCGTGCCCGGTGGCGTGCCCCAGGTAAGCGGAATGTCTGACGATCGGTCAACTCTGTGTATCCGATCAACTGCTCAGAGTGTCGGCGTTTCGGTCAACCGGGGAGGAATCGTGGCGGGAACAGATCGGAGTGGCGAGTGGTTCTCTCGGGTGGTTGAATGTTGAATCAACCGAGAAGGAGTTGAGAGCGGTGCAGTTCGGCATCTTCAGCGTCGGCGACGTGACCACCGACCCCACCAACGGTCGGACCCCCACCGAGCACGAGCGGATCAAGGCGATGGTGGCCATCGCGCTCAAGGCCGAGGAGGTCGGCCTCGACGTGTTCGCCACCGGCGAGCACCACAACCCGCCGTTCGTCCCGTCCTCGCCGACCACCATGCTCGGGTACATCGCGGCCCGCACCGAGAAGCTGATCCTCTCCACCTCCACCACGCTGATCACCACCAACGACCCGGTGAAGATCGCCGAGGACTTCGCGATGCTCCAGCACCTCGCCGAGGGCCGGGTCGACGTGATGATGGGCCGCGGCAACACCGGCCCGGTCTACCCGTGGTTCGGCCAGGACATCCGGCAGGGCATCCCGCTGGCGATCGAGAACTACGCGCTGCTGCACCAGCTGTGGCGCGAGGAGGACGTCGACTGGCAGGGCCGCTTCCGCACCCCGCTGCAGTCCTTCACCGCCACCCCGCGCCCGCTCGACGGCACGCCGCCGTTCGTCTGGCACGGCTCCATCCGCAGCCCCGAGATCGCCGAACAGGCCGCCTACTACGGCGACGGCTTCTTCGCGAACAACATCTTCTGGCCCAAGGAGCACTTCCAGCGCCTGGTGAACCTCTACCGGGAGCGGTACGCCCACTACGGCCACGGCACCCCCGAGCAGGCGATCGTCGGCCTCGGCGGCCAGGTGTTCATGCGCAAGAACTCCCAGGACGCCGTCCGCGAGTTCCGCCCCTACTTCGACAACGCCCCGGTCTACGGCCACGGCCCGTCGCTGGAGGAGTTCACCGAGCAGACGCCGCTGACCGTCGGCAGCCCGCAGGAGGTCATCGAGAAGACCCTGGCCTTCCGCGAGACCTTCGGCGACTACCAGCGGCAGCTGTTCCTGATGGACCACGCCGGCCTGCCGCTGAAGACCGTCCTGGAACAGCTCGACATCCTCGGCGAGGAGGTCGTCCCGGTGCTGCGCGCCGAGTTCGCCGAGAACCGGCCCGCCGAGGTCCCCGACGGACCCACCCACGCCGCCCTGGTGACGGCCCGGCAGGAGAAGGAGGCAGCGAAGTGAGCGCGCTGAAACTGGTCGTGGTGACGGCCGGCCTGTCCGTCCCGTCCTCCACCCGGCTGCTCGCCGACCGCCTGGCCGGTGCCGCCGCCCGCGAACTGCGCGGCGCCGGACGGGAGGTGGACGTCCGGGTGGTCGAACTGCGGGAACTCGCCCGGGACGTCGCGGACAACCTGGTCACCGGCTTCCCGCCGCCCGCCCTGCGCGACGCCGTCCGGGCGGTGGAGGAGGCGGACGGCCTGATCGCCGTCACACCGATCTTCTCCGCCTCCTACAGCGGACTCTTCAAGTCCTTCGTCGACGTGCTCGACAAGGACGCCCTGGCCGGCACCCCCGTGCTGATCGCCGCCACCGGCGGCACCGCCCGGCACAGCCTCGCCCTGGAGCACGCCCTGCGCCCGCTGTTCGCCCACCTGCGCGCCGTGGTCGTGCCCACCGCGGTGTTCGCCGCCTCCGAGGACTGGGGCGCGAACGGCGCCGACGGCTCGCTGGCCGGCCGGATCGACCGCGCCGCCCGCGAACTCGCCGCCCTGCTGGGCGCCCGCCCCGCGGCGGCCCCCGCGGTCGAGCAGGTCGTGCCCTTCGAGCAACAACTCGCTGCGCTGCGCGCACACTGACGCGCCGCCGGCCCCCTATCGTTCGACCCAGCACCCTCGAGAACCAGGAGCAGCACCGATGGAACCCCAGGTCACCGACAACGCCGAGCAGTCCCGCTTCGAGATCCGCACCGACGCCGGGCTGGCCGGGTTCGCCGAGTACCAGCGGCGCGACGGCGGACAGATCGCCTTCGTCCACACCGTCATCGACTCCGCGTTCGAGGGCCAGGGCCTCGGCGGCAAGCTGGCCCGCGCCGCCCTGGACACCGTCCGCGAGCGCGGCGAGAGCGTCCTGCCGTACTGCCCGTTCATCCGCGGCTGGATCGGCAAGCACCCCGAGTACGTCGACCTGGTGCCGGCCGACAAGCGGGCCAAGTTCGACCTCTGAGCCGCCGCGCGGGCGACGGGTGCCGGGGACGAGACCGGCACCCGCTGCGCGGCTTGCCGGAATGTGCCGACGGGCCGTCGGACCGTGGACGGAAGGTTCGGCCACGACTATCGTCGGGCCCCGTGACCTTCTCGATCGTCGCTCGACACGGAGACGCCTACGGCGTGGCCGTGGCCAGCAAGTTCCTCTCCGTCGGCGCCCTGGTGCCGGCCGCCGAGGCCGGCACCGGCGCACTCGCCAGCCAGGCCTGGGCCAACGTCGCCTACCGACCGCAGGGCATCGCCATGCTGCGCACCGGCACTTCGCCGGACGGCACCGTCGCGGCGCTGCTCGCCGCCGACGACGGGCGGGCGCACCGCCAGATCGGCGTGGTCGGACCCGACAGCGCCGCCAGTCGGACCGGTGAGCAGTGCCTGGCCTGGGCGGGCGGCGTGGCCGGCCCCGACTACGCGATCCAGGGCAACATCCTCACCGGGCCCGAGGTGGTCCGCGACATGGAGGCCGTCTGGCTGGCCTCCGCCGAACTCCCCTTCGCCGACCGGCTGGTGGCCGCCCTCGCCGCGGGCGACGCGGCCGGCGGCGACTCCCGCGGCCGGCAGAGCGCCGCGCTGTACGTGGTCGACCCGGGCCGGGGCGTCGGCGGCTGGGGCGACACCTCCCACGACCTGCGGGTCGACGACCACCCGGACCCGGTCGCCGAACTGCGCCGCCTGCTGGCCCTGCACGAGGTCCTGCACGGCACCCCCGACCCGGCCACCCTGCTGCCGCTGGACGGCGAACTCGCCACCGAGGTCACCGCCCTGCTGGCCGGCCTCGGCTACGCCGACCTGGACACCTGGGCCGGCGTGGAGAACCTCGAAGGCCGCCTGGTCGACGCCCACATAGACCCGCTGGTCCTGGACCACCTGCGCACCACCGCCGCCGGCTGACCCGCCCGGCCCGTCAGGGCGTCAACTCCCGCGCCGCCGTCACCTCGTGCAGGTGGACCAGCACGTCGTAGGCGGCGGCCGGGGCCAGCACCGGCAGCGGCTCCGGAGTGAACGTGGTGCCGGCGTCGTACGTCGGGTGCGGGGTCGCCAGCCAGCCGCGCGCGGCGGCCGGCAGCCGGCGCAGCGGGAGGTAGAAGTCGCGGTGGCGGACCTGGTCGAGGGTGTGCTCGACACTGCCCGGCGCGGCGGGCGGCACGCTCACCGGCTGCCAGGCGCCGCCCGCGCCTTCGGAGGTGGTGAGGAAGGAGCCCCGGTCGAAGGTGGTGCCGATCGCGGTGTAGCGGCCGCCGAGGGCCCGGCGCAGCTGCGCACCCTGCGGGTCCGGGTAGAGCTCCGGCATGGTGGAGGCGTAGCCGGCATGGCCGTTGTGCGCGGAGAGCAGGATCCGGTGGCCGGTGCGCCGCTGCCACCACAGGACGTTCTGCGCCATCGCGCGGTCGCGGAGCTGCTCGGCCGCGGAGACCGACGCCGGGTCGCCGGGGTCCATGGAGAGGAATTCGAAGGTGTCGGCGATCACCCGGGCGTCCTGCACCGCCCGGTCGTCGTCCACGGCGGACACCGAGGCGAGCGCCCGGCGGGCGAGTTCGGCGTTCGCGCGGCGTTCGGGGAGGGGCCGGCCGAGGTAGCCGATGGCGTCGTCCAGCGGACGCAGCGGCGCGTACAGGTCGGCGATCCGGGCCTCGTCCTGCGGTCGGGCGGCGCGGACGGCGTCCAGGACCTTCCGGAAGACGCGGTCGCCGAGGGCGGGCAGGCCCAGGTCGGCGCCGAGGAAGTGCACGGGGCGGCCGGGGTTGCGGCGGTTGTGGTCCCGCATCCAGCCGATCAGGTCGGCGAACTCCTCGCGGTGCCACGGCGATCCGGCGAAGGCGCGGTCGGCGACCCGGCGGGCGTCGCCGTCGCCGCCCTGCAGGAACTCGTCGATCTCCAGGCCGGCCGTCCAACTCGCCTCCAGTGCGAAGGCGGTGAAGCCGCGCTCCGTCACCAGGTACCGGAAGACCCGGTGCTTGAGGGTGAAGAACTCGTGCGAGCCGTGGGTGGCCTCGCCGAGGCCGACCACCAGCGAGTCGCCGATCAGCTCGCCGAGCGGCCGGAGGTCGGCGGTGCCGCCGACCGGGCCGGTGGCGTCCAGCGGGTAGGCGGCGGCCGTCAACTGCTGCACCACGGGCCGCTCCTGCCGGTCCGTCCGGTCGGCCGCGGCGGCGGCCGGGAGGTGCAGCGCGGGGAGCGCGAGGGCCGCGGTGCCGGTGAGCAGTCCACGCCTGCTGATGGGTCGTCGGTGGGCCGTCATGGTCGGGTCTCCCTGTCCGGGCCGCCGGGCGCGGCCCCGGTGACGATCATGCTTCGGCCGCGGGGTCCGGCGCGCTGGGGCGGGCCACCGAACGGGTGCGGGGGAAATCCCCCGCACCCGGTGCCGGCTGACACCCCGTCGGGGGTGCTGCTACCAGGGGAGCGCCTTGGCGAGGTCGGCCTCCAGGTCGGCCGGGTCCTCCAGGCCGACGGACAGCCGCAGCAGCGCGGGGACGGGCTTGTGGGCGTCGGCGACCGGCCGGTGGGTGAGCGAGGCCGGGTGCTGGATCAGGGTGTCGACGCCGCCGAGCGACACCGCGTGCGTGATCAGCTCGCAGCGCTCGGCGATCGCCGCGGCGTGCTCGAAGCCGCCCGCCGCCTCGAACGCCAAGGTGCTGCCGCCGCCGAGGAGCTGACGCCCGAGCAGCGGGGAGCCGGAGCGGCCGGGGTAGTGCACGGCGGACACCTCCGGCTGCTCGGCCAGCCAGTCGGCGAGCCGGGCCGCGCCCGCCGAGGCGGCGCGCACCCGCAGCGGCAGGGTCTGCAGGCCGCGGTGCAGCAGGTACCCGGCCAGCGGGTGCAGGATCGCGCCGGTGACGGCCCGCACCCGGCGCAGCCGCTCCGCCCACGCGGCGGTGCAGGCGACCGCGCCGGCCAGCACGTCGCCGTGGCCGCCGATCGACTTGGTGGCCGAGTGCAGCACCAGCGCGGCCCCGAACTCGGCCGGCCGCTGCAGCACCGGTGTGGCGAAGGTGTTGTCGACCAGCAGCGGCGCGTCGCCGCAGGCGTCGGCGACCGCGGCCAGGTCGACCAGGTCGAGGGTCGGATTGGCCGGGGTCTCGACCACGACCAGCCCGGTGTCGGGCCGGACGGCGCCGGCGAGGGTGCCGGGGGTCGCCCAGGTGACCTCGGTGCCCAGCAGGCCGGAGGCGAGCAGGTGGTCGGAACCGCCGTACAGCGGGCGCACCGCGACGACGTGCCGGCGGCCCTCCGCGGCGGCGGCCAGCAGGCAGGCGGTCAGCGCGGCCATGCCGGAGGAGAACGCCACCGCCTGGGCGCAGCCCTCCAGTTCGGCGAGGGCCTGCTCGAAGCGGGCCACGGTCGGGTTCCACAGGCGCTGGTAGACCAGCCCGCCCTCGGCGGGCGGCCGGCCGCCGGTGGCCAGCGCCTGGTAGGCGTCGCCGCCGGCGGCGAGGTCCGGAACCGGGTAGGTGGTGGACAGGTCGAGCGGGGGGACGTGCGCACCGAGGCGGGCGAGGTCGTCGCGGCCGGCGTGCACGGCTCGGGTGTCGAGTCGGCTCATGGGCGACGATGGTGAAGTTGCGGGCGGCAGAAGGCCACAGCCGCGGACGATCGTTCGGCAGGGGCGGGGTGCGGTCTTGCGGATGTTCGGTACGGACCGCCAGGCTGGGCGCGTGCCGAACATTCCACGGGCCCGCGCCGCGGCGCTGGACGAGACCGACCGGGCGATCGTCCGGGCGCTGCTGGCGGACGCCCGGACGGCCAACAACGCGCTGGCGGAACGGGTCGGGATCGCCCCCTCCACCTGCCTGGCCCGGGTGCGGGCGCTGCGCGAACGCGGCGTGATCCGCGGCTACCACGCGGAGGTCGACCTGCGGGCGGCCGGCCTGCCGCTGCAGGCGATGATCTCGGTGCGGCTGCGGGCGCACACCCGCGAGCAGAACGGCAGCTTCCGGGCCGCCGCGCCGCACCTGCCGGGGGTGCTGGCGGTGTTCCACATGGCCGGCAGCGAGGACTACCTGCTGCACGTGGCCGTCGCCGACCCGGAGGCGCTGCGCTGCTTCGTGGTCGACCACCTGACCACCCACCCGGCGGTCGCGCAGACCCGCACCAACCTGGTGTTCGAGCGGATACCGGGTGTCACGCCCGTGATCTGACGGTCCGTCGGAAGCCGGTGGCCGCCGGCGGGCGGCGGTGGCGAGTTGTGGCCACTGTCCAGCATCCGCCGCCGCAGTTCGGGCGGTTCGGCCGTACCGTACTGGTTATCGGCGATCTGTCCGGTTCTCGCGGACGGGGCAGTGCCGCCGAGCCCCGACGCGGCCGGACGACGGCGCCCCCGCTCCCGCCCGGTCGCCCCGTCGTGAAGGGACCGACCATGGCTGTCGCGGACCCCACCCTGACCGTGCGGTACAGCCTGAGCCTGCCGACCGTGCCCGCCTCCGTGCCCCAGGCGCGCCGCAGTGTGCGCGCGGAGCTGGCCGCCCGCGGCCTGGCCGCGGACCATCCGCTGACCGACGCCGTGCTGCTGGTGGTCAGCGAACTCGTCACCAACACGGTCCGGCACGCCGCCCCGCGCTCGCCCCGCACCACCCTCCGACTCGACTTCGAGCCCGACGAGTTGACGATCCGGGTGCACGACCGCCACCCGCACTGCCCGAGCCGCCGGGAGACCCCGCACCAGGACGGCAGCGGCGGCTGGGGCCTGAGCCTGGTGCACGAGACGGCGCTGCTGGCCGGCGGCGGCACCGCGACCCTGGCCGACCCGGACGGCGGCGGCAAGACCATGGTGGTGCGGCTGCCGCTCGTCTGACACCGCGGCGGGGCAAGGACGTTGGCGCGGGGCCGGCGCCGTGTCCCGGCGGGCGCCGGTTGGGAAGACGATCGGAGGACGACCCCGCGGCTCCACTCTGCTGCATGCAGTCCGTTCTTGCAAGTAAGTTGCAATAAGGCCGTCCGACGGGACGTCAGCAGCGGCGCAGCGCCCCCGGCGCCCGCAACGACTCCAACGACGGGTAGCCGTCCACCGCCATCAGCAGATCCGCCTCCGCCAGCAGCGACCGCAGCACGTGCACCACCCCCGCCTCGCCGCCCAGCGCCAGCCCGTACACGTACGGCCGGCCCACGCCCACCGCCGTCGCACCCAGCGCCAGCGCCTTCACCGCGTCCGCGCCGCTGCGCACCCCCGAGTCGAACAGCACCGGCAGGCCGTCCGCCGCCGCGACCACCTCGGCCAGCGACTCCAGCGCCGGCAGCCCGCCGTTCGCCTGCCGGCCGCCGTGGTTCGAGCAGTAGACGCCGTCCACGCCCGCGTCCCTCGCCCGCCGGACGTCCTCCGGGTGGCACAGGCCCTTCAGGATCAGCGGCAGATCCGTCAGCGACCGCAGCCACGGCAGGTCGTCCCAGGTCAGCGGGTTGCCGAAGACCTGCACCCAGTCCATCACCGCGCCGCGCGGATCCCCGTCCGGATCCTTCAGGCGGGCCCGGAACACCGGGTCGGAGGTGTAGTTCGCCAGACAGTGGCCGCGCAGCTGCGGGAAGCTGCCGCTGCCCAGGTCGCGCGGCCGCCAGCCGGTCACCCAGGTGTCCAGCGTCACCACGACGCCCCTGAACCCCGCCGCCTCCGCCCGGTGCACCAGCGACTCCGCCAGCGCCCGGTCCGTCGGCGTGTACAGCTGGAAGAACCCGGGCGCGTCGCCCAGCTCCGCCGCCACCCGCTCCAACGGGTCCACCGACAGCGTCGACGCCACCATAGGCACCCCGGTGCGGGCCGCCGCCCGGGCCGCCGCCAGATCCCCGTGCCCGTCCGGCGCGCACAGCCCCAGCACCCCCACCGGAGCCAGGAACAGCGGCGACGACAGCTCCAGGCCGAACAGGTCCACCCGCAGGTCCCGCTCCTTCGCGCCCACCAGCATCCGCGGCACCAGCCCCCAGCGCTCGAACGCCGCGACGTTCGCCCGCTGCGTCCGCTCGTCGCCCGCACCGCCCGCCACGTACGACCACACGTCCGGGGCCAACGCCGCCCGCGCGCGCTCCGCCAGGCCCGCGAACGTCATCGGGAACCTCGGCGCGACGCCGAACAGCGCCTCGAAGTAGATCTCGTTCTGGTAGTCGCCGAACTGCGGGGCCATCCGCGCTCCTCCGGGTGGTGACCGATCGTGGCGGCCACCCTCCATCCGCCGCCGCCGGACGGTCAAGGGTGCGCGGCCGGGCGCCCGCCGCGCACCACCAGCCGGGTCGGGACGGTCTCCGTGCGCGGCGGCGAGGCATCCCCGTCCAGCCGGGCCAGCGCCAGCCGGGCCGCCGCCGCACCCAGCTCCGCCGGGGCCTGCGCCACCGCCGACAGCGGCGGGTCCAGCACCTCCGCCAGCGGCAGGTCGTCGAACGCCAGCAGCGCCACGTCGCGGCGGCCCGCCCGGCCCAGCGCCAGCACCGCGCCCGTCGCCGCGTTCACGTTCGACGCGAACAGCGCCGTCGGCGCGTCCGGCAGGGCCAGCAGCCGCAGCACCGCCCGCTCCGCGTCCGCCGCCGTCCGGGCATCCGCGACCAGCTCCCCGCCCGGGCCGATCCCCGCGCCGCGCAGCGCCTCCCGGTAGCCCGCCAGGCGCTCGCGGCGGGTGTACAGCTCCGCCGGCAGGTCGCCGAGGAACGCCACCCGGCGGTGGCCCCGCCCCAGCAGGTGCGCCACGCCCTCCCGGGCGCCCGCCCGGTTCGAGGACAGCACGCAGTCCGCGTCCGGCCCCGGACGGTCCACGAACACCAGCGGCACCCCCGCCGCACGGGCCTGCGCCGACGCCTCCCCGCCCGCCGCCGGCACCACCAGCAGCGCCGCCGTCCGACGGGCCAGGAAAGCGCCCACCACCTCCGCCTCGCGCGCCGGATCACCGCCCGAACACCCCAGCAGCACCGTCAGACCGCGCGCCCGCGCCGCCTCCTCCACCCCGCCCGCCAACGCCCCGAAGAACGGGTTCGCCAGATCCGGCACCACCAGCCCCACCGTCGCGTCCGGGCCGCCCGTCCGGATGCTGCGCGCCAACAGGTTCGGCCGGAAACCCACCCGCTCCACCACCGCCAGCACCCGCGCCCGGGTCGCCGCCGCCACCGGCCCCTCCCCGTTCAGCACCCGCGACACCGTCTTCGCGCTCACCCCCGCCTCGCGCGCCACGTCGTGCAACGTCAACCGCCGCTCCATGCCCGCCACCCCGTTCCGCCCGTCGTCCCCGACGACCGTACCGCCGCCCTCCCGGCAGAAGATCCACCGGAGGTAGCCTGGCTGCGAGTGGTGGGTGGTGACGATGCGAGGCAGCGACAACCCGGCCTCCGGGACGGCGATCCCCGAGGTCCCGTTCGCCGCGCCGCCCGGCGGACCCGCCGGCGTCGAAGTGATGACCCTCGCCGAACTGCGGGCCCGCCGCGCCACCGCCACCGGCCGCGACTTCCACCGGCCCCAACGGCCCGCCTTCCACCACCTGCTCACCCTCGACCGCGGCACCCTCCACCACACCGTCGACTTCACCGAACACGCCGTCCACCCCGGCAGCTGGCTCTGGGTCCGGCCCGGACAGGTCCAGCAGTGGGGCGAACTCGGCGACGCCGACGGCACCCTCGTCCTCTTCGAACCCGGCTTCCCCGACCCCGCGACCGTGGCCGCCGCCCGCCTCGACGACCCGTTCGCCGCCGCCGTCCTGCACACCACCGGCACCGACCGCGACGCGCTGCGCGCGGCGCTCCACCACCTCCACCGCGAGTTCGCCTCCGGCGCGGACCTGCCCGCCGAGATCCACCACGCGCTGCTCCGCCACCTCCTCGCCGCGCTGCTCCTCCGCCTCGCCAACCCCGCGACGCCCTGCGGCAGCGCGACCGCCGAACCCGGCGAGACCTACCGCCGCTTCCGGCACGCCGTCGAACACCACTTCACCCGCACCCGCCGCGTCGAGGACTACGCGAAAGCCCTCGGCTACTCGCCGCGCACCCTCTCCCGCGCGACGCTCGCCGCCGCGGGCATCGGCGCCAAGGAGTTCGTCGACCGCCGCGTCGTCCTCGAAGCCAAACGCCTCCTCGCCCACAGCGACACCCCCGCCGCCCGCATAGCCGACCGCCTCGGCTTCGCCGACGCCGCCAACTTCGCCAAGTTCTTCCACCAGCGCACCGGCACCACCCCCATCGCCTTCCGCACCACCGTCCGAGGCGCCGCCGACGACACCTGGGCCGGGATCTGACGGAAACGCCGCCCCCGGCGGGGCCGGGGGCCCGTGCTGGGGGAGCGGTGCGGTCGGGGTGCTCGGGCGAGTGGGGTCAGAGGGCGGCGCGGATGCGGGCTGCGGTCTCGGTCGCGTGCGCGTCGTCGCGGTAGCGGGTGCGGGGCCAGAAGAAGCCGCGGAGGCCGTCCTTGGGGTTGCGGGGGACGATGTGGGTGTGCAGGTGGGGGACGGACTGGCTGATCCGGTTGTTGGCGGCGACGAAGCTGCCGGCGGCGTCCATGCCGTGTTCGACGGCGGCGGTGAGGCGGCGGACGCGGGTGTAGTAGGGACCGGTCTCGTCCTCGGTGAGGTCGGTGAGGGTGGGGACGTGGCGGCGCGGGACGACCAGCAGGTGGCCGGGGAAGAGCGGTCGGTGGTCGAGGAAGGCGACGGCGTGCTCGTCGGCGAAGACGGATTCGACCGGGACGTCGCCGGCGACGACGCGGCAGAACAGGCAGTCCATCGCCTCATCATCGCGGGTCGGGGCGCGCCGGACGGGTCCGGCGCGCCCGGTGACGGCGGGTCAGGCGCGCGCCCAGGACGGTGCGGTGACGAGGGCGGTCAGCTGGTCGCGGTCGAGTGCGGCCGGGTCGGCGGTGATCCGGTGGCCGGCGCCGTCGGTCCACAGTTCGGCGGTGACGAGCGTGCCGTCGGCGAGCAGCGCGTGCGCGGTCCACTGGACGCCCTTGGTCCCGTCCGGGCCGGTGACGTCGAGCCGGGTGACGGCGAACAGGGCGCCGTCGGGGGTCTGCCGGGTGGGTTCGGCGGGCGTCAGGCTGCGGAAGGCGGTGGGCGGGGCGTCGCGGAAGCCGCGGTGCCAGCCGTGTTCGACGGAGACGACCAGTTGCCCGGTGCGCCCGCCGTGGGTGACGGCGCCGTGCACCCGCCCCGGGGTGTCCTGCACGCCGGGGCCGGGGTCGAACGCGACGCCCGCCGGGAGGGCGGCCCGCAGGGCGGTGAGGACGGCCGGCCCGGACACCGGCGCGGCGGGCGGAACGGTGGAGGCGGGCAGGGCGGCGAAGGCGGGCCGCCAGGCGTCGGAGGTGGCGATGGCCTGCAGTTGGGCCTCCGTCAGCGGGGGCTGCTCGCGGGCGGGACGGCTCGGGGTGGCGGAGGCGATCTCGTGGACGGTGACGGCCCGGCCGTCGGCGGCGGCGTAGGTCACCGTCCAGGCGCGGTCGTCGCCGTCCCAGCGCGGGGCCTTGGTGCTGGTGGTCAGGCGGGAGCCGTCGGGGCGGGTGGCGCGTCGGCAGGTGGTGGTGGGTTCGGCGAGGGCGTCCGGGCACTGCAGGGCGGGGGCGCCGTCGGAGAGCGGGGCGGCCAGCCGGTCGATGCTCAGCAGCACCCGGGCGGGGCCGTGGCCGTCGTCGTAGTCGAGCCAGGCCATCGGGGCCTGGCCGGGCAGCACCAGTTCGACGGGGGTGCCGGAGGCGTCGGTGGCCTGCCCGTCCGGGGGCAGCAGCGAGCGCAGGGTGGTGGACATGAACGCGCCGTCGACGGCGGGTGCGGCGGGCGTGGTGCGGACGCGGGCGGGGGTGTGCCCGGGCAGCAGGGCCAGCGCGCACCCGGCGGCGGCGACCAGGGCGAGGGCGGAGGCGCCGAGGGTGCGGCGGCGGCGTACCCGGGCGCGGCCGCGGCGTTCGGCGGCGAGGGCGAACAGTTCGGTCGGCGGGTCGGGGGCGAGGTCGGCGTGGTCCCGCAGGGCGCGGGTGAAGTCCTCTTCGGAGGTCATCGGCTGGCTCCTGGAGCGGTGGTGAGGGGACGTCAGGGGCGGGCGAGCTCGTCGAACTGCCCGCCGAGGCGGGTGCGCAGCCGGCTCAGGGCCCGGGAGGCGCGGGAGCGGACGGCGCTCGGGGTGAGGCGCAGCGCGGCGGCGGTCTCCTCCACGCCGAGGTCCTCCCAGTAGCGGAGGATGAGCACCGCCCGGTCCTGCTGGGGCAGTTCGGCGAGCGCCTGGAGCAGGGTGACGCGCAGGGCGGGGTCGGCGGGCGGTGCGGCGGTCTCGGCGAAGGTGTCGGTGACGTGTTCGCGGCTGCTGCGCCGGCGCCGGTGGCTGAGGAAGGTGTTGACCAGGACGGTGCGGGCGTATCCGGCCGGGTTCGCCATGCGGGAGATCCGCCGCCAGTTGCCGTAGAGCTTGCCGAGCGCCTCCTGGGCGAGGTCCTCGGCGAGGTGGGCGTCGCCGCCGGTCAGCAGGTACGCGGTGCGGACCAGGTGGCGGCTGCGGGCGGCCGCGAAGGCGCGGAACTCGGGGGGTCCGGCGTCGTTCCCGGTCGTCGTCGTGCTGTCCATGCCCCTCTAACGCGGTGGGCGTTCACTCTTGTCGCACCGTCAATCGCATCATCGGACGAGCATTCTTGTTCGATGCGGGGTGTCGAAACGGACAGTCCGGGGCGAAGTGTGACGATACGGTGGTGACCACCACCAGGGAGACCAGCCAGGCGGCCCCGCCCGTCCTCGACCGGCGGCAGCGCAACGTCGTGTTCGGCACCATCATGCTCGGCATGCTGCTGGCCGCCCTCGACCAGACCATCGTCGGCACCGCCCTGCCCACCATCGTCGCGGACCTCGGCGGCGCGGCGCACATGTCCTGGGTGGTGACGTCCTACCTGCTGGCGGAGACCGTCACCACGGCGCTGGTCGGCAAGATGGGCGACCTGTTCGGCCGCAAGGTGGTCTTCCAGGTCTCCGCGATCGTCTTCATCACCGGCTCGTTCCTGTGCGGCCTGGCCACCAACATGACCCTGCTGATCGCCTGGCGCGCCGTCCAGGGCGTCGGCGCGGGCGGCCTGATGGTCACCTCGATGGCACTGATCGCGGACGTCATCCCGCTGCGCGAACGCGGCAAGTACCAGGGCGCGATCGGCGCGGTGTTCGGCGTCGCCACCGTGGTCGGACCGCTGCTCGGCGGACTGTTCACCGACCACCTGACGTGGCGCTGGGCGTTCTACGTCAACGTGCCGATCGCCGTCGTGGTGGTGATCGCCGCCGCCCGCTCCATCCCGGTGGTCCGCTCCGCCGCCCGCCCGGTGGTCGACTACCTGGGCATCGCGCTGGTCGCGGTCGGCGCCAGCGCCCTGATCCTGGCCACGAGTTGGGGCGGCAACGAGTACGCCTGGGGCTCGCCCGTCATCATCGGACTGTTCGCCGGCGGCGTGGTCGCGCTCGGCCTGTTCTGCTGGGTGGAGACCCGCGCCGCCGAACCCACCCTGCCGATGCGGCTGTTCCGCAACCCCGTGTTCACGGTCTGCTCGGTGCTCAGCTTCATCGTCGGCTTCGCCATGCTCGGCGCGATGACCTTCCTGCCGACCTTCCTCCAGTACGTGGACGGCGACTCGGCCACCGTCTCCGGCGTTCGCACCCTGCCGATGGTGCTCGGCCTGCTGATCGCCTCCGTCTTCAGCGGCAACATGGTCTCCAAGACCGGCAAGTACCGGATCTTCCCGATCGTCGGCTCGCTGGTGATGGCGGCCGGCCTGTACCTGCTGTCGCTGCTGAACCCCGGCACCAGCGCCTGGCTGGCCAGCCTGTACATGTTCGTGCTCGGCACCGGCATCGGCCTGTGCATGCAGGTCCTCACCATCGCCGTGCAGAACACCGTCGACTACGCCGACCTCGGCACCTCCACCTCCGGCGTCACCTTCTTCCGCACCCTCGGCTCCTCCTTCGGCACCGCCGTGTTCGGCACCATCTACACCAACACGCTGCGCACCAACCTCTCCGACGGCATCGCCGAGGCCGTCCGCGCCAGCGGCGGCAACCCCGAACAGATCGGCCTCGCCGCGCAGAGCCCGCACGGCGTCCAGGGCCTGCCGCCGGCCGCCGCCGAACCCGTCATCCAGGCGTACGCCGACTCGCTGCACACCGTCTTCCTGTGGACGGTGCCGGTCGCGCTGCTCGGCTTCGTCATCTCGCTGTTCCTCAAGCAGGTCACCCTCCGCGACTCCGCCCGGGCCAGCTCCACCGACATGGGCGAGGGCTTCGCCCAGCCGTCCTCCGGCGACTCCTCCCGGCTGCTCGAACTGGCCGTCGCCAAACTCCTCGGCGGCGCGAGCCTGGACACCGCCCGCCGGATCGTCCACTCCTCCGGAACCCGCCTCGACATGGCCGGCGCCTGGGCCGTCATGCAGGTCGACCTGTTCACCCGCCTGGTCGGCCACGCCACCCTCAACCTGATCGCCGCCCGCCGCCGGATCCCCCCGGAGGTCCTCCAGCCGGTCTTCGACCGGATGGTCGACGAAGGCTTCCTGGAGGCCCACAACGGCTTCTACGCGCACACCGCGGCCGGCGCCGCCGAAGCCGCGACCATCAGCGACGCCTGGTCCCAGTGGCTGTGCCAACGCCTGGAGGAGGACCGCGGCCGGCCCCGCAGCGCCGAACTGCGGGCCGCCGCCGACGCGATCGCCAAACGCATGATCGCGGAGGACCTCGCCGAGGGCTTCCCGCAGCCCAAGGTCCTCGCCGGCCGGTGAGGCCCGCACGCACCTGACCGGCCGTCACATTACTCGGGGGTTCCACCGGCCGTCGGACCGGCGGCTCCGGCTTCACAGGGCGTCAGGCCGTCGGCGCCGCGCCGGTCCCTAGGCTTGAGCCCATGCTCCTGTATGCCCCCGCGATCCTGTTCCTGCTGCTGGCCGGATTCGGCGTGCTGCGCGACCGGCGCCGCTTCAGCAACGCCGTGTACCTCGGACTCGCCGTCACCTTCCTCTCGTTCGCCCTGCTGGTCACCCTCGGGCAGGCCGACTCCGTCCTCGCCGAAGTCGTCCTGATCGCGGTCGTCCTCGCCCCCGCCCTCGCCACCCTGGTCCTCGCCGCCCTGCTGATCGCCAACGGCTTCAAGATGCTCCGCAAGGAGGGCCGCCGACTCGCCAACCTGCTCTCGCTGCTCTGCGGCGTCGGCATCCTGGCCGTCGTCGCCCTGCTGATCGCCGCCACCCAGGCCGACTCGCCGGTCCTGGTGACCGTCGCCCGCACCGTCTTCCTGCTCGCCTGCTACCTGTCCTTCCTCTTCCTCTGCTTCATCGGCTACGCCTACCTGTACGGACGGCTGACCCCCCGTGAGGACGTCGACTACATCGTCGTCCTCGGCTCCGGCCTGCTCGGCGGCACCCGCGTCCCCCCGCTGCTCGCCAGCCGCCTCGACCGGGCCCGCGCCCTGTACGAACGCCAGGCCGCGACCGGCCGGCCGCCGATGCTCATCGCCTCCGGCGGCCAGGGCCCCGACGAACAGCTCCCCGAGTCCCACGCGATGGCCGCCCACCTCGTCGACCGCGGCTTCCCCGCCGACCGGATCATCCGCGAGGACCGCTCCCGCACCACCGAGGAGAACCTCCGGTTCAGCCGCGACCTGATGGCCGCCGCCACCCCCGACTACCGCTGCCTCGTCGTCACCAACAACTTCCACGCCTTCCGCACCGCCATCCTGGCCCGCCAGCAGTCCGTCAACGGCCAGGTCGCCGGCTCCCCGACCGCCGCCTACTTCTGGCCCAGCGCCACCATCCGCGAGTTCGTCGCCGTGATCTCCACCCACCGCTGGATCAACCTCGCGGTCTGCGCCTTCCTGGTCCTGGTCTCCGTCTCCGCGTAGCCGGGCCGTCCGTCGAGGGAACGGCGCAGGTCGTCGGGCACGGCGGCCCCGGGCGGCTGCGGGCCGTCCTCGATGACGTGCCGCTGACGGCGGCCGCCGGCGGCCGCCGGCTGTCCGGCCCCGTCGCCCCGGGTGGTGCCGGGTCCACCGACGATCGGTCAGCGGCCTTGCCCGGGCGTTGTTGTTGTCCGTCGGTCCCCGGTCGGCGTCCCCGGTGCGGGCGCGGTGCCGTGGGCCGGGGGAGTCACCAGGCGAAAGGGGAGACCGCGCCCATGCGGTCGGCGGTGAGGGTGTGGCGGAGGCGGCGGTAGGCGGCGTCGTCGAAGCGGCCGGCGCGGGGGTGGAGGACGGTGGCGGCGGAGAGGGCCACCGCGTCGGGGAGGATCGCGGGCCAGCCGGCGTTGCCGGAGAGGCCGGCGGCGAGGGCCGCGACGGTGGAGTCGCCCGCGCCGGTGGGGTTGCCGGTGACGGGGGCGGGAGGGGCGCAGCGCCACGCGCCGTGGGTGTCGACGGCGAGCAGGCCGTCGGGGCCGAGCGAGGCGAGGACGGCTTCGGCGCCGCGGCGCAGCAGGGTGCGGGCGGCGTCGTGCGGGTCGGGCAGGCCGGTGGCGGTGGTGAGTTCGGCGGCGTTCGGCTTGATGACGGTGGGGCGGGCGGGCAGGGCGGCGAGCAGTGCGGGGCCGTCCGCGTCGAGCACCACGGGGATGTCGAACGTGCGTCCCAGGGTGACCAGTTGGGCGTAGCCGTCGGCGGGCGCGCCGGGCGGGAGGCTGCCGGAGAGGACCAGGACGGTGGCCTGCGGGAGGTGGCGCCGGGTCTCGGCGACCAGGGCGTCCCACTCGGCGGGGCCGAGTTCGGGGCCGGCCTCGTTGAGCATGGTGGCGTCGGCGGGGTCGATCACGGCGACGGTGCGGCGGGTGTCCCCGGCGATCGGCACGGCGGCGTGGTCGAGCCCGGCGGCGGCGAGTTCGGCGCGCACCGCTTCGCCGGTGGGGCCGCCGAGCGGCAGGACGCAGCGGGCCGGGCGGCCCAGCGCGGTGAGCACCCGGGCCACGTTGACGCCCTTGCCGCCGGCCTGGGCGGCGACGCCGGTGACCCGGTTGCTGCTGTGCGGGCGGAAGGAGGGGACGGTGTAGGTGACGTCCAGCGCCGGATTGGGTGTGACGGTGAGAATCACGACGGACGCCCCCAGGGAACTCGACTGACTGTGCGAAGTTGCTTGATCATAGCGATATTCGCGCATATTCGAGCAAATCGACCCGGCGGACGGCTGCCCCGGCCGGCCACTCCACGCGGGCGGCCACCCCGCCCCCCGCCCGGCTCCCGCTACTTGAGCAGCCGGGACAGGCGCCGGTCGGCCAGCACCCGCCCGCCGGTCTGGCAGGTCGGACAGTACTGGAGCGAGGAGTCGGCGAAGTTGACCGACCGCACCGTGTCCCCGCAGACGGGGCAGCTCTCGCCGGCCCGGCCGTGCACCGCCAGGTTGGCCTTCTTCTCCGACTTCAGCCCCTCGGCCGGCGCCGCCCGCAACTGCTCCAGCGCGCCGCCCAGTTCGTGCCGGATCGCGGCGTGCAGCCGTTCCAGCCGCTCCGCGTCCAGGGAGGCGGCCAGCGCGTACGGGGAGAGCTTCGCGGTGTGCAGGATCTCGTCGGAGTACGCGTTGCCGATGCCGGCCAGCACGGTCTGGTCGGTGAGGAAGGTCTTCAGCCGCTGCTTGGCCCCGGCGGCGAGCGCGGCGAGCTGCTCCGGGGTGGCGGCCAGCGCGTCGACGCCGAGGCGGGCGATGCCGGGCACCTGCTGCGGGTCCGTCACCACGTACGCGGCGAGCCGCTTGGTGGTGCCCTGCTCGGTGAGGTCGAAGCCGCTGCCGTCGTCCAGGGCGAGCCGAAGGGCGAGCGGTCCGCGGCGGCCGGGCGGCTTGGCCGGGAAGGACGCCCGCCGGTGCACCCAGCCGGCCCGGGCCAGGTGCACCACCAGGTGCGGGCCGCCGTCGGTGGCCAGGTCGAGGAACTTCCCGTGCCGGGACACGCCGCTGACGGCCCGTCCGGTGAGCGCCTGCACCGGCGGGTCGAAGGTCTTCAGCGCCTGGATCGACAGCACGTCCACGCGGTCCAGGACGCGTCCGGCGCAGGCGGCGGTCATCCGCTCGGCGAGCGCCTGTACTTCGGGGAGTTCGGGCACCCGTCCAGTCTCGCCCCGCCCGGGCGGGGCGGGCCACCGGAGCGGCGGGCGGGGGCGGCTGTCGTGGTCGGGGCGGGGCACGCTAAGTTGTCTGTACAAGTTGAGGTCCGGTTGTCGGCCGGCCGGCGGTGGTGGCCGGCCGCCGGCGGCCGGTGGGTCTGCGGTCGGGGAGCCGCGGGAGGGAGATGCGGGTGAGCCAGGACGCCGTCCCGGTCGTGGTGTTGGCCGCCGCGCTGCTGCACGCGGTGTGGAACGCGCTGGTGCACGGGGTGCGCGACCGGCTGGCGGGCGTGGCGCTGATGAACGTGGTGTTCGTGGCCTTCGGCGCAGGGTTCGCGCTGTGCGTGCCGCTGCCCGGGGCCCGCGCCCTGCCGTACCTGCTGGCCTCGACCGCGCTGCAGGTCGGCTACCAGCTGCTGCTGGCCCGGGCCTACCGGCTGGGCGACTTCGGCCAGATGTACCCGATCGCCCGCGGCACCTCTCCGGCGGTGGTCGCGCTGCTCGCCGCGACCGTCCTGCACCACCCGGTGCCGGCCGGACAGGCCGTCGCCGTCGCGGTGATCTCGCTCGGTCTGGCCGGGCTGGCCCTGGCCGGCGGGTGGCCGCGCCGCGAGCAGCTCCCGGCGCTGGCCGCCGCGCTCGGCACCGGCGTCCTGATCGCCGGCTACACCGTGGTGGACGGGAACGGGGTGCGGGTCGCGGACTCCACCGGCGGCTACATCGCCTGGATGTTCCTCCTCCAGGGCCTGGCCGTCCTGGCCGCCGTGCTCGCCGTCCGCGGCCGCACCCTGCTGCCCGCGATGCGCCGGGGCCGCACCGCCTCGCTGGCCGGCGGCCTGATGTCGCTCACCGCGTACGGCCTGGTGGTGTGGGCCCAGACGGTCGGCGACCTGCCCACCATCGCCGCCCTCCGCGAGACCTCCATCGTCATCGCCGCCCTGATCGGCACCCTCGTCCTCCGCGAACGCCTCGGCCCGCTGCGCCTGGCCGCCAGCGCCACCGTCCTCACCGGCATAGCGCTGCTGGAACTCGCCCGCTGACGACGGGTCGGGCCGGTGGGCTTCCCGCACCGTCGGGGAGCGCCGACGGCCGACCGTGCCGGGCGGGGTGGCCGCCGTGCGCCGGACCGTCGCCCGTCGGACGGGACGGGGTCTCAGCCGAGTGACGCCAGGGCGGCGGCCAGGCGGTGGGCGGCGTCGGTGAGTTGGGCGTGGTTCTCGGCGGCGGCGAAGCTCACGCGGGTGCGCGGGGCCGGTTCGGCGGTGAAGTAGCCGCGCGCGGGGGAGACCGCGACGCCGTGGCGCAGGGCGGCGGCGGTGAACGCGGCCGGATCGACCGCGGCCGGCAGCGGCAGCCACAGGTGGAAGCCGCCGGACGGGATCCGCTCGGGCAGCAGTTCCGGGGCGCGGCGGGCCAGGGCGGCGGTGGTCAGGTTCCGTCGGGCCGTCAGCTCCCGTGCCAGGGAGCGCAGGTGGCGCGGCCAGTCGGGCGAGGTGACGAGCTCCAGGGCGGCCTCCTGGAGCGGGCGCGGGACGAAGAAGGAGTCCACCGCCTGGACGGCGCGCAGCCGGGCCAGCGCGGGGCCGCGGGCGACCAGCGCGCCGACCCGCAGGCTGGGGGCGGCCGCCTTGGTGAGCGAGCGCAGGTGGACCACCGTGCCGTCCGGGTCGTCGGCGGCCAGCGGCGGCGGCAGTTCGGGGGCGTCGGTGTGGGCCAGCAGCCGGGCGAAGTCGTCCTCCACCACGAACGCCCCGGCCCGCTTCGCGGCGGCCAGCACGGCCCGCCGCCGCCCGGCGCCGAGCACCGCGCCGGTCGGGTTCTGGAACAGCGGCTGGCAGACGAACAGCCGCGCGCCGGAGACCGCGAACGCCTCCGCGAGCCGCTCCGGCCGCACCCCGTCCTCGTCCACCGGGACGGGCACCGGACGCAGCCCCGCGGCCCGGGCGATCGCCAACAGACCCGGATAGGTGGGGGATTCGACCAGCACCGCCGCGCCGGGCGGGGCCAGCGAGCGCAGCGCCGTGGTCAGCGCGCTCTGGCCGCCCGCCGTGATCAGCACCTCCGCCGCGGTGACTCCGCCGCCGACCTCGCGGGCGAACCAGCCGCGCAGCTCCGGCAGGCCCTCCAGCGGCGGCCGGCCCCACGCGCCGGGCCGGCGGGCCGCCCGGGAGAGCGCGCCGGCGAGCGCCCGCTCCGGGAGCAGCGACGGATGCGGGTAGCCGCTGTTCAGGTCGACCACCTCCGGCGGGGCCAGGGCGAGCGCCGCCAGCACACCGGAGGCGTCCACCGTCCGGGCCGGCGGCGCGCCGGCCTCGGCGCTGAGCGCGACCTCCTGCCAGGAGAAGTCGCCCTGCGCGGCGGACGCGGGCCGGGGCTCGGCCCGGAACACCCCCGCGCCCGGACGCGTCACCACCACGCCCTCCGCGACCAGTTCGCGGATCGCCCGGGACACCGACACCGGGCTGACCCGGTAGCGCTCCACCAGCTCCCTGCTACTGGGGATCCGCTCGCCCGGTGAGTAGCGCATCACGGTGCTGCGCAGCGCGTCGGTCAGCTCCTGCACGGTCATTGACGGGCCTTCCGATCAGCGCAGCCTGACTGCTACCGTCATTCATGTCTGCACAGAATAGCGCTATCGCACCGTCGCCAGTAGCGGTCGGCGGCACCGTCCAGGCCGCCCTGGGAACGCTCTGCTTCTCCTTCACCTTCCCCGCGACCACCTGGGCGCTGGAGGGCTTCGGTCCGTGGACGCTCACCGGCCTGCGCGGAGTGCTGGCCGGGCTGCTCGCCGCGGCCTGCCTGGTCGCGTCCGGGGCGAAGGTGCCGCTGCGGGCCGCGTGGCCGGGCCTGGCCGCCGTCGTCGCCGGGTGCGTGATCGGCTTCCCGGTGCTCTCCACGTTCGCGCTGCGGATCTCCTCCACCGCGCACTCCGCGGTGGTGATCGGCCTGCTGCCGCTCGCGACCGCGGCCGTCGCCGCACTGCGGGCCGGCTCCCGCCCGCCCCGCGCGTTCTGGCTCGCCGCGCTGGCGGGGGCGGCCGCGGTGCTGGCGTTCACCGTCCGGCAGAGCCACGGCGCGGGCCTGGGCACCGCCGACCTGTACCTGCTCGGCGCCCTGCTGATCTGCGCGGTCGGCTACGCGGAGGGCGGCCGGCTGTCCCGCACCATGCCAGGCTGGCAGGTGATCGCCTGGAGCCTGGCCGCCGCGCTCCCCGTCACGGCCGCCACCGGTGCCCTCGCCCTCGCCGCCGAGCCCGTTCACTGGAGCCTGCACGGCGTCACCGGCCTCGCCTACCTGGGCGCGGTCTCCCAGTTCGGCGGCTTCGTGGTGTGGTACCGGGGGATGGCGGCGATCGGCGTCCCCCGCGCCAGCCAACTCCAACTCGTCCAGCCGCTGCTGACCCTCTGCTGGGCGGTCCTGCTCCTCGGCGAACGGCTGCCCGGCGCCGCCGTCCCCACCGCCCTCGCCGTCGTCGCCTGCATCGCCGTCACCCAGCGCGCGGGCAATGCCGCACGGCCCGCCGGGAGTTGAGCGGAACCCGGCGGACCGCCGGGGTCACGCGGACTCGGTGGGGAGGCCCGCCTCGACCCAGTCCTGGATGCCCTCGCGGTACTTGCGGACGTCGGTGTAGCCGAGGGCGGTGAGGCGGTCCGCGACCTGCCCGCTGTTGGCGCAGGCGGGGTTGGAGCAGTAGGTCACGATCGCGGCGGAGCGGTCGGGGAGCAGGGCGGCGGCCCGGCTGTCGACCTCGGACGGGTGGAGCGCGAGGGCGCCGGGGAGGTGCTGTCGGGCGTAGTACTCGCCGGCCAGGGTGTCGACGACGGTCACGGTGCCGGCGTCGATCGCGGCGGCCAGGTCGTCACGGGTGATGAGAGCGGTCATGTCACCATCTCCAAGGGATTCGGACTACAGTCCTCTTATGGCTCAGAACGTTAACGGACCGCAGTCCGGTTCGGCAAGGGCGGAGGCGGCGCCGCCGCTGGAACTCCTCCGCACCCCGCCGCCGAAGGAACGCGCCGACGCCGCCCGAAACCGCGCGGCAGTGCTGGCGGCAGCCGGCCGGCTGTTCGCCGAGCACGGGGTGGACGCGGTGTCGATGGACCAGGTGGCGACGGCCGCGGGCGTCGGCAAGGGCACCCTGTTCCGGCGCTTCGGCGACAAGTCGGGGCTGGCGGTGGCGCTGCTGGACGCCCGGGAGCGGGAACTCCAGGAGGGGATCCTGCGCGGGCCGGCACCGCTCGGCCCCGGCGCGCCGGCGGAGGAGCGGGCGGCCGCGTTCGTGGCGGCGTACCTGGACTACCTGCTGCCGCACCTGGCACTGGTGCGGATGTCGGAGACGGCCGCGCCGGGCGCGCGGTACCGGATCGGCGCGTACCGGTTCTGGCACCGCCACCTGACGGTGCTGCTGGCGGGGACGCCCGACCCCGAGCACACCGCGCACGCCCTGCTCGCGCCGCTGGCCGCCGAGCACGTCACCGCCCTGCTGCCCGAACTCGGCGAGCGGCGGCTGCGCGAGGGCGCCGAGCGCTCGGTCCGGGCCGCGTTCACCGCGGCGGACTGACGGGGCGTCGGGAGGGCGGGGCTCCGGGAGGGCGGGGCCCCGGAAGGACGGCCGGTTAGAGGACGTCGCCCGGCCGGTCGGGCCGTCGCGGGGGGGGCGGGGCGGACGGCGGCGGTGCCAGGGCCCGCCTTCACCCCCGCCGCGGGTTCGAAGGCAGGCCCCGAGGAAGCGGAAGCGTCAGCCGGAGAGGCAGCAGTACAGGTGCTGGTCGGCCTTCTTGGCGCGGCGGGCGAGGACGCCCAGGCGGTGGATGAGCTGGACGAGTTCGGCGGTGGCGAGGGGCCGGAGCTCCTCGGCGCGGGCCCAGCGGGCGGCGAGTTCGGGCAGGCGCTTGCGGTCGATGAGGGCGAGGGTGTCACGGGTCTCGTCGGCGAGTTCGACCACCCAGGGCCCGGTCATCCACGGGTCCTCCTGGTCGATCTCGGTGGGCGCGGTGCCGTCCTCGTCCGGTGCCCAGGGCTGCGGTCCGGTCGGCCACACCGAGCGGTCGGGTGCGCCGCCGGCCTCGAACTCCTTGGTCTCCACGGCGGCGACCAGGCGGCGCAGCACGGTGGTCGGATCGATCCGCTTGGCCCGCACCGACTCGAAGGCCTCGGCGGGCTTCCCGTCCTTGGCGGCCATCACCTTCTGCACGGCCGTCGCGTCGGCGGCCCGGAAGTAGTCGGTCTGCAGGTCAAGGTCCAGGGTCAGGTTCTGGGTCATGTCGCACGCTCCCCTCGCTCGGCAAGGTGCCCAGTGGACCACGCGGAGCGGACGCTTGGGTACCGGGCCACCGGTTCGCCGCCGTCCTGTGATCTCCCGGCCACCCTGCGCAGCCGCCCCCGTCGCGGAGCCGGGGGAACGGACCGCGCGCGACGCCCCCGCACAAGGCGCGGCGCGCGGCCCGCCCCGGTCAGTAGGAGCCGGGGATGTTCGCGGCCCGGCAGGCCGCCGCGTACTGCGGGCTGCAGATCTCCTCGGCCTTGTACAGGCCGGCCGCGACGATGGTCTCGGCGACCTTCGCCTTGGTGACGACGACCGGGCTGAGCAGCATCGAGGGGATCTGGTTGTCGCCCGAATTGGTCATCGTGGAGGCCACCGAGGTGACGTCGATGCCCTTGACCAGGTAGACCGCCATGTTGGCGGCGGCCTCCGCCTCCGGCTGGTACGGCTTGTAGATGGTGTACGCCTGTTCGCCGGTGAGGACCCGTCGGACAGCGTCCAGCGAGGCGTCCTGCCCGCCGACCGGCACGTCGGTGCGGCCGGCCTTGTGCAGGGCGTCGATGATCGCGCCGGCCATGCCGTCGTTGGCGGAGTAGACGGCCTGGAAGCCGTTCTTGCCCAGCTTGGCGATCGCCTCGTTGACCTTGGCGGCGGCCACCTCGGGCTTCCACTCGCCGGACTGCTCGTAGGCGATCCGCTTGACCTTGCCGTCCAGCGCCCGGTGCGCGCCGGTCTTGAAGTCGGCCGCGTTCGGGTCCGTGTCGGCCCCGTTGATCATCACGATCTCGGCGCTCGACGCCTTGGGCCCGAGCGCCTCCAGCAGGCCCTGGCCCTGGAGTTCACCGGTGCGCTGGTTGTCGAAGGAGATGTACGCGGCGACCTTGCCGGCGGCCAGCCGGTCGTACGCGATGACCTTGGTGCCCTTCTTGGCGGCCTCGTCCACCCACGGCGCGGTGACGGCGGCGTTCACCGGGTCGAGCAGGATCACCTTGACCTTGCGGGCGAGCAGCGCGTCGAACTGCTTCTTCTGGGTCGTCTCGTCGCCGTCGGCGTTCGCGTAGTCGATGCTGCACTTGGTGCACTGGCCGGTGACGGCGGCCTCGATCAGCGGCTTGTCGAACGCCTCGTACCGGGTGGACGAGGCGCGTTCGGGCAGCAGCAGGCCGATCGCCTGGTTGCCCGAGGCCGACGCGGAGTTGTCGTTCCCGCAGGCGGCGAGCGACATCGTCATCGACACGGCGGCTGTGCCGATGACGAGTCGACGCGTCATCGAATTCATGGTGGGTGGTGCCTCCCTGACAGCGCCGCGTCCCTGCGGCGAGGTGAAGGGGAGTCAAGCCCACCCATCATGTGTCGTCAAGAAGTAAATCATTGGTCGGGGGGGCGGAACCAAGTCGTTACCTTCTTGAAGGCAAGTCGGAAGGTCGACGCGGTGTGCGTTCAGCGCTCGTTGCGGGCCACCAGGAACACACCGCCGACCACGATCGCGCCGCCGAGCAGGATCGGCCAGGTCAGCGACTCGGAGAGGACCAGCCACCCGAGGAACACCGCCACCACCGGGTTCACGTAGGCGTAGGTGGCGACCAGCGGCAGCGGCGCGCGCTGCAACAGCCAGGCATAAGACGTGAAGGCGACGATGGAGCCGAACAGCACCAGGTACGCCAGCCCCAGCCAGGACGCGGTGGACACCTCCGCCGGGTGGAAGCCGCCCGGCTCGCCCCGCAGGAACGACAGCGCGAGCGCACCCACGCCGCCCGCGAGCATCTCGTACACGCTCGCCACGAACGGGTCGGCCGGCATCGGCAGCCGACCCGCCAGCACCGAGCCGAGCGCCCACACCACCGCGGCCGCCACCACCAGCAGCATCCCGGACAGCTCCACCTCGCCGGTCAGGCCCGGCGCGGTCAGCACCGCCAGGCCGACCAGGCCGACCAGCACGCCCGCCAGGGTGGCCGGCCCGGTCCGGGTGCCGAACGCCCGCCGCAGCAGCACCACCCACAGCGGCACGCTCGCCACCATCAGCGCCGCCAGCCCCGACGGGACGGTGCGCTCGGCCAGCACCACCATGCCGTTGCCGCCGACCAGCAGCAGCACGCCCACCAGTGCGGCGGAAGCGAACTGACTCCACGTCACCCGCAGCGCCCGTATTCCGCGGCGGGCCGCCAGCCCCACCGCCAGCAGCGCCGCGGCCGCGACGAACCGCAGTGCCCCCGACAGCAGCGGCGGCATGGTCTCCACCACCACCCGGATCGCCAGATAGGTCGACCCCCACACCACGTACACGATGCCGAGCGCCGCCCAGACCGCCGCGCCCAGCCCGGCCGGGCGGACGCCGGGAGAGCCGTCCGCCGGTGAACAGTCGGGGTCGGCGGCGGACGGCGAAGAGGTTGCGGACATGTGCGTCTCCTTCACTTGCTCCTGACGATGGTTCGGCGGAATGACACCACACTCCGTCCGCGACCGGCAGGGAGTTCCGGCAGCCGATACGCGCGAACCCCGCCCCGCGCACGCCGGACAGGGCCGACCGGATGAACCGGCGCACCACCGCACCCCCAACCGGCCCCACGGCCCCGGCCGCGAATGGTAGGCATGGGGGCGGCCCGAGCGCAGCCGACCCGAGGAGCGGCCGGATGGCATGGTTCGCCGCCCCCGAGTACCGGCTCGCCCGCGAGCTGTTCCTGCGCCTGCTCGCCCTCGTCTACCTGTGCGGGTTCCTCGCCGCCGCCCGCCAGTTCCGCGCCCTGCTGGGCAGCCGCGGCCTGCTCCCGATCCCGCGGTTCGTCGCCCGCGTCCCGGCCCGCCGCGCCCCCAGCCTGTTCCACTGGCACTACAGCGACCGCCTCTACGCCACCGTCGCCCGGACCGGCGCCGCACTCGCCGCCGCACTCCTCGCCGGACTCGCGAACCACGTCCCGCTCGGCGCCGCCATGGCCCTGTGGGCCCTCCTGTGGGCGCTCTACCTCTCGATCGTCAACGTCGGACAGACCTGGTACGCCTTCGGGTGGGAATCGCTGCTCCTCGAAGCCGGCGCCCTCGCCGTCCTCCTCGGCAACGCCGGCACCGCACCGCCCGTCCTCGGCACGTGGCTGCTGCGCTGGCTGCTGTTCCGGGTCGAATTCGGCGCCGGACTGATCAAGTGGCGCGGCGACGCCTGCTGGCGCAAGCTCACCTGCCTCTACCACCACCACGAGACCCAGCCCATGCCCGGCCCGCTCAGCTGGTTCTTCCACCACCTGCCCCGGCCCCTGCACAAGGCCGAGGCCGCCGCCAACCACGTCGTCCAACTCGTCGTCCCCTTCGGCCTGTTCCTGCCGCAGCCGATCGCCTCCGACGCCGCCCTGCTGATGATCGCCACCCAGCTGTGGCTGATCGCCTCCGGCAACTTCGCCTGGCTGAACTGGCTCACCGTCGCCCTCGCCCTCGGCGTCCTCGACACCGGCACTCTGCGCCGCGTCCTGCCGATCGCCCCCGACCCGCACTACCCCGCCCAACCCGCCTGGTACCAGGTACTGGTGGCGCTCTACACGCTGCTCGTCCTGACCCGCTCCTGGCGGCCCGCGCGCAACCTGCTCTCCCCCCGACAGCAGATGAACCGCTCCTACGACCCGCTCCACCTCGTCAACACCTACGGCGCCTTCGGCTCCGTCAACCGGGTGCGCCACGAAATCGTCCTCGAAGGCACCCGCGACCCCGACGGCGTCCACGGCTGGCAGGAGTACCAGTTCCACGGCAAACCCGGCGAAGTGCGGCGGCTGCCACGCCAGTTCGCCCCCTACCACCTGCGCCTCGACTGGCTGATGTGGTTCGCCGCGATCTCCCCCTCCTACGCCCGCCCCTGGTTCCTGCCGCTGCTCGCCCGACTCCTCGTCAACGACCCCGACACGCTCCGCCTGCTGCGCCGCAACCCGTTCCCGGACACCCCGCCCGCCCTGATCCGGGCCCGCCTCTACCGCTACCGGTTCACCACCGGCCCCGAGCTCCGCGACACCGGCGCCTGGTGGCACCGCACCCCGCTCCGCGACTTCCACCACCCCGTCGGCCTCGACGAGCTGCGCCGACTCCTCCCCGACCCCGCCGGAACCCGCCGATGAACCGCCCCAACTCCCGCCACCCGCCCGGGAAAGGCGTACTGTCGGTGCCGCTCCCTACCGTACGGACCACGCGGACGGGCCCGGCCCGACGCCACCGGTCCAGCGCGGCCCGGCAATTCACGGGGTCAGGTGCGTGCAAGCGTCGAACGCGCACCCGTATTCTGGCCTCCCGCGACGCCACCGCCGCCGCAACCACCCCACCCGCCCCCCTGCCCGCCACCACGCCACGAACCGGACTTCACATGACAGTGCGCACCCTGAACGACGCCGACGACGCCGCGTCCGAGACCGCGTCCGCGACGGACGGCGAGACCCGCCAGAGCACCCGTGAGGAGCTCGGCCGGTTCGCCGACCAGGGCGGCTTCACGCTCAACCACGAGAACAACCCCTGGCTGGAAGCCGCCGACACCCTCACCGGACCCGAGGACGCCCGCGCCGCGTCCACCGTCCTCGCCGAACTCCGCAGCCGCGACACCCGCGCCGTCGGCAAGGCCGCCAACGCCATCGCCGACAAGGCCGGCCTGCGCATCCCCGACACCCTCGGCGGCCTCACCACCCTGCTCGACCTGCTGCAGCGCGTCCACGCCACCTCCGCAACCCTGCGCGCCGAGGCCTACGACCACGACCTGCACCAGCTCGCCGCCGCCACCGGCACCAGCGCCTACCGCAAGGAACACGGCGCCAAGCTCGGCTGGAACCGCCGCCGCGTCCTGCGCAGCCAGGCCCGCGCCCTCGCCTCCGCCGGCACCCGCGCCCCCGGCCGCGCCGAACTCCACGCCGCGCTCGTCGCAGCCGCCGCCGCCCACCGCGACTGGACCGCCCTGGCAGCCGACGTCGCCGGCACCACCCGGCCGTCCGTGCCCGTCGACGGGGCGCTGCTCACCGAGACCGCGAACGTCGTCGAATCGCTGGCCGACGCCGTCCGCTCGCTCGCCCGCCTGCTCCCCGAGCGCGCCCTCGACTCCCTGCCGCTCGGCGAACTCGCCGACCTGGTCGACCGGTTGGCCGCCGACGAAGGCACCCTGTACCGGCTCTCCGCACTCCGCCAGCTGCGCCTCGAACTCGCCGAGCAGGGGCTCACGGAGCTGCTGGAGGAGTTGACGGAGCGCCAAGCCGACAAGGACGCTGCGCTGGCCGCCTACGACCGTCACCAGGCCGCCCGCGCAGCCCTGGCCGCCGGCCCGCGCCAGGCCACGGACGAGCCGGCCGCGGAGGTCGAGGCCGAGCCGGTCGTCGAGGCCGAGGCCGAGGCGGAGCTTGGGTCCGAGGCTGAGCCGGTGACCGAGGTCGAGGCCGAGCCGGCGGTCGAGCCGGTCGCCGAGGCTGCGGCCGAGGTTGAGGCGGTCGCGGAGGAGACTGCCGTCGAGGTCGAGGCGGAGGCTGCCGCCGAGGTGGAGCCGGTTGCCGAAGCGGAGGTTGAGCCCGAGGTCGAGCCGATTGCTGAGGTGGCGGCCGAGGTCGAGGCCGAGCCGGTGGCGGACGAGCCGGTGGCGGAGGCTGCCGCCGAGGTGGAGCCGGTTGCCGAAGCGGAGGTTGGGCCCGAGGTCGAGCCGATTGCTGAGGTGGCGGCCGAGGTCGAGGCCGAGCCGGGGGCGGACGAGCCGGTGGCGGAGGTTGCCGCCGAGGTGGAGGACGAGCCCGAGGCTGAGCCGGTGGCGGAGCTGGAGCCTGAGGCTGAGCCGGTTGCCGAGGTCGAGGCGGAGGTGGAGCCCGCGGCCGAGCCGGTCGCTGAGGTGGAGCCCGAGGTTGAGGCTGAGCCGGTTGCCGAGGCCGTTGCCGCGGTGGAGACCGAGGTCGAGCCCGTGGCCGAGGTCGTGGAGCCCGTGGCCGAGTCGGTCGCTGAGGCTCCCGTTGTCGAGGCGGAGCAGGAGATCGCCGCAGAGCCTGAGCCGGAGCCGGTGGTGGAGGTCGTCGCCGAGGTCGGGGCCGGGGCCGAGGCCGAGCCCGTGGCTGAGGTCGTGGAGGCGGATCCGGAGCCCGAGGTCGTCGCTGAACCGGCTGCCGAGGTTGAGGCCGAGCCGGAGATCGCCGCTGAGCCGGAGCCGGTTGCTGAGCCCGTGGCCGAGCCGGTCGCTGAGGCTTCCGTTGTCGAGGCGGAGCAGGAGATCGCCGCAGAGCCTGAGCCGGAGCCGGTCGTGGAGGCCGTCGCCGAGCCCGTGGCCGAGGTTGCGGCTGAGGTCGAGCCCGAGGTCGAGCCGGCGGGCGACGGGGGCGTTGAGGGTGGGGCCGGGCCGGTCAAGCCGGAGTTGACGCCGGGGAAGCCGATCACCGGGTACTCCGCGGAGGAGCTGGTCGCGTTGGTGGCGTGGTTCGACGCGGATGGGACGGTGCGCAGTGACGACGAGTTGTTGCGGGCGGCGATGAAGGAGCTCGGGTTCGCCCGGCTCGGGCCGCGGATCAAGGAGGCGCTGGGGGCGGCGGTGGCGACCGTCCGGAGCTGACGCAGCGCCAGTAGCCGGGCCCGTGCCCGTCGTTGTGCGATGTCGCGCAGCGGCGGGCACGGTCGTTCCGGAGGCGTGGAAGTCGTGGCAGGACCCTGGCGACGGCGGTGGCGGTGCCTCTATACCTACAGGGACCGCCTGTTGCGGAGCCTTCTCCCGCCGACCGTCCAGGAGCACGGATGTCGACCCTGCCCGGGGCGCGGGTGCCGAACGCGCAGGCCGTGCCTGCCGTGACGCTCACCGCGACGCTCGCCCTGCTGTCGTTCCTGATGCCGCTCGCCACGGACATGTACCTTCCGGCGTTCCCGCGGATGATCGGCGAACTGGGCACCACGGCCTCCGGCGTGCAGTCGACGCTCACCGCGTTCCTGATCGGTTCGGGGGCGGGGCAACTGGTGCTCGGGCCGCTGTCGGACCGGCTCGGGCGGCGTCGGCCGATCCTGGTCGGGGCTGCCGTGTGCACGGTGGCGACGGCGCTGTGCGCGGTCGCGCCGGGCCTTCCGGTGCTGGTGGTGCTGCGGTTCGTGGCCGGGTTCTCCGGCGCGGCCGGTCTGGTGGTGGGGCGCGCCGTGGTCGCCGATCTGGCGTCGGGGGTCGTCGCGGCCAGGCTGTTCGGGGTGCTGATGGCGCTCGGCGGGATCGCGCCGGTGGTCGCGCCGCTGGCGGGCGGCGCCGTGGTGGGCGGGGCGGGCGGCTGGCGGGGGGTGTTCTGGGTGCTGGCGGCCGTTTCGGCGGTGATGTTCCTGGCCGCGCTGGTGTTCCTGCCGGAGAGTCTCCCCGTGGCGCGGCGGCGGTCCGGGGATCCGGCTGCGACCGTCCGGGCGGCCGGGGCGGTGCTCACCGACCGGGTCTACCTCGGGTACGCGTTCGCGTTCACGTTCGGCTGCGGTGCGGTGTTCTGCTACCTGGCCGGGTCGCCGTTCCTGCTGCAGAACGTCCTCGGGTTCGGGGTCGGCGGGGCGTCGCTCGCGTTCTCGGCGGGGGCGCTGGCCGCCGCGGTGTCGAGCGCGGTCGGCGCGAGGCTGGTCGGCCGGCACACCCCGGACCGGTTGCTGCGGATCGGGCTGGCCGTGCTGCTGGTGGCGACGTGCGCCGCGCTGGTGCTCGCGTCGGCCGGGCGGCTCGACCGCGTCCCGGCGCTGTCGCTGGTCGTTCTGGCCTTCCTCGGTCTGGGCCAGGTCTTCGGTACGGCGACCGCGCTCGCCGTCGGGCGGGTGCCGTACGCCGCCGGCACCGGCTCCGCCGTCCTCGGCGCGTTGCAGAGCGCCTTCGGCGCGGCGGTCGCCCCGCTGGTGGGCCTGGGCGGGGAGGACACGGCGGTGCCGATGTTCGTCGGCATGGCGGGCTGCTCGCTGCTGGCGGTGCTGTCGCTGCTGCTGACCCGTGGCGGTGGACCGGTGCCGGAGCACTGAGGGGTGGCGCGGCGCCGGTTTCGGGTGCGGTCAGCGGTGGTGGTCGGCGAGGGCCGTGATGCGGGCGGCGAGCGGGGCGAGGGCGGGGTCCTGGCGGGTGGCGGCGGCGGTGAGGCGGTGGAGGTCGGCGTAGGGGTCGCCGGTGGTGCGGTGGGGGAGGCCGAGGCGGGCGAAGGCGCGGGCGATCAGTCCGTGGGCGGTGGCGGGGCGGCGGCGGGCGAGGGCCTTGGCGGCGGCGACGGCGTTGGCGAGGGCGCTGGCGGGACGGGACCACTCGGTGTCGTCGGCGCGGGCGGCCGGGTTCTCGACGTCGTAGCCGGGGTCGTCGGCGACGGACGCGGCGCGCACGTCGAGGTCGAGCCGCCAGAACAGCGGGACGCCGGAGAAGCGGACGAACAGCAGGCGGCGGCGGTCGGAGTGCAGGAAGTCCGGGTCGCTGCGCACCTGTTCGACGGGGCGGACGGCGGCGAGCGCGGCCGTCCCGGCGGCGAGGCAGGACGGGAACGCGGCGTCCGGCACCACCCAGCGGAGGTCGATGTCGCTGAACCGGTCGGCGGTGCCGGCGGCGAGGGAGCCGAGCAGGTCGGTGGTGGAGCCCTCGCAGCAGCCTTCGAGGGCGGTGCGGACGGCGGCGGCCAGGGCCTCGCGGGTCATGCGCCGATGTCCTCGTGCCACAGGTCGGGGCGGGCGGTGATGAAGTCGGTCATCAGGCGCACGCAGTGCGGGTCGTTCAGCAGGGTGATGCCGGTGCCGTGTTCGGCCAGCCAGTTGTGGCCGCCGGTGAAGGTGACGGACTCGCCGATGACGACGTGGCCGATGCCGAACTGCCGGACCAGGCCGGAGCAGTACCAGCAGGGGGAGAGCGTGGTGACCATCACCGTGTCCCGGTAGCCGCGCAGGCGGCCGGCGGCGCGGAACGCGGCGGTCTCGGCGTGCATGGACGGATCGCCGTCCTGGACGCGGCGGTTGTGGCCGCGCCCGAGCAGTTCGCCGTTCAGGCCGAACAGCGCCGCTCCGATCGGGACGCCGCCCTCGGCGAGGCCGAGGCGGGCCTCCGCGACCGCGACCGTCAGCCACTCGTGGGCCTGATCCTCCGTCACCCGACCGTCCACCGGCCACCTCCTCCTGTCCGCAGCCGTCTACCCGCTCGTTGCGGGGCTCACCGCCGGCGGGGCGTTGTTCGCCCGATGGGGTGTTCGCCGCGGGCCCGGCGCGGTGGACCGAAGGGCTGAACCCGGCCTCCCGCCGGGCGGGCGTGCGGTCGGCCGCCGGGGGCCGAACCTACGTTGGGGGCGACCCGTCCGGTCTGCTGGGCGCCGGGCGCTGATCCGAGGAGTGGGCATGACGGCAGAACCGATCCCGTCGCCGGCCGCGCTGGCGATGACGCTGGCCGCGATCGCGGCGACGGGGGCGACCCCGCGGCCGTCGGGGGAGTCCCTGTCGGAGCAGCACCTGCGGATCTCCGTCGGCATCGCCCGGCAGTTGTCGGACCGTTCGCTGGCGACGCAGGGCAGCTGGGAGCTGGTGTGGCTCGGGCTGAGCCCGTACAACGCGAACCTGGTGTACGTCGCGCGGAACCTCCACGACCAGAACGTGCTGGCGGTGGTCGTCCGCGGGACGGACGCCGAGGTCGCCGACCTGCTGGAGGACCTGGACGTCGGCACGGTCGTCCCGTTCACCACCGGCGGGTCGTCCCGGCCGCTGTCCGTGTCGAAGGGCGCGATGGCGGCGCTCACCGAGGTGCTCGGCATGGTCGACGCGCCCGCGCCGTCCGGCCGCGGCCTGGAGCAGGCGCTGGCCGGCCTGGTCGCGGACGCGCCCGGGCAGGCGTCGGTGTACGTGATCGGCCACAGCCTGGGCGGCTGCATCGCGACCATGCTGGCGCTGCACCTGCGGGCCCGGCGCTGGGGCGGCCCGAAGCCGGACGTCGGCGTGATCACCTTCGCCGCGCCCACCGCCGGGCTGAAGGACTTCGCCGAGCACTTCGAGTCGGTGCAGTGGACGGTCAGCCGGCGGTACGTCAACGACTACGACCTGGTGCCGCGCGCCTGGGCCGACCTCGCCGCCGCCAAGAAGTGGTACCCGGCCGACCGCGGGCCGGTCGCGCCCGCCGACGTCAAGGACGTCCTGATCCCGGAGTTCGAGGCGCTCACCGGACCCAACACGTACGTCCAGCCGGGCCGGGCGGAGAGCCTGAACGGCGACTACCGGCACTACGACCACCACCTGGTGAAGAGCTCGACCGAGGACTTCCTCGGGCAGGTCGCCCACCAGCACGCCAACTCCACCTACCTGAAGCTGTTGAAGGCGCACGAGGTGCCCGCCGGCCCGGTGGTGGCGTCCGTCGAACCCGCCACCGGCGACGCGGGCACCACCGTCGTCGTCACCGGCCGCGGCTTCGACCCGGACAGCGTGGTCGACTTCGGCACCGTCGCGTGCGGGCTCTTCGAGGTCGAGGGCGACACCCGGATCACGGCCACCGCGCCCCCCGGGGCCGGCGTCGTCGACGTCCGGGTCACCAGCACGCTCGGCACCTCGCCCGCCGTACCGGCCGGGCAGTTCGCCTACGGCGGCCCGCAGCCCGTGCTGGTCACCGGCATCAGCCCCGACAGCGGGAAGGCCGGAACCACCGTCACCCTCACCGGCACCGGCTTCGCCGACCACCCCGTGGTGTACTTCGGCACGCACCGGTCGGACTCCGTCAGCTACGAGTCGCCGACCCGGATCACCGCGACGGCACCGCGGTCCGGCTCACCGGACAGCAGGACCGTGGACGTCCGGGTGCTGGTGAACGGCTACCTGTCCCCGGCCGGGCCCGCCGACGAGTTCACCTACCCGGCCTGACCGCCCGTCAGCGCAGGACCGCGGCCAGCAGGTCGGCGCCGAGGGCGGCGGTGGCCGGCAGGTCCAGCGCGTGGTGGACGTAGCGGCCCCGGCGGCGGGCGGTGAGCAGCCCGGCGCGGCGCAGCGCCGCCAGGTGGCGGGAGACCTCGGGCGGGGTGAGGTCCCAGGCGTGGGCGAGCTCCCCGGTGGTGTGCGGCCCGCGCGCCAGCGTGCGGACCAGGCGCAGGCGGACCGGATGCGCGAGCGCCTCCAAGCGCTGCTGCACCAGCTCCAGCGGCACGTCGGCGGCGGGTACGCCGCCGGCCGCCGGGTACTGGACGACGGGCTGCCAGCCCGCGGCGTGGACGGCCACCAGGTGCGGGTGGCCGAAGACGCTCGGCAGGAAGGTGACGCCCGCCGGGCCGGCCGCCGTCGCCGAGTCCTGGAGCTTGTCGAGGACCAGCGAGCCGCCGTCCGGGGTGAGCGATACCGCCGCCGACACCTCGGCCAGCGCGGCCGGCAGGCCGTGACGGACCGTCAGGTCCGCCTTGGCGCGGACGTCCTGGCCGAGCCGGGCGGCCAGGGCCGGCCACTCGGCGTCGAAGAAGGCGTCCGCGCACTGCTCCAGGGTGTCCCGGATCCGGGCCCGGACGGACCCGGGATCGGTCAGCAGCCGGGCGGCGAACGCCTCCTGGCGCGGGCCGCGGGCCTGCGCCCGGTCCAGCGCGTCGGTCCGGGCGGCCGGGTCGTGCAGCGGCGAGCCGCCGGCGGGCGCCGGGCGGCGGGAGCCGCAGGTGGAGACCAGCGCCGTCCGGACGTACCGGTCGTCGTCGATCCGGTCGACGTCGTCGAGTTCTGCGGCCAGGGTGCCGCGCGGCCGGGCCGGCACCAGGAAGTCGGCGCGGGACGAGCGCCACAGGAACTCGGCCTCGTGCAGCCGGTCCGCGAGCTCCGGCCGCAGGTCTGCCCACACGGCGGCCGCCCACCCGGCGTGCTGCGGGTGGTGGTCGGGCGCGGCCAGCACGTGCAGCATCGCGGCGAGTTCGGCGAGCGGTGAGACGGCGAACCGGATCCGCTCCGGCGGCGTCCCGGTCAGGTCGATGCGCAGGGTCACCCGCTCATCCTCCCCTCCCGGCCGGCCGGACCGTCACCCGCCCGCCCGGCTCCCCCCGCCCTGGCGCCAACCCGGTTGCGCCGCACCGCAGTTGCCGCCGGAACGGAGCCGGCGGGGGTCTTGCGCACCGAGGAGCCGTGCGAAACGCTCGAACCGGGTCAGCGACGGTACGAGGGGGCGGGCCGGTCATGGGCGGGACGGAACACGGCGAGCGGACGCGGGAACTCGCCCGGGAGGCCGTGCGGCGGCTGGCGCCGCACGAGCTGGAACTCTTCGAGGAGACGGCCGACGTCTACTTCGAGGACCCGGCGGGCACGCTGGCCAGGGCCAGGCCCGAGCCGCTGGGCATCGGACTCGAGGTCGTCGCGGCCGGCGCCTGGACGCTGTTCGCCCTGCCGGTCGCCGCCTCGGTCGCCGGGAACCTGGCGACCGAAGCGCTGCGCGAAGGGCGCGGAAGGCGCTGGTGGCCGAGGCGCCGCGCCCGGTCGGACGGCGCGGCGGCGACCGAGGGCCCGCCGGCCGTCCCGGACCCGCAGGCCCTCCCCGGCCCGGCCGCTCCGGCCGAACTCGCCGCGGCGGACTTGGAGTTGATCCACCGGGTCGCGGTCGGCCGCGGCCTCGCGCTCGGCCTCCCGGTCGAACAGGCGCGACTCCTCGCCGACGCCATCGTGGGCGGCGTGGTCACCGGCCGGAACCGGGCCGGGAGCGACGACGGCCACGCACCCGGAGGCCCGGAGACCGGCGCCTCATGACCGGGGCCCCGGGCACCGCGGGCAGCGGCGGCCCGTTCGGGCTCCAGCACCCGTTCCGGCTGCCCTCCGGGACCTCACTGCGTTTCGCGCTGCTGATCCTGAGCACCTCCGTGGCCATCTCGGAGGCGCTCGGGAACACGATCACGACAGCGGCCTGGTTCCTGTTCCGGGGCGGCTCCCTGGACTCCCTCATCGACACGCTCGACTGCGCCCCGAGCGCCTTCGCCGAATTCGGCACCGACCCGGACGCGTTCACCCGCCGCTGCCAGGCATCGGTGAGCGCACCCGGCGCCGGGGCCGCCCTGAACCTCGCCCTGATCGTCGTCCTGTGGCTCGGCGTCGGCGTCACCCTCTGGCTGCTGCCCGCGTACCGGCTGCGCCGCCGCCGGCTGCGCCCCTTCCGGCCCGGCGCCCACCCCGAGATCCGGCGGACGCTCGACGCACTCGTGCAGGTCGCCGAACTGCCCTGCGCGGTACGGTTCGTCGTCGACTGGCGCGACCAGCGCCTCACCGGCCTCGCCTTCGGGAGGGTCGGCCGCCGCCACGTGCTGCTCAGCCGCGGCCTGCTGCAACTCCACCGCAGCGACCCCGAGGCGTTCCGGGAGATCGTCCTGCACGAACTGGCGCACCTGCGCAACCGCGACGTCGACATCGCCTTCGTCACCCTGGTCTGCCAGCGGCTGTTCGTCTACGCGATCGCCGTCCCGATGGCGGTGCTCACACCCGGCGCCGTCCTGGTCAGCCTGGTGCTGCTGCCGGGCGGAGCGATCTTCCAGCTCATGGTGGCGGTCACCCAGGGCGCGCTGGCGATCACCGTCGCCTGCGCGAGCGCCGCGGTGCTGCGCTCCCGCGAACTCCACGCGGACGCCCGGGTCGCCCTGTGGACCGGCGGCGCGCCCGCGCTGCGGCAGCTGCTCCGCTCCCAGCAGGCGAGCGAGCAGTACCGGCCCCGGCGACCGCCGCACCGCCGGACGCACCCGTCGGCGGCGGAGCGGCTGGCCGCACTCGCCAACCCGGCGCTGCTCTTCCGGTTCTCCGCCTGGGAGGCGTTCGGCCTGGCGCTGTCCGGCTCGCTCGTCCACCTGAAGGCCGCGCAGTGGACCACGGCCGCCGTCGGCCTGGGCAGCGACGACGTGCTGGGCGCCGCCTTCGCCGCGACGGCGCTCGGCGGCAGCCTGGGTGCGGGCATCTGGCGGACCACCCTCGCCGCCCACCTGGACCGCACCGCCTGGCCCGGCGCGCACCGCACGGGACTGGCCGTCGGCGGCGGACTCGCCCTCGGCGCGTGCATGGACGAGCGGCACTTCACCGCCCTCGCGATGGGCGTCGCCGACCCGCTGCCGGTGCAGTCCTCCTGGTGGCTGCTCCTCGGCGTCGTCGGGTACGGCTTCGTGCGGTGGAACGCCGCACTCGCCCGGACCTGGGCGCCGCTGGTGCTCGCCGCCCGCCGGCCGCTGCTGCCGATCGCGGTGTCCACGGCGGCCGGCGCCGTCCTGCTGGCGCTCTGGCTCGGCAGCGTCTACCCGCTGGGAACGCCCGGCTTCGGCCTGCTGCCGCTGCCCCGGCCCCTGAACCTGCTGCCGACCCCGCTCGACCACCTCGGCTACGCGTTCTCCGTGGTCGCCGTGGTCCCGCCGCCACCGGTCGTCCTCGCCGTGGTCGCGGCGACGGCCGCCCTGCCGCTCGCCGCGCCGTTCGGGAGACGGATCCTGCGCCGGGCACGAACCGGGCCGGGGCCGGAGCGGTTCCTGCTGCGGCCGCCGCCCCCCGACCTCGCGGCGGCGCTGGTCGTGGTGGTGCGCCAGGCCCCGCTGCGCGCGGTGGGGCACGGCATCGCCCTCGGCGCGGCCGCCGGAGCCGCCCTCTGGCTGGCGCACGTCGTCAGCGCCGCGGTCTTCCCGCTCCCCATCGAGTGGCTGGGCAGCGAGATCAGCCTGTACTTCGTGCCCGTCGCGATGCTGCTGCAACTGGCGGTGGGCCTGGTCGCGGCCCGCCTGGCCCCGGACCGCGACCTGCGCGCCCTGCACGGCGTCCTCGCGGCCCTGGGGGCGGGCCTGGTCCTCCCGGTCGCGGCGATGACCGCCCGCGACCACTTCGCCTGCGTCCGCTGGGGCACCGCCCATCCCGCGTGCACCTGGAACCCGCTGGCCGAGGTGGGCTTCGAGACGCCGGTGATCATGGCGTGGGCCGCCGCCCTCGCCCTGCTGGTGCTGCCCGCCGTGACGGCGCTGGCCGACGGCGTCCGCCGGCGCCGGTGAGCACGTCGGCGCGGCACCCGCACCCGGCCGGCGGGCCCGGTCCGGTACCCGGACGTACGGCACGGACCGGCCGACCGTGCAGGTGCCGGGGAACGGCCGCGGACCGGACCGGCCGCCTCGGCGGCCCGGTCCGGTCCCACGGCGACGTGCCGCCGCCGTCAGGGCGGCCGGTCGGTCAGCGCGACGCGTCCAGGACGACCGGCAGGGTGCGGTGCCCGTTGGAGATCAGCGACTCGACCGGCTCCAGCGCGGCGCCCGGAGCGAGCGCCAGCCCCGGGAAGCGCTCGAACAGCGCGCGCAGCGCCGTCCGGGCCTCCAGCCGGGCCAGCGGGGCGCCGAGACAGAAGTGCGGGCCGTGCCCGAACGCCAGGTGGTCCTTGACCGGACGGGTGACGTCGAACACCGCTCCGCTGTCGCCGTGCCGCGCCGGGTGGCGGCCGGCCGCCGCGTAGGACGCCAGGATCGGCTCGCCCCGGTGGACGGTCACCCCGCCCGGCAGCTCGATGTCCGCCAGCGCGTACCGCATCGGCAGGTGCGCCAGCGGCGACTCCCGGCGCAGCGACTCCTCCACCACGTCGTCCCAGCCGGCCTTGCCCTCGCGGACCAGCGCCAGCTGGTCGGGGTGGGTGAGCAGCAGGGCGATGGCGTTGTCGATCAGGTTGACGGTGGTCTCGTAGCCCGCCGCGACCACCAGCATGACGGTGTCGAGCAGCTCCTCCTCGGTGAGCGCGCCGCCGTCGCCCTCGGTGTCGCGGGCGGCGATCAGCAGGGAGGTCATGTCGTCGCCGGGCCGCTCGCGCCTGCCCGCGACCAGTGCCGCGATCACCTCGTACAGCGCCACGTTGTTGGCCTGCGACTCCGCCGGGCCGAGGGTGGTGTCGAACACCCCTTCGACGTGGTGCCCGAAGCTCTCGCGCAGTTCGTCGGGCAGCCCGAGCAGGTGGGAGATGACCAGGATCGGCAGCGCGCGGGCCAACTCCTGCCGCAGGTCCACCGGCGTCCCGTCGGCGCCGGCGGCGGCGACCGCGTCGAGCAGCCCGGCCGTCATGCCCTCGATGCGGTCGGCCAGGCCGGCGACCTGACGGGGCGTGAACGCGGCGCTGACCAGGCGGCGCAGCCGGCGGTGGTGCTCGACGTCCGTGGTGGACATGTTGCGGGCCGTCACCCACAGGGCCAGCGGCCAGCCGGCCGCCACCCGCTCGTAGTCGGGCCAGTGCTGCGGGCCGTTCTTGGCGATGCGCGGGTCCTTGAGCAGTTCCTCCAGCAGGTCCGGGTCGGACACCGCCCACGCCTGCACGCCCAGGATGTCGGCCGGCGTGGCGGGCCCGCGGCCGATCAGTTCGGCGGTCTCGGCGTCGCGGGCCCGGCCGGTGGGGTCCAGGACCAGCAGCGAGTGATCGACCGGGCACTTCAGCGGGCGGTTCAGCGAGGCCGTCGGATTCTCCAACTGACGCTCCACGAAAGCTCCTTCAGACGGGTGGGGACGCGGGTTCGGGCGCGTTCCGTCGAGAATCGCCCGCAGCTTCGCGGGCTGTCGAGTGCGCATCGCCCGGGCCCCCGCGCGCCGGACGCGCCCCTGCTCAGCGCCCCTTTCCCCGCCAACTCCGGCGTTGCCCGACCGGCTCTTCCCGATTGACGAGGACCGTCAACCGGCGTGACCCGCACCGGCCCCGCGGAGACGGTGGGCGGCATGACGACGATCACCACCTCCCGGCCGACGCCCCGCCGGCTCGTGCGGGCCGCCGGCGGGGCGCGCTACGCGGTGGCGCTGGCCGTGGACGCGGTCGGCACCGGCCTGTTGCGGCCCTTCCTGCTGCTGTACGGCATCACCGTGCTCCACCTCGGCGCGGCGACCACCGGCCTGGCCATGACGGCGGGGATCGTCGCCGGCCTGGCCGCCATGCCGCCGCTCGGCCGCTGGCTCGACCGGGGCGCGCGCAGTTCCGCCGTCGCCGCGGCCATGCTGGTGCGGGTGGCGGGCGTCGCGGTGCTGCTCGCCACCCCGCCCGGGAACGCGGCGCTGTTCGCGGTGGCCGCGCTGATCCTCGGCGTCGGCAACCAGGCCTGGCCCGCCGCGCACGCCGCACTGGTCGCCACCGTCTCCGACGGCGGCCTGCGCGACGCCGCGCTCGCCGCCGCCCGCGCCGTGCGCAACGCCGGCCTCGGCGTCGGCGCGCTGCTGGCGACGGTCTGCCTGAGCGGGGGAGCGCCCGCCCTGCGCGCGCTGGCGGCGGTCTCGGGCGCCGGATTCCTGGCGGCGGCCCTGCTGGCCCACTCGGTGCGGGTGACGGCCGCCCCCGCGCCGCCGACCGCCGCCCCGACCGCGCCGCCGACCGCCCGGACGGCCGAGCGCGCGCTCGGCGCCGTGCTGCTGGCCAACGTGGTGTACGTGTTCTGCCTGAACGTCCCCGAAGTGGCGCTGCCGCTGGTCCTGGTGACGGTCCTGCACGCCTCCCCGGCCTGGTCGGCGGCGGTCTTCGTCACCAACACGGTGCTGGTGGTGGCCCTCCAACTTCCCGTCACCGCCTGGGCGGCGGCCCGCTGGTCGCGCGGCACGGTGCTGGCCCTGTCCGGCGCCGTCCTGGCCGCGAGCTACCTCGGCTTCCTGCTGGCCGCCCCGTTCGGCCCGCTCGCCGTGGCCCTGGTGTCGGTGCCCTGCACGCTCGGCGAGATCCTGTACGCGGGCAGCTCCACCGCCCTGGTCACCGCGCTGGCCCCGGCGCCCGTGCTCGGCCGCGCCCTGGCCCGCTTCCAGCTCTCCACCGGCCTGGGCCTCGCGGTCTCGCCGGCCGCCATCACCGCCCTCGCCGCCGTCGGCCCGCTCGCCCTCTGGGGCACCCTGGCCGCCGCCACCCTCGGCGCGTCCGCCGCCGTCCGCCGGGCCGCGGGCGGCGTCCCGCGCGGCCGGAACCGGGTTGGCGCCCCGGCGACTTGACGGTTCCTTTAAGGTGCGGGAATGCGAGATTTCGGGGCGGGACTGCGGTTCCTGTTCAACGGGCAACGATGGGTGGCACGGCACGGCCGCTGGTGGGGCTTCGGCCTGATCCCGGCGCTGATCACCCTGGTCGGCTACCTGGCCGCGATGGCGGTCCTGATCGTCTACGCGGGCGACCTGGCCTCCTGGGCGACACCGTTCGCCGACGACTGGTCGCAGCCGTGGCGCGACATCGTCCGGGTGACGGTCGGCGCGGCGGCCGTCGGCATGGGCGGGCTGCTGGCCGTGCTGACCTTCACGGCGGTCACGCTGCTGATCGGCGAGCCGTTCTACGAGTCGCTGTCGGCCAAGGTCGAGGAGACCGAGGGCGGCGGCCCGCAGGGACCCGACCTGCCGCTGTGGCGCGAGCTCTGGATCGCCGCCAAGGACAGCCTGGCGGTGCTGCTGCGCGCCGCCGGCTTCGGCGTCCTGCTGTTCCTGTGCGGGTTCATCCCCGTGGTCGGCCAGACCGTCGTCCCGGTGGTCGGCGTGTGCGTCTCGGGCTTCTTCCTGACCGTCGAACTGACCGGCACGCCGCTGCAGAAGCGCGGCCTGGCGCAGAAGGAGCGGCTGCGGCTGCTGCGCTCCCGCACGGGCCTGGCGGTCGGTTTCGGCGCCGGCCTGGTGCTGCTGTTCCTGATCCCGGTGCTGACCGTGCTCGCGATGCCCGGCGCGGTGGCCGGCGCCACGCTGCTGGCCCGCGAGATCGCCCCGCACGAGGAGCCCGCCGAGGAGCCGTCCGGTGACGACCCGTCCGCGGCGGACGGCGGGCCCGGCCACGACGGCCCGCCCCCGTACCCGCAGCAGCCGTACCCCCACCCCGGCCCGTACCAGCAGCCGTACGCCGACCCGTACCGGCAGCCGTACGCGAATCCCTACCAGCAGCCCGGCCCCGGCGACCCGGGGCAGGGCCGGCCGTAGGGCGGATTCGAACCCCTTACCGAACGCGACGGGGATTTGACGTAGCGTCACCGACTGCGCGATAACGTCCCCATGTCCGTATCCGTGGATGCCGCTCCGCGCGGCATTGACCTCGGCGACCCGGCGTTCTGGCGGCTCCCCGAGAAGTTGCGCGTCGACGCGTTCGCCCGCCTGCGGGAGCGCCCGGGACCGGTCGCCTTCACCGACCGGGCGACCGGGCGGCGCTGCTGGGCGCTGGTCAGGCACGCCGACGTGATGACGGCCAGCCGGTCCCCCGAGGTGTACATCTCGGGGCCCGGCGTGACCTCGCCGGAGCCGGCCCGCTGGGTGCGGACCGTCTTCGGCGACTCCATGGTCAACCTCGACGACCCGCAGCACGCCGACCTGCGCCGGGTGGTCGGCCGGGCGTTCACGCCCCGCCTGCTCGCCCAGGTCGAGCAGGACATCGCCCGGACCGCGGCCCGCCTGGTCGACCGGCTGGAGCACGAACGCCCCACCGACTTCGTCTCGGCCGTCGCCGGGGAACTCCCGTACCAGGTGATCTGCTCGATGATGGGCATCCCCGAGGCCCAGCGCCGCGCCATCCTGGCCCGGATCAACCGGGCCTCCGCCTCGGCGGGGATGGCCCGGCGCGGCCTGCGGGTCCCCGGCCGCGGCCTGCACGCGCTCGCCGCGATGCACCTGACGGTCGCCGCCCTCGGCCGCGAGCGGCGCCGCCGCCCGACCGGCGACCTGATCTCCGCGCTGGTCACCGCCGACGTGGACGGCCGCCGGCTCGGCTCGCGCGAACTCGGCGCGTTCTTCTCGCTGCTGCTGGTCGCCGGCGTGGAGACCACCCGCAATGCGCTCGCCCACGGCCTGCACCTGCTCACCGCCCATCCCGACCAGCGCGAGCTGCTGCTCGGCGACCTGGACGCCCACCTGCCCGGCGCGGTCGAGGAGATCGTCCGGCACTCCACGCCGATCGTGCAGTTCCGGCGCACCGTCGCCGTCGACCACAAGCTGTCCGGGATCCGGCTGGCCGCCGGCGACAAGGTGGTGCTGTTCTACGGCTCCGCCAACCGCGACGAGGCGGTGTTCGACCGCGCCGACGCCTTCGACATCACCCGCTCGCCCAACCCGCACCTCGGCTTCGGCGGCGGCGGCCCGCACTTCTGCCTCGGCGCCCACCTGGCCCGCCAGGAGATGCGCACCCTGCTGCGCGAACTGTTCACCCGCCTGCCCGGGATCCGCTCCACCGGCGAACCGGAGCTCGTCCCGTCCTCGTTCGACCACCGGGTCCGCGCCCTGCGCTTCACCTTCTGAGCGGCCCCGTTCGCCCCGGGCACGGACGAGGGGCGGCCACCGCCTCCGGTGGCCGCCCCGTGCGGCGTGCTGCCCTCGCAGGTCAGGACGGGTGGGCACCCACCGCGTCGCGGACCTCCGCGCCCAGCACGCTGTTCGCCCGGGCGCAGTTCGCACAGCAGAAGAACCGCCCCGCGACCTCCACGCCGTGGCCGACGATCCGCACCGTGCACTGCTCGCAGCGCGGCGCCAGCTTCTCCATCGCGCACTCGAAACTGTCGAAGACGTAGGTGTCGCCGGTGATCGTCTTGATCTCGAAGGACAGCCAGTAGTCGTTCTGGCACACCACGCAGACCGCCATGTCGGGCTCCTCTCGCCGTACGGGTCCACCGCCGAGTCTTGGCCCGGACCGCACCGGCGGCAATCGGCGGCGGTCCGAACGGCTCCCGGTCGGGCATACCGTCCGATAATGGTCAGCAGGGCCCGGGCCAGCCGAGGAGGCCGAGATGATCATTCGAATCTGGGAGGCGCACGTCTCCCCGCTCCGGGTCGAGGAGTTCTGCGCCCGGCTCGCCTCGACCGTCATGCCCGGCTTCGACCAGTGGGACGGCTTCCTCGGCGGCGAACTGCTCCGCGCCGTCTCCGACGACGACCACCGGGTCCAGATGATCACCCGCTGGCGCGACGAGGACGCCCTGCGCGCCTACGCCGGCCCGATGTGGCGGATCCGCCCGGTCTGGTCCGAAGGCGAACTCCACGACCTCGAACACCCGCCCACCGTCGGCCACTTCGAGTCGCTGCGGCGGATCGGCACGCTCCCCGACGACGGCTGACCCGCCGACGGCCCGGCCCGGTCCGGTTCAGCCCCGGTCCACCGGGATGCCGCGATCGGCCTTCACCTGCTTCATCGTCAGATGCGAATGCACCTGCGCGATGCCCGGCAGGCTCGACAGCACATCGGTGACGAACCGCTCGTACGCCGTCAGATCCGCGACCGCGACCCGCAGCAGGTAGTCCGGGTCGCCGAACAGCCGGTGCGCCTCGACCACCTCCGGCAGCTCCGCGACCCGACGTTCGAACTCGGCGACCGTCGAACGGTCCTCGTGGCGCATCACCACCGTCACGAACGGCTGGAACCCGCGACCGACCGCCACCGGATCGAGCTGCGCGCGGTACCCGCGGATCACGCCCTGCTGCTCCAGGAGACGCACCCGGCGCAGGCACGGCGACGGCGTCAGGCCCACCCGGTCGGCGAGTTCGGCATTGGTCAGCCGGCCGTCCTGCTGGAGCTCGTGGAGGATTCTGCGATCGAGGCGGTCCATGGCGCAACATTCTGCCTCACGGGTGGCCTGACCAGCGAAAACGGGCCATCGGCTGCCAGCGCCGGAGCGATAGCGTCCGGGAGGTCGCGCCCCGCGACCACCCCCGACGCGAAACCGAAGGTGCCATGGACCCGCACGCCCTGTTGCTCTTCCTCGGCGTGGACCTGCTGCTGGTCTGCACCCCCGGACCCGACTGGCTCTACATCGCCGCCCGCGGCCTCGGCCAGGGCCGCGCCGCCGCCCTCACCGCCGTCACGGGCGTCTGCGCCGGCTACGCCGTCCACACCGTGCTCTCCGCCGCCGGACTCGCCGCCGCGCTCCGGGCCCTGCCCGGCCTGCTCCCCGTCCTGCGCCTGGGCGGCGCGGCGTACCTGGTCTTCCTCGCCGTCACCATGCTGCTCAGCCTCCGCCGGAGCGGTTCCACCGGGGCGCTCGCCGCCGCCGGCCCCCAGCCCACCCCCGTGGTGCTGCGCCAGTCCCTGCTCACCGCCCTGCTCAACCCCAAGGGCCTGCTCCTCTACCTCTCCCTCGTCCCCCAGTTCGTCACCCCCGGCGCCACCCTCCCCGTCGGCGCCCAGGTGGCCGCCCTAGGCGCCGTCAACGTCCTCTCCTGCGCCACCGTCTACACCGCCGTCGCCCTCACCACCGCCCGCCTCGCCACCCGCCTCAGCACCACCCCCGCCGCCGCCCGCCGCCTCTCCGCCGTCTCCGCCGTCCTCCTCCTCGCCGTAGCCGGAGTGACCGCCGCCACCTGACCCCGGCCCCGGCGCATGCCGCGCGGCCTTTTGCCCGCCGAGAGGCCCCTGCCCGGCTCCGCCCGTGCGGCTGCCCTCCGCAGACTTGCGCGCAGCGCCGGCCCTGCTCCCTCTACGGAGTCGCCGCCCGTGCGCAGGGCCGGGCTCGCCGGACGCCAAGGTGGGCCTGGCCTGTGTGCTGCTCCCGAACGCTGCCCGCAGCGGTGACGCCGTTTCCCTCGGGTCGCCGCCCGTGTGCAGCGCCCGACTTCCCGGCCGCGGACAGTGGGCCCGTCCGGGTTGGGCTGGTCCTGTGTGCCCTCGGCTCGCACGCTGCGCGCAGCGCCGGCCCTGCTCCCTCTACGGAGTCGCCGCCCGTGCGCAGGGCCGGGCTCGCCGGACGCCAAGGTGGGCCTGGCCTGTGTGCTGC
>NZ_JBHWDS010000024.1:76164-107007 GCF_042734615.1 Kitasatospora sp. NPDC059646
GCCCGTGTGCAGCGCCCGACTTCCCGGCCGCGGACAGTGGGCCCGTCCGGGTTGGGCTGGTCCTGTGTGCCCTCGGCTCGCACGCTGCGCGCAGCGCTCGCCGCCCGTGCGCCGCGCCCGCCTTGCGGGCCGCGGACACCGGCCCCGGTCGGCTCTTCCTGTGTGGCCCGGCTCAGCAGCCGCTGGCCGCGCGCAGCGCGTGACCGGGTCCCCGTCTGTCTGCCTCCGGCCCGCATGCTGCGCGCGGTGTGTGACTTGCTGGCCGCTGAGTGCCCCGCCCGGCTCCGCCCGTGCGGCTGCTCTCCGCAAAGTGCGCGCAGCGCTGGCCCTGCTTCCCTGCCCGTGTGCACGGCGGGGCTCGCCGGCCGCCGGGTTGGGCCTGGCCTGTGCGTCTGCTCCCCGGAAGCTGCGCGCGGCGGCGATGCTGCTCGCCTCGGGTCGCCGCCCGTGCGCAGCGCCTGACCCGGAGGCATCCGTCCCGGCCGCTGCCTGCCGTCGCCCCGCTGGCTGGGCGCGGTGCGGGGCGGGTCGGTTGGTGGGGTGTCAGGTCGGGGGTGCGTCGAGGGCGGCGAGGGCGGCGCGGAGGGTGAGGAGGTCGGGGCCGCGGGTGGGGTGCAGGCCGGTGAGGGCGGCGGTGCGGCGGAGGCGGTAGTCGACGGTGTTGGGGTGGACCAGGAGGTGGGTCGCGGTGCGCCGGCGGTCGAGGTCGTGGGTGAGGAACGCCCGCAGGGTGTCGAGGAGTTCGGGCCGGTCGGCGAGTGGGGCGAGGATCGCGGCGAGGGCGTCGCGGGCCGGTCCCGGACGGCTGAGCTGGTACTCGAGGAGCACGTCGGTGAGCAGGTGCAGGCCGGGGCCGCGCCCGGCCGCCGTGGCGACCTGCCGGATCTCGGCGGCCAGCCGGACCGCGGCCGCGACCTCCGCCGGTGGGGCGGCTGTCGCGGCGGCGACCAGGGGTGCGCCGCAGGCGCGGGTGAGCCGGTCGACCAGTGCGGTGAGGCCGTCCCGGTCGAGGTCGGGGGAGGGGCCGGGGGAGTCGTCCGGCAGCAGGACGGCCCCGCCGTCGGTGGTGAGAGCGGTGAGCGGGGCGCAGTGGCGCTCCAACTCGGCGCGCAGGCGGCGGAGTTTGCGGCGGGCGGCGACGGTGTGGTTGACGCCGGGGCGGGTCTCGTCGGGGTGCGGGCCGATCGCGAGCGACAGCACGACGTAGCGGGCGGGGAGCCGGATGCCGGCCCGGTCGGCGGCGGTGCGCGGGTCGCCGCCTTCCAGCAGGCGGGAGAGCAGGGCCTGCCGGGAGACGTGTTCGTCGCCGAGCGCGGCCTGCCGTTCCTGGACGTAGCCGGCGGCGACCGCGCAGCTGACGACGCGCAGCCAGTCGAGCAGCCGGTCCTGTGCGGTGGCGACGTCGGCGAGGTCGGCGGGTCCGGCCTCGGCGAGCAGGCGGGCGGCGCACAGCTGGGCGCCGAGGTGGTACGCGCCGACCACCGATTCCAGCGGGACGCCTTCGTCGGCCCGCCGCGCGGACGACTCGCGGATGCGGGCGAGTTCGTCCCGGCCGGGCAGGTGCCCGGTGCGCAGGACGTCGACGAACGCCCGGATGCCGCGTTCGATCTGACGGGTGGTCTCGCCGCGGAGCTGTTCGGGCGGGAGGGTGTGGTAGGCGGGGAGGCGGTCCAGCAGGTGGGCCATCACGTCGGAGGCGAGGGCGGGGGCGAGGGCGAGCAGGCGCAGGTGGGCGGGGGTGCCGCCGAACCGCGGTTCGGGGGTGGCGGGTCCGGGGTTGGGTGCGGTCACAATCCACCTCGCGAATCTCTGTGCCGCGGCCCGGCGACGTGGCGGGTCGACGCGTCCATGATGGTTTCCCGGAGGTTACCTACTCGTAGGTAACTCGCGCGATCCCCCCACCGAACCGCCCTCAGCTCGCGCACCCCCACCCCCAGTTGAGAAACGGGAGAGCCATGTACCGAGCCGCCGCCCGGACGATCGCCACCGCCCTCGCCGCCGCCGCCCTGGCCACCGCGGCCCCTGCCGTGAGCGCCTCCGCCGCCACCGCCCAGGCCGACGCGTTCTACACGTACGACGGCAGCGCCCCGCTGTCCTCGTTCGCGCCCGGCACCGTGCTGAAGACCCGCACCCTCTCGTACCACCTGCTGGGCGTGCCGACCCCGGTGCAGGCCGTGCAGCTGCTGTTCCGCACCACCGACGCGCAGGGCCGCCCGTCCGCCGGAGTGACCACGGTGGTGCGGGGTCTGGGCAGCGACGGGTCGCGGGCAGTGTCGTACCAGTCGTTCTACGACTCGCTGAACCCCGCCGACAGCCCGTCCCGGGCGATCGCCGGCGGCCTCACCCTGGGCGGGGTGATCGCGAACGCGGAGGCGCTGTTCGTGGTGCCGTTCGTGCTCCAGGGCTACGACGTGGTGATCCCCGACACCGAGGGCCAGCGCGCCGACTTCGCCGCCGGGCCGGAGTACGGGGCCACCACGCTGGACTCGATCCGCGCCGTGTCCGCGTCCCCGGCGACCGGCATGAGCGCCGACACCCGGTTCGGCCTGCTCGGCTACTCGGGCGGCGCGATCGCCACCAACTGGGCCGCCGCGCTGGCCCCCGGCTACGCACCGGACGTCAACCGGCGGCTGGTCGGCTTCGCCGAGGGCGGCCTGCTGGTCGACCCGGCGCACAACCTCAAGTACGTGGACGGCGGGGTGGTCTGGCCGGGCGTCATCCCGATGGCGATCATCGGCGTGGCCCGCGCCTACGACCTCGACCTGACGCCGTACCTGAGCGACTACGGCAAGCAGGTCTACGCGAAGATGCAGGACGCCTCGATCGTCAACGCGCTCGGCCAGTACCCCGGGCTGACCTGGAAGAAGCTCGCCAGGCCGGAGTACTCCGACCCGAACTCGGTCCCGGAGTTCCTGGCCGCCGTCAACAAGGTCAACCTGGGCTCGGCCGCCACCCCCACCGTCCCCGGGTACCTGGCCCAGGGCAACGCCGGCGTGCTGGAGGGCACCTTCAGCAACCTGCCCGGCATCGGCACCGGCGACGGCGTGATGGTGGCCGGCGACGTCCGCGCGCTGGCCCGGCAGTACTGCGCCACCGGCAACAGCCGGATCGCCTACCAGCAGTACGACCTGCTCAGCCACCTCGGCGCCGCCGTCCCGTGGGCGCCCACCGCGGTCGCCTACCTGAACGACCGGTTCGCCGGGAAGAGCGCCCCCAGCGACTGCGGGCGCATCCCGGCCGGCAACTCGCTGGCTCCCGAACAGCCCGTGCCCGCCGGGAAGTGACGCGACGAAGGGGCCCGCCCTCCCGGGCGGGCCCCTTCCGGTTGCCGACGGACCGTCAGAGCTCGTGCGGGAACAGCTTCGCGCCGCTGCGGATCCGCAGCGCCGCGACGATCTCGGCCACGCCGATCACCAGCAGCCCGCAGCCCGCCAGGATCGCCAGCGCGGTGATCGAGTGGGCCGGCCACACCATCAGCACGATGCCCGCGAGCAGGTTCAGCGTGCCGATGAACCCCTGCCAGCCGCGGGCCGGCATCAGCGGGTCGGAAGCCACCGCGGCGAGCTGGGTGATGCCGCGGAACAGCCAGCCGATGCCGATCCACAGCGCCAGCAGCAGGATCGACTGCGCCGCCGAGCGGAAGCACAGCAGCCCGAGCAGCACGCAGATCGCGCCGCTGACGAACGCCAGCACCCGCAGCGCCGTCGAGGCGTGCGTCCCGAACGCCGCGACCAGCTGCACCACGCCGATCACCAGCAGGTACAGACCGAACAGCACGCCCACCACCCACAGGGTCTGCTTCGGCCAGACCAGGACCACCACGCCCAGCGCCAACGAGACCAGACCTCCCGTCAGCACCACCTGCCAGGCCAGCCGGGCCAGTTGCTGGAACGGTCCGGCCACGCCGGGACGGTCGTCGGTCCGATAGGGGTCTGCCATGGCTCCTCCGGGATTGCCGCTGCGGAACAGGATCACCTCCCACCCTCAAGGCCCGCCCCCACCCCGGGCACCACGGACTCCGCCGAACGGACGAACCGGACCGCCCGCTTCGCTCCCGGATCCGCTACCGTCCGTTCACCTCCGCGTCCTGACGGGCCGTCTACCATCTGACGCTATGACGGATCAGGGGCGGGGGAGCCCACCGGCCGCGGCCGAGGGGGCGGGGCACGGCGGGGCCGGCCGGGCGGGGGACGACGACGGCGGCGGTGGGGCCGGGGCGGTCGAGGGGCACTACATCGTCTGCGGCGGCAACTCGCTCGCGCACCGGCTGATCCTCGAACTCACCGAGCAGTACGAGGTGCCGGTGATCGCCGTGGTGCCGGACCTCTCGCGCGAACACGGGCCCGCCATCGCCCAGTTACCGGGTGTCGCGGCCGTCCTGGAGTACGCCACGCTGACCGGCGAGGCGCTCGGCGCGGCCGGCGTCGAACGGGCCCGCGGCATCGCGCTGACGGACGGCACCGACCAGGAGAACATCCACGCCGCGATGGCCGCCGAGAACCGCAACCCCGGGGTGCGGATCGTGCTGCGGATCTTCAACCAGCGGCTGGGCGAGCACCTGGAGAAGCTGCTGCCCAACTGCGCGGCGCTGTCCGCCTCCGCGACCGCCGCCCCCGCGTTCGCCAACGGCGCGCTCGGCCGCCCGCACTCCGTCGAGGTCGGCGGACGCCACCTGTACGTCGCCTACGACGAGGACATCCGCAGCAACCAGATCTGCCTGGTCGCCGACCGGATCGACCGGCAGGACCTCTCCCGGCTGCGGCTGCTGCCCGACACCGGGGGCCGGGCCGCCGACTTCATCCGGATCGCCGAGCGCTTCGGCTCCGGCGAAGGCCCGATCGAACTCGGCCGCCCCGACCTGGCTCCCGCCCACGAACCCGATGGACTCGCCGCGCTGCAACCCCTCGACAACGAGCCGGCGCTGCGCCAGCCGCTCCGCAAGCGGATCAAGTGGTGGCTGCTGGACAGCCTCAAGTACTTCACCAACACCCGGCTGCGGATGATCCTGGTCACCGCCTTCGCCGCGATCGTGGTCGGCGCGGTCGTCCTCTACTACCGCACCGAGCACCCGCCCGGCCTCGGCTGGACGCTCTACTCCACGCTGCTGGACGCCGCCGGCGCCGCCCAGCCCGACCTGCCCGGCGACCAGGCCCTCGGCGACCCGTGGGCGCGCGCCGCCCAGGTGCTGATCACCTTCTGCGGCATCACCTTCGTGCCGCTCGCCACCGCCATCGTGGTCGAGGCGCTGGCCAGCGGACGCCGCGGCCTGCCCCGCCCGCCCGGTGCCCGCACCCGCGACCACGTCATCGTGGTCGGCCTCGGCAACGTCGGCACCCGGGTCGCCGCCCTGGTCCACGCCACCGGCCTGCCCGTCGTCTGCCTGGAACGCGACCCGCAGGCCCGGGGCATCGCCGCCGCCCGCGCCCTCGGCATCCCCGTCCTGATCGGCGAAGGCCCGCTGGAGGCCCAGCTCAAGCAGGCCCGGGTCAAGCACGCCCGCGCAATCGCCGCCGTCACCTCCGACGACGCCGCCAACCTGGAAGCCGCCCTGGAGGCCCGCGCCGTCCGGCCCGAAGTCCGCATCGTGGTCCGCCTGTTCGACGACGACTTCGCCCACCACGTGTACGCCACCCTCGGCAACGTCGCCTCCCGCTCGGTGTCCTACCTGGCCGCGCCCGCTTTCGCCGCCGCCCTGATGGGCCGTGAAGTCCTCGGCACCCTGTCGGTGTTCCGGCACGTCCTGCTGGTCGCCGAACTCACCGTGGAGGAGGACTCCGCCCTGGCCGGGCAGAACATCGGCGACCTGGAGGCCGTCGGCGGCGTCCGGGTGGTCGCCGTCCGCCTGCAGCGCCGCGCCGACGCCTACCAGTGGAACTTCGCCGACCGCTCCCGCCGGCTCGTCCCCGGGGACCACATGGTGGTTGCCGCGACCCGGTCCGGCCTGGCCCGTATCATCCAGTGAACGGCGACCGCAACCCCGGGCGCCACGACGGAAACTGACGGTGCGTCGATGATCAGCGCGGTCCTGAACAACAACACGGTTCTGATCCCGGCCTTCCTGGTCGTGGCCGTGCTGCTCGGCTCCGGCGCGTGGGTGCTCGCCGCCCGGCGCGGCCTGCCGCGCCGGTCCACCGTGCTGCTCGCCGTCGCCCTGGCCGGGGAACTGGTCGCCACCCTGTGCCCCACCGGCCCCGGCGGCGGCCAGGACCCCTCCTGCACCTGGGGTGCGGACCTCGGCTTCACCCTCAACGCGGAACAGGGACAGCTCAACCTGCTGATGTACGTCCCGATCGGCCTGCTCGCCGTGCTCGCCTTCGGCCGCCCCGCGACGGTCGCCGTCGGCGTCGTGGCCCTGACCGGCGTCACCGAGACCGTCCAGGGCCTGCTGCCGTCGATCGGCCGGGCCTGCGACGGCGGCGACCTCGCCGCGAACACCCTCGGCGGGCTGGCGGGCGTCCTGCTCGGCTGCGCCGTGCGGCTGGTCCAGCGGCGGCGGATCCGGTCCGGCGGGCGGGAGTTGGCGTTCGGCTCCGCGATGGCCGTCGCCCTCGGCGCGCCGGTGCTGGCCCTCCAGTTCACGGTGCTGGAGCCGACGGTCGCCACCGGCACGTCCGGGGCCACCGGGCCGCAGCGCGAACTCGCCCGCCGGGACGCCGAGTTGCTGTTCGGCCCCGGCGTCCGGGTGGTCGCCGTCCAGCACGAACTGCTCGGCCCCGGGATCGACCGGCTGGCGGTCACCCTGGAGCACCAGGACTTCACCCTGGACTGGCCGTCCGGTCTGCTGCGCGACGTCAACGGGGGCTTCCTCCCCGAGGAGACGGACAGCGGCCCCGCCACCGACCAGCAGGCCCGTGAGACCGCCGACCGCTTCCTCGCCCAATGGGCCGCCGGCCGGATCACCGCCGGCGACCCCGAGTTCGACCCGCACGGCGGCGAGGGCGGCCGCCGCCGCTTCACCTACCCCGCGGTCGGCGGCGGCACCGTCCACGTGGACGTCGACCGGGACAGCCGGGTGGTCGAGTTCCGGCGGGACTGACGGCTGCGCCGTCGGTCCCGCCGGAACCACCGATTCGGGTACGGATTTCGCCCCGGGTTCCAAATCGCCCGAATGCGGAACTCGCGGTCGAACCCGGACCGGTTCACTCCGTTCCCGAACCTCGGAAACCGGACGCCGAAAATGGCGCGATCACAGCCATTCCTTCCGCACGGCTTGAGCTCCCGCCTGGAAGCGGCTTTCCGCGCCCAGACGATCCATCAGGTCTTTCATCATTCGGCGCACCGTTCGCAGGGAGAGGCCCAGCTTGCGGCTGGCGGACTCGTCCGTGTGGCCCTGGCCCAGCAACTGCAACAGGGCGCGCTCGGAGCCGGTGAGGTCCTGGTCGTCGCGGGCGGCGGGCTGCCCGAAGTCGGAGCCGTTGCGCCAGAGTTCCTCGAACAGCGCGCACAAGGGCTGGATGAGGGCCGCGCCGTGCAGCTCCAGGGCGCCGCGGCGGCCGTCGGCGGGGTCGCTCGGTATCAGGGCGATGCTGCGGTCGACGATCACCAGTCGCATCGGAAGCAAGGGCACGGTGCGGGTCATGCCGCCCAGATCGGCCAGCCAGCGGGCGTAGCGCAGGGTGTCGGGGTCGTTGCGGAAGCTCTCCTGGAAGATGCTGCGGATGGCCACTCCGCGCTCCAGGGCCAGCTGGTTGGGGTGCTTGCCGGCCTGGATGGAATCGGGGCGCACGGCCCCTCCGCGCATCAGGGACAGGCACTCCTCCTGAGCGGTCGCCGCGAGTTCCTCCAGCCGGTCGCGGACGGCGTCGAGGGAGTCCAGCCGCAGGACCATCTCGTCGTCGAGCCGCCGGTCGAGGTACTCGGCGGAGAGCGCGGCGATCGCGGCCCGGGCGCTCTCCAACTGCTGTTGGCGATGGAGCAGTTGGTTCTGGTTGTGGGCGAGCAGTCTGGTCAGTCCCACCTCCGGGCTGACGGCCCGCAGACTGCGGGAGTCGCTCGCGGGCCTCAGCAGCGTCAGTTCCAGCAGTTCGTCGAGTGCTTCCCGTACCTCCGCTTCCGACAGGTGCAGTTTGGCGGCTATCTGTTCCACCCCTCTGTCCGGCTCGGCCAGCAGGGTCCGGTAGACGCTCTCCGTCAGTGCGTTCAATCCGAGTGCTTGTAACACCACGCGGTTCTCCCCCGGGTCGATGATCATCATCATCGCTTCGCCGCGGTCGGCGATGCAATGCTTTCCGCAGACGAAATGATCTGGCACGTAGTTGCCCCGCTACTTGGTGCCACCCCCGAAGTCGTGACACCGACTCGCCACGGAGGCAAGATCTTCCTCGGCGGCGCGGAAAGCGCCGCGATATCCGGGGCGGGTTCCGCGAACTTTCCACGGACGCAGCATGGTTACGAATCAGGAGGGAACAGTCGTGGCCCACTCCATACGCATCGTTTGCACCGGTCTGGTCTTTGCTTTCACCCTCGGCCTGGGCTCCGGCGCCATGGCCGGCAGCACCGCCGACCGCCCGGCCGACGGCCAACGCGCCGCCGCCAGCACCGGCTTCGACTGGGACATCGCTCCGGCCGCGCCGCCCGCGCAGAGCTGACCCGCTCAGGTGCACCTGGTCGCGGTGACTCTCACCAGTCCTGACCCGGTGCCACTGCGACTGACGCCTGCGACGGTCACCGATCTGATCTGGCTCCACAGCCGACCCGAGGACCGCGTGGAGCACATCCGCGCCCGGGTTGACGCCGATCGGTGGCGCATCGCTGCCGCGGTCATCGCGGACACTCCGGACGCGGCGGCCGCCAGCCTCCGCCGCGTCTGTGAACGCGCCCTGCAGCACGTGCCGGCCCTGCGCGGCTGGCGCCTCGCCCTCGTCTGAGACCTCCGCGAGCCGAGTCCACGGCTCCGCCGACCGCACGCCCGCGGTCGCGTCGAGAGGTCCGCCCCCACCTGCCCGCCGCCGTCCGAACCCCGCGGACCGGCCGGGCCCTGACGTCCGCTCGGGAAGCAATCCGCCCGAGAGCGACAGCCCCGACGGCCGATGCGGTGGCCGCCACGGGCTTCCTTGTCCCGTCCGCCGGAGTCCGCGCGCCCCGGAACCCCTGGGTGCGGCCGGCCGGAAGCTCCTCCAACTCCCGTTCCCCGAAAGGAATGTGTCCACCATGCGCATGCTCACCAAGATCGCTGCCGTCACGGCCCTCGCCATCCCGATGTTCGGCGTCGTTCCCGGTGTCGCCAGCGCCACCACCGCCGTCCCCGAGTCCGTCAGCGCCGCCACTCCGGCCGGCTGCTCCAGCGTCACGCAGATCGGTGTCACCGGCTACGTCACCGTCGGCGGCCAGACCATGGCGTCGGTGAAGCAGTACAAGGGCTGTGGCAAGAACTACGCCTACATGTACGTGTGGCAGGGCTACCGCGACACCCACAGCAGCTGGCAGGGGTGCACCAGCATCGTCACCGGCACCACCATCCAGGACGTCCAGTGCAACGACAACATGGTGGAGATCTGGTCCTCCGGCGCCGACACCCTGTCGCAGTGCACCCAGGCCATCGGCTGGAACGGCACCGGCCCGTGGCCGGTCGCCGGTGACGCCGTCGGCAAGACCGACGTCCGCTGCTGACCGCCCGACCCACCGGCCGGCTCCCGCAACACCGGGCCCCGGGACGGCTGTTGACGACCGATCGGCGCGTTCTCCGACGCCGGTCGTCGATCGAGCAGCAGTGGTCCCCGGCCCGTCGGAACCCTGATCCCGCCCGGTGCGCGGCACCGGGCGGGGCGGGACCGATCCTCCAACGAACGAGAAGGAACCACCGCATGGCATCCGTCACCAAGACCCGGACCGCCGCCACCCGACTGCTCACGGCCGTCGCCGTGCTGAGCGGCCTGGTGCTGAGCGCCGCGCAGGCCCACGCGGCAACCCCGGAGCCCCGGATCGGGGAATCCTCGGCCACCGCCACCGTGCTGCCCGTGGTGGACATGGAAGCCGCCGTGCTGGCCGCCCAGATCGACCCCCGGCGCGCCGACAGCACGCAGACCCCGGGCGCCCACGACTCGGTGCTGGCCGTCGAGCAGGCCCTGCAGGCCCGCGGCTTCCTCGCCGCCCAGTGGGTGGACGGGTACTTCGGCACCAGCACCACCTCCGCCTACGCCGCCTACCAGCGCTCCCTCGGCTTCAGCGGCCTGGACGCCAACGGGCTGCCCGGCGTCACCTCGCTCACCTCGCTGGGGCAGGGCCGGTACACCCTGACCCACACGATCGGTCCCGGTGCGAAGCTGCAGCGCGACGGATACACCGTCAACACCCGGACCCAGAACATGCTCACCGAGGCCGAGCGCCTCCTGGGCTTCCACCTGACCCTGGACCAGGGCTCGTACAACCCGGGCGGCGACCCCACCTCCGCGGGCACCCACGACGGCGGCGGCGTCGTGGACATCAACGTGGACGGCATGACCAGCGCCACCCGCAACAACGTGGCCCTGGTGCTGCGTCAGGTCGGGTTCGCCGCCTGGGTCCGCAACCCCACCCAGGGCAACTGGCCGTGGCACATCCACGCCGTGGCGATCAACGACACCGACCTGGCCACCCAGGCGCAGAACCAGGTCGGCGACTACTACCTCGGCTTCAACGGCCTGGCCAACCACGGCCCCGACGACGGCACGCGCATCGCCATCCAGACCTGGGAGCAGTACCAGCGCACCCACTGACCGCGCCCGGGTCCACCCTCCGTACGACCACGCACCGTTCCACGACACACCACGGGAAGAGACAGCAGTGAAGAAGATACGCACCATGCTGACCGTCGCCGGCACCACGCTCGCGCTGGCCGTGCCGATCGTCGGGGCCACCCCCGCGTTCGCCGCGTCCCGCGACGGCGTCTGCGACTCCGGTGAGTTCTGCTACTACTACAACAGCGACAACGCCGGCTCGATCTCCGACTTCACCGGCTCGCTCAGCAACTACGGCGACACCCAGCCGAGCTGCTACGACTTCAAGAGCGCCGGCAACGGCCAGGGCGTCTGCATCAAGAACAACGCCGCGTCGGTGTGGAACCGCTCCGGGCAGACCGTCCGCGTCTACTTCAACAGCGGCTACGCCGGCTCGTACCAGGACTTCGCCCCCGGCGCCAAGGGCAACCTGAACTCCACGCTGAAGAACAACAACGCCTCGCACCAGTTCCTCGGCGGCGGCGGCAGCGGCAGCAACGAGAGCGCCACCAACGACTACGACGGCGGCGCCCACGGCTTCATCGCCTACCAGTGCACCGCCTTCGCGTCCTCCCGCGTCCAGAGCCGCCTCGGCATCTCGAACTTCGGCAACACCTACGGCGGCACCACCTGGGGCAACGCCGCGCAGTGGGACGACGCGGCCCGCCGCCTCGGCATCACCGTCAACACCACCCCGTCCGTCGGCGCCATCGCCGTCAACGACGTCCACCGGGCGAGCAACGGCATCATCTACGGCCACGTCGCCTACGTCAACGCGGTCTACTCGGACGGCTCCTTCGACGTGGAGGAGTACAACTGGAACAACCCGGAGGGCTACGGCACCCGCAAGGGCCTGCACGTGAGCAGCGCGGACAACGCGTTCCAGTGGATGATCCACTTCTGAGCAGCCCCCGGCAGGACACCGGTCCCCGAGGTGATCCTGTGAGCGTACGGGCCGCGGCGGTGTGACAGGTCCGCCGGAGCCGGAGCGGTACGCAGCGAAGCCCCGTCGGGCAGGTGACTCCTCGAAGTCGCCTTCGCCCGACGGGGCTTCGACGTGCCGGTGCCCGCGGCTACTTGTTGGTGAAGGAGGCCGGGCGCTTCTCGGCGAAGGCGGCCATGCCCTCCTTCTGGTCCGCGGTGGCGAACGCGGCGTGGAACAGGCGGCGTTCGAAGCGGACGCCCTCGGCGAGGGTGGTCTCGAAGGCGCGGTTGACGGACTCCTTCATCATCACCGCGGCGGGGAGCGACATCGCGGCGACGGTCTCGGCCACCGCGTGAGCCTCCGTCAGGAGCCGGTCGGCGGGGACGATCCGGGAGACCAGGCCGGCCCGCTCGGCCTCCTCGGCGTCCATCATGCGGCCGGTGAGGCAGAGGTCCATGGCCTTGGCCTTGCCGACGGCGCGGGTGAGGCGCTGGGAGCCGCCGATGCCGGGGATGACGCCCAGCTTGATCTCCGGCTGGCCGAACTTCGCGGTGTCGGCGGCGATCAGGATGTCGCAGAGCATGGCGAGCTCGCAGCCGCCGCCCAGGGCGTAGCCGGCGACGGCGGCGACGACGGGCTTGCGGAGGCGGCCGAGCTCGTCCCAGGGGCCCAGCCAGTCGTCCAGGTAGACGTCGGGGAAGCGGTTGTCCTGCATCTCCTTGATGTCGGCGCCGGCCGCGAAGGCCTTCTCGGAGCCGGTGATCACCATGGCGCCGATCTCCGGGTCCCGGTCGAAGGCCTTGGCTGCCGCGACCACCTCGGTCATCAGCTGGGTGTTGAGCGCGTTGAGCGCCTTGGGGCGGTTGAGGGTGATGATGCCGACCCGGCCCTTGCGGTCCACCAGGATCGTCTCGTACTCGGTCATCGCCGCTTATCCTCTCCACGCTGAGCGGAACACTGAACTGACGCTGGATACGATCTCCGAACACCGCCCCGGATGCCAGTCTCGACAGGCGAGACGATGGTCACCCCGCGAGCCCCAGGTCACCGCCCTCGGGCACGGCGAAGAAGCGGGCCACGTCCTCGGCGGCGACCTGGTCGAGCGCGGCGGGGTTCCAGCGCGGGTCGCGGTCCTTGTCGACGACCTGGGCGCGGATGCCCTCGACCAGGTCGGGGTGGGTCAGCGCGGCGCAGGAGATCCGGTACTCCTGGTCGAGGGTGGCGGCCAGGGTGGGCAGGTCGCGGGCCCGGCGCAGTGCGGCGAGGGTGACCTTGAGCATGGTGGGGGACTTGCCGAGCAGCTGCTCGGCGGCGTCCTTGGCCTCGGGGAGGCCGGTGGCCCGGAGGCGGTCCAGGATCTCCTCGACGGTGTCGGCGGCGTAGCAGTGGTCGATCCACTCGCGCTGCGCGGCGAGTTCGGAGGCGGGGGCGGCCTCGGCGAGCGCGGCCGCGGCGGCCACCGGGTCGGCGGCGGCGAGCAGCGACGGCAGCGCGGACGACGGCAGGTAGTGGTCCGCGAAGCCGCAGTACAGGGCGTCGCCGGCGGTCATGGTGGCGGCGGTGAGGCCGATGTGGGTGCCGAGTTCGCCGGGGGCGAGTGCGAGCAGCCGGCTGCCGCCGACGTCGGGGACCAGGCCGATCCGGGTCTCGGGCATGGCGACGGCGGAGCGTTCGGTGACGACCCGGAGCGCGGCGTGCGCGGAGAGGCCGACGCCGCCGCCCATGGTGATGCCGTCCATCAGTGCGAGGTAGGGCTTGGGGTAGCGGGAGACCAGCTCGTTGAGCGGGTACTCGACGCGGAAGAACGCCCGGCCGCCGGCGCCGCCGAGCTTGGCGTCGTCGTGGATGGCGCGGATGTCGGCCCCGGCGCACAGGCCGCGGTCGCCCGCGCCGGTGAGCAGCACGGCGGTGATCCCGTCGTCCTCGGCCCAGGTGTCGAGGGCGGCGCGGACGGTCTCCAGCATGCCGCGGGTGAGCGAGTTGAGGGCGCGCGGGCGGTTGAGGGTGAGGCGGCCGGTGCTGCCGGTCCGTTCGACCAGCACGTCCTGGTGGGTGTCCATCGCCACGCTCCGATCCGGGGTGCACGGAAAGTACGAAGATCTTCCCGTGCACGGTACCGGGCCCGCCCGCGCGGGTGTCGGGCGCGGGGGTGCGGCGGGCCCGGAGCGGGACGCGGGTCAGCAGGGGCGCAGCGCGGTGGTGAGCAGCACGGGTTCGGTGGGGGAGAAGGCGCGCGGGGCGTAGCCGCACAGCGGTACGGACCAGGGGGCGGGCGGGGCGGCGTGGGCCTGCGGGGCGGGCATCAGCAGGTTGGCGGCGGCGAACGCGGCTCCGCAGATCAGGGTGCGCAGCTTCGTCATCGGGGTCCTCCGGGAGAGAGTCGTCCGCGAGCGGTGGCGGCACTTCCCCTCGGGCGCCGGGCGTGGGCGGCCCGGCTCGGGACGAGAGCCGCGTGATGTCGCGTCAACTTCTAGCGGCAGACGGGTTTGCGGGCCCGCAACCTCACCCGAAATGCGGCGAGCTGCGGGCACGTGGTTGACGTACCCGCAGCCCGCGAGGGCGGATCAGCCGATGATCCGTCCGGTGACCTCGCCGAATCCGACCCGCAGCCCCCCCGGGCCGGGGGCGGTGGCGGTGATGGACACCTCGTCGCCGTCCTCCAGGAAGGTGCGCATGGTGCCGTCGGGGAACTTGAGCGGGTGCTCGCCGTTCCAGGTCAGCTCGATGAGCGCGCCGCGGGTGTCCGGCTCGGGGCCGGAGACCGTGCCGGAGGCGTACAGGTCGCCGGTGCGCAGGCAGGCCCCGTTCGCGGTCAGGTGGGCCAGCTGCTGGGCGGCGGTCCAGTACATGCCGGCGAACGGCGGGCGGGAGACGGTGTGCCCGTTCAGCGAGACCTCGATCGCCAGGTCCAGGCCCCACGGCTCGGCGTCCCGGTCGTCGAGGTACGGCAGCGGCTCCACGTCGCGGGCCGGCGGGGCGACCCGGGCGTGCTGGAGGGCCTCCAGCGGCACCACCCAGGGGGAGACCGAGGTGGCGAAGGACTTGCCGAGGAACGGGCCGAGCGGCACGTACTCCCAGGCCTGGATGTCGCGCGCCGACCAGTCGTTGAGCAGGCAGACGCCGAACACGTGCTCGGCGAAGTCGGCGAGCGGCACCGGCCGGCCCATGGTGCTGGGCGTGCCGACGACGAACGCGACCTCGGCCTCGATGTCGAGGCGGCGGCTCGGCCCGAACGACGGCGCCGCGTCCGCGGGGGCCTTGCGCTGCCCGGACGGGCGGACCACCGGCGTCTCGGAGACCACGACGGTGCCGGCGCGGCCGTGGTAGCCGATCGGCAGGTGCTTCCAGTTCGGGGTGAGCGGCTCCTGGCCGGGGCGGAAGATCTTGCCCAGGTTGGTGGCGTGGTGCTCGGAGGCGTAGAAGTCGACGTAGTCGGCGACCTCGAACGGCAGGTGCAGTTCGACCTCGGCCAGGTCGATCAGGCAGCGCTCGACGGCGGCGCGGTGGGCGGTGTCGGTCAGCCATTCGGTGAGGCCGGCGCGGACCGTCCGCCAGGTGGAACGGCCGGCCGCCATCAGCGGGTTGAGCGTCTCGGCGTCGAGCAGCGCGGACGGGGCGCCGACCGCCCGGGCGGCCGCGCCGGCGTCCAGCACCTGCTCGCCGATCCGGACGCCGATCCGCCGCCGGCCGGGCCGGTCGGGGGCGGTGAACACGCCGTAGGGGAGGTTGTGCACGCCGAACGGCGAGTCCGCGGGCAGATCGAGCCAGGTGGTGGTGGTCAAGAGTTCTCCAGGAGGCCGAGTCGGGCGAGGTCTTCCAACGGCTCGGCGATGCTACAGGTGCCGAAGGCGGTGAACGCGGCGCGGATCCGGGCGCTCTGGTGGTCCGTCAGCGACTGCACGGCGGTCGCCAGCCGGGCCCCGTCCCGCTCGGCGAGCAGTTCGGCGGCCTCGGCGCGGTCCGAAGTCCCGGCCGCCAGCAGGACGTTGAGGAACCCGTGGTGCTCGTAGCCGGTGCCCAGGTCGGTGTGCCGCACCGCGTGGTGCAGGCCCGCCGTGCACTTGTACGGCAACTCGCGTTCCGCGCAGGCCAGTTGGAAGGCTGCGAGCTCGGCGACGCTCGGGAAGGCGGCGTAACTCAGACCGCCGGTGCGGTACTTGGCGCGGTACGGGGTGCCGGCCAGGGCGTCCAGGGAATCCTCGATCCGGTCGGAGCGGGGCACCTCGACGGCGGCGGTGACGCCCTCCGGCAGCAGCGCGTCCAGCTCCGCCACCGCGGCCCGCACGTCCTCGCCGGCCACGTACTCGACGCCGGCCAGCGGCAGCCCGGCGGCGCCCTTCAGGGCCTCCGCCAGCCGCCCGGTCGGGACGGTCACGCCGATCGGGAACTGCGGTGCCAGCGCCGCGAGTTCGGCCAGCTTGTCGACCGGCACGAGCAGCGGGCCGACCGCCGCCGCGTACGGGGCGACGCGGTGCGCCAGGTGCGCGGGCACCGCGTCCGCCAGCGGCAGGTCGCCGGGCGGGAAGACCGCCGCGTCGTCGAACAGCCCGCGGTACAGCTCGGGAACGTTCATCGCCTCGCCCAGGTCCACGCGTAGTTCGGGTCCTCGCTGGCGGTGGCGGCCTCGCCGAGCTCCAGCGGGCGGAAGGTGTCCACCATGACCGCCAGCTCGTCGAAGAACTCCACGCCGATCGAGCGCTCGTACGCACCCGGCTGCGGGCCGTGGGTGTGGCCGCCGGGGTGCAGCGAGATCGACCCCTGTCCGATGCCGGAGCCCTTGCGGGCCTCGTAGTTGCCGCCGCAGTAGAACATCACCTCGTCGCTGTCCACGTTCGCGTGGTAGTACGGCACGGGGATCGACAGCGGGTGGTAGTCCACCTTGCGCGGCACGAAGTTGCAGATCACGAAGTTGTTGCCCTCGAACACCTGGTGCGCCGGCGGCGGCTGGTGCACCCGCCCGGTGATCGGCTCGAAGTCCGCGATGTTGAAGGCGTACGGGTACAGGCAGCCGTCCCAGCCGACCACGTCGAACGGGTGGGCGGGCACGGTGTAGCGGGTGCCGACCACGCCGCCCGGGCCGCGGTGCTTGACCAGCACGTCCACCTCGCCGCCGTCGACCAGCAGCGGGCCCTCGGGGCCGCGCAGGTCGCGCTCGCAGTACGGGGCGTGCTCCAGCAGCTGCCCGTACTTGGACAGGTAGCGGCGGGCCGGGGTGATGTGGCTGTTCGCCTCGATGCAGTAGGCGCGCAGCGGCTCGTCACCGGTCGGCACCCAGCGGTGCGTGGTCGCCCGCGGGATGATCACGTAGTCGCCCTGACCGACCGTCAGGGTGCCGAACACCGACTCCAGCACGCCGGCGCCCGACTCCACGTACACGCACTCGTCGCCCAGGCCGTTGCGGTACAGCTCGCTGGGCGAGCCGGCCGCCACGTAGGAGATTCGGACGTCCGCGTTGCCGAGCACCAGCCGGCGGCCGGTGACGACGTCCGCCGACTTCCACTCCTGGCCGGGGAACAGCTCGTGCAGCTTCAGGTGACGGGGGAGCAGCGGGAGGTTCGCGGTGGTGGACTGGTCCGGCAGCTCCCACACCGAGGCGGCCGTCACCGCCGACGGGATGTGCCGGTGGTACAGCAGCGAGGAGTCCGAGAAGAAGCCCTCCTCGCCCATCAGCTCCTCGTAGTAGAGGCCCCCCTCGGGGGTGCGGTGCTGGGTGTGCCGCTTGGGTGGCACGGAGCCCAGCTGCCGGTAGTACGCCATCGTCCCGCTTCTCCCTCGTCGCCCTGGTGACTGTCCGTCAGAGGTTGCCGCGCTGCTCCTGCTCGCGCTCGATCGCCTCGAAGAGCGCCTTGAAGTTGCCCTTTCCGAAGCCCAGCGAACCATGCCGCTCGATGAACTCGAAGAACACCGTGGGCCGGTCGCCGATGGGCTTGGTGAAGATCTGCAGCAGGTAGCCGTCCTCGTCGCGGTCGACCAGGATGCCGCGCGACTTCAGCTCCTCGATCGGGACCCGGACCTTGCCGATGCGCTCGCGCAGCTTCGGGTCGTCGTAGTAGGAGTCCGGCGTGTTCAGGAACTCCACGCCGCGCGAGCGCAGCACGTCGACGGTGGTGAGGATGTCGTTGGTGGCGAGCGCCATGTGCTGGCAGCCCGGGCCGGTGTAGAACTCGAGGTACTCGTCGATCTGCGACTTCTTCTTGGCGATGGCCGGCTCGTTGAGCGGGAACTTCACCCGGTGGTTGCCGCTGGCGACGACCTTCGACATCAGCGCCGAGTAGTCGGTGGCGATGTCGTCGCCGACGAACTCCGCCATGTTCACGAAGCCCATCACCCGGTTGTAGAACGACACCCACTCGTCCATCTTGCCGAGCTCGACGTTGCCGACCGCGTGGTCCAGCGCCTGGAACAGCCGCTTCGGGGCGCCCTCGGGGCGGACCACCGTCGACTCCTTGGCGATGTAGCCCGGCAGGTACGGGCCCTTGTAGCGGGAGCGGTCGATCAGGGTGTGGCGGGTCTCGCCGTAGGCGGCGATCGCGGCGCGGCGGACGGTGCCGTTCTCGTCGGAGACGTCGTTCGGCTCCTCCAGGACGGTCGCGCCCTGGGCGCGGGCGTGCTCGATGCACTTGTCCACGTCCGGGACCTCCAGCGCGAGGTCCACGACGCCGTCGCCGTGACGGCGGTGGTGGTCCAGCAGCGGACTGTCCGGCAGCACACCGCCCTTGATCACGAAGCGGCAGGAGCCGGAGCGCAGCACGAAGGCCTTGCGGTCGCGGCGGCCGGTCTCCGGGCCGGAGTACGCGACCAGCTCCATGCCGAAGACGGTCTGGTAGAACTGCGCGGTCTGGGTCGCGTTGCCGACCACGAAGACGACGGCGTCCTGGGCGGTCACCGGGAACGGGTCGGTCGAGGCGTCGTACTCGACCAGGCCCACCAGGGTGCGCAGCTGCTCGGCGGTGAGGCCGGCCTCCAGCTCCTCGGGCGTCAGTACAACAGCGGCGTCGGCGGTCATCGGTGCAATCCTCCACGTCGAGGTCGGTTGCGAGGAGCTTCCTCCAGCTCGGTGAGGTGGGCAACAGGTCCGATTCCTGCTGCTCAATGTGTACAAGATGAGCAGCGGGCGGCGGATCCGACTGGGCGGATTGCTCAGTGTTCCGCCCGATCGCCTCCAGACTGACGGATCGTGAGGTACCGGGCGAACCACTGCGCGGCCAGGTCGGCGACCGTCTCCAGCGCCCCCGGCTCCTCGAACAGGTGGCCCGCGCCGGGGACGACCTGCAGGGCGCTCTCGCAGCGCAGCTCGGAGCGGGCCTGCCGGTTCAGCTCCACCACGTCCTCGTCCGCGCCGCCGACGATCAGCAGGGTCGGCGCGGTCACCAGCGGAAGCCGGGCCCGCGCCAGGTCCGGACGGCCGCCCCGGGAGACGATCGCGCCCGGTTCGGCGTCCGGCTCCGCCGCCGCCCACAGTGCGGCGGCCGCGCCGGTGCTCGCCCCGAAGTACCCGAACGGCAGGCCCGCCAGCGGCGGACGGCCGCGCACCGTGCGGGTCGCCTCGGCGAGGCGGCCGCCCAGCAGGCCCGGGTCGAACACCTTCCAGCGGTCGGTCGCCTCACGGGGCGTCAGCAGGTCGAACAGCACGGTCGCCAGGCCCTCCCGGTGCAGCCGCTCGGCGACCCGCCGGTTGCGCGGACTGTCCCGGCCGGAGCCGCTGCCGTGCGCGAACAGCACCACCCCGACGGCGTGTTCGGGCACCGCGACGGCGGCCGGGCCGGTCGGGAAGGCCAGCTCGTGCACGTCGACGGCCGGGCGGTGCGGCCGGTCCGCGCGGTCCAGCGCGGCCAGCACCTCGTCGTCCGTGGTCTGCCGGAAGTCCTGGTAGAACTCGCCGACGGCGAGGAACCGGGACGGCGTGTGCACGGCCACGAACGCGTCCGCCGCGCCGGCCAGCCGGGACGTCCAGTCGTGCGGGGCCACCGGCACCGCCAGCACCACCCGGGACGCGCCGCGGGCCCGCACCATCCGGCACGCCGCCAGCGCGGACGACCCGGTCGCCACCCCGTCGTCCACCACCAGCACGGTCCGCCCGGCGAGCGGCACCGGCGGCCGGCCCGCCCGGTAGGCGGCGGCGCGGCGGGCGAGTTCGGCCCGCTCGCGGGCCTCCACCGCCGCGAACTGCCCGGGGGTGACGCCCGCCGCGTCCACCACCGTCTGGTTGACCACCCGGGCGCCGTCCTCGCCGACCGCGCCCATCGCCAGCTCCGGCTGGCCCGGCACGCCGACCTTGCGGATCACGCACACGTCCAGCGGCGCGCCCAGCGCCGTCGCGACCTCCGCCGCGACCGGCACCCCGCCGCGGGGGAGCGCCACCACCACGGCGTCCTGCGCGTCGGGGGTGGCGGCGAGCGCGGCGGCGAGCCGCCGTCCGGCATCGGTGCGATCGGTGAAGTGCATGGGGAACCTCTCCGCTCTCCACCGTACGCGCGCGGGAGGGGAGCGGAGAGGTCGGGCAAGTCGAGGGGCGGAAACCTGGACAGAACGGGTGATAAGTAAAAAATAAGAACAAACTGGTGGGTAGCGTTATTTTCACCTCGTACCGGGTAGCGACCAGGTGGCTCGCATGTCCCGACAACAAGGAGGTGGTCCTGGTGTCCACCCAGCTACCCAAGGGTATGGAGCACCACCCGGACATCCTGGCCCTGCGCGAACACGCGGAGGCGGTCACCTCGACGACCGCCGCGCAGGGGACCGAGGCGCTGGCGATCTGCACCGGCCTGTTCCTCGCGATCTCCCCGTGGGTGGTCGGCTTCACGGCGTACCCCGGCCTCACCATCAGCAACCTGGTGCTGGGCATCGCCTTCGCCGTCCTGATGGCGGGCTACGGCCCGGCGTTCGGCCGGACCCACGCCCGGGCCTGGGCCTGCGTGGCGATCGGCGCATGGACGATCATCGCCCCGTGGGCGGTCAACGGCGGCGCGCACGTCCGCCGGACCATCCTCACCAACGTCATCACCGGCGGCGTGATGACCTGTCTCGCCCTGGCCGCCGTCGGCCTCGCCTTCACCGGCATGACCGGCATGGCCCGGCGCCGGGACTGAACAACCCTGCCGCCTCCCCGTCCGCCCCGGTCCGCCGCCGGGGCGGACGCCTTGCTCCGCGGCCGGGGCGGGCGGGTGCGCCTGGCCGGTTGCCGTGCGGCCGGGGCGGACGGGTGCGCGCGGCCGACGGGGCGTCAGGACCGGTCGGCGGGGCGGGTCATCCGCAGCACGTCCAGCGCCTCGTCGAGCTGGGACTCGGTGAGCAGGCCGCGGTCCAGGTAGCCGCGCTCGACCACGACCTGGCGGATCGTCTTGCGCTCGGCCAGCGACTGCTTGGCGACCTTCGCGGCCTCCTCGTAGCCGATGTACCGGTTGAGGGGCGTGACCACGGACGGCGAGGACTCGGCGTACTCGCGGGTGCGCTCGGCGTTCGCGGTGATGCCGGCGACGGTGCGGTCGGCCAGCAGGCGGGCCGCGTTGGCCAGCAGGCGCACCGACTCCAGCACGTTGCGGGCGATCACGGGGAGCATCACGTTCAGCTCGAAGTTGCCGCTCGCGCCGGCCACCGTGACGGTCGTGTCGTTGCCGATCACCTGCGCGGCGACCATCAGCACCACCTCGGGCAGCACCGGGTTGACCTTGCCCGGCATGATCGACGAACCCGGCTGCAGGTCCGGCAGGTTGATCTCGCCCAGGCCGGTGCGCGGGCCGGAGCCCATCCAGCGCAGATCGTTGGCGATCTTGGTGAAGCCGGTGGCGACGGTGCGCAGCTGCCCGCTCAGCTCGACCAGGCCGTCCCGCGCGCCCTGCGCCTCGAAGTGGTTGCGGGCCTCGGTCAGCGGCAGCCCCGTCGCCTGCGCGACCTCCGCGATCACGGCGGCGGAGAAGCCGGGCGGGGTGTTGATGCCGGTGCCCACCGCCGTTCCGCCGAGCGGCAGTTCGGCGACCCGGGGGAGGGCGGCGGTCAGCCGCTCCACCCCGTACCGGACCTGCGCCGCGTAGCCGCCGAACTCCTGGCCGAGCGTGACGGGCGTGGCGTCCATCAGGTGCGTGCGGCCGGACTTCACCACCTCGGCGAACTCCCCGGCCTTCGCCTCCAACGCCCCCGCCAGGTGCTCCAGTGCCGGGACCAGGTCGTGCACCACGGCGCCGGTCGCCGCGATGTGGATCGAGGACGGGAACACGTCGTTGGACGACTGCGAGGCGTTGACCTGGTCGTTGGGGTGGACCGGGCGGCCCAGGCGCTCGGTGGCCAGGGTGGCGATCACCTCGTTGGCGTTCATGTTCGACGAGGTGCCGGAGCCGGTCTGGAACACGTCCACCGGGAACTCGTCGTCCCAGCGGCCGTCCGCGACCTCCTCGGCCGCCGAGCGGATCGCCGCCGCGACCGGCTCCTCCAGCACGCCGAGCCGCGCGTTCACCGTCGCCGCGGCCGCCTTGATCCGGGCCAGCGCCGCGATGTGCGCGCGCTCCAGCCGCTGCCCCGACACCGGGAAGTTCTCGACCGCCCGCTGCGTCTGGGCCTGCCACTTGGCCGCCGCCGGCACCCGGACCTCGCCCATCGAGTCGTGCTCGGTCCGCCAGCCCTGCTCGTTCCTGCTGTCCGCCATGGTGGGACACCTCCTGGTCCCGTCAGCCTTCCACGGCCGCCGGGCATTCCCGCGCCTCCCGGCGGGTGTGTCGGGCCCGCACCGCCGGCCCCGGAGCGGTGCGGGCCGACGGGCCGTCAGCCGTGGTACGAGGCGATGATCTTCGTGAAGGCGTAGGCGGACTGGCTGATGCCGCTGCAGCTGTCGCCCGCCGAGGTGCCGGACGGGCACGGGCGGTCCCGGTTGACCGCCCAGAAGGTGAAGCGGGCCAGGTGGTGCGACTTGGCGTAGTTCAGGATCGTGGTGAAGTCGGCGGTGGAGACCGTCTCGTCCGATTCGTCGGTCTTCCCGTTCATCGAGGAGATCCCGATGTGCTTGTACGCCGTGGCGGAGTCGTAGCCGTAGGCGCTCGCCACCGCGTTCTTCAGCCCGTCGGCGGCCCGGGTGGAGACGGTGCCCATCGCGCCGCTGTGGCCGCCGAAGTCGAACGGCATGATCGTCCAGCCGTCCACCGCCAGGCCGGCCGCCGCGCCCTTCTTGATCAGGTCGACGCCGACGGAGTCGGGGCCGGTCGGCGTGGTGCCGAAGGTGACGTACACCTTCAGGCCCGGGTTGTTGGTCTTCACCGTCTTCAGCGCGCTGATCACCCGCTGGCGGACCGTCGCGTTCGAGGCCTCGGTGTTCTCGATGTCGATGTCGATCGCCTTCAACCGGTAGGCGTCGATGACCTTCTGGTAGGCGCCGGCCAGTGCGGACGCCGAACTGCACTTCTCGCCCAGCTTGTTGCCGTCCCAGCCGCCGAAGGACACCAGCACGTCGCCGCCGGCGGCCCGGATCGCGTCGATGGTGCTCTGGTCGCTGCCGCCGGTGAGCGCCCGGGTGCCGTCCCACTTCGGGTTGCAGCCGCCGTCGGAGAGCATGAAGGCCAGCGTGAACTGGGTGGCGCCGGTGGCCTGCATCACCTGCACCGGGTTCTGCGGGTTGCCCCACCCCAGGTACTCGTAGGGGGCGTTGAGGCCGACCGGGTCGGGCGAGGCGGCCTGTCCGGCGGGGGCCAGGGCGAGCGCGCCGGCCGTCAGGGCGGCGGTGGCGGCGAGGGCGAGCAGCGGGCGGGCGGGGAGGTGCTTGGCCATGGGTCACCGTTCCGGGAGTCCTGGGCGCGGCCGGGCGCGGGGTGTCCGACGGCGCTCAACTGTTAGGAAAGTTTCCTGACCTGACAGGGAATCAGCTCGCTCTGTCCGCGTCAAGACTCCGGGCCGGGCGGGCGGCATACTCCTCGGTAGCCCCGTTCCCCGCAACCCTCCGAGGAGCCCGTCCGATGGCCACCGCCCCCGCCGACCGCCGCCCCGGCCGCCCCGACCCGCTCGACCTGCTCGGCGTCGACGAACTGCTCACCGAGGACGAGCGGCTGATCCGCGACACCGTCCGCGCCTTCACCGACCGGCACGTCCGGCCGCACCTCGCCGAGTGGTTCGAGCACGGCACCTTCCCGGTCCGCGAGATCGCCCCCGAACTCGGCAAGCTCGGCGTCCTCGGCATGCACCTGGACGGCTACGGCTGCACCGGCTCCACCGCCACCGAGTACGGCGTCGCCTGCATGGAGCTGGAGGCCGCCGACTCCGGGCTGCGCAGCTTCGTCTCGGTGCAGGGCTCGCTCGCCATGCGCTCCATCCACGCCTACGGCTCCGAGGAGCAGAAGCTGCGCTGGCTCCCGGAGCTGGCCGCCGGCCGGGCCGTCGGCTGCTTCGGCCTGACCGAGCCCGAGGTCGGCTCCGACCCGGCCGCGATGCGGACCCGCGCCCGGCGCGACGGCGGCGACTGGATCCTCGACGGCGCCAAGATGTGGATCACCAACGGCTCGGTCTCCGACGTCGCCGTGGTCTGGGCCGCCACCGAGGACGGCGTCCGCGGCTTCCTCGTCCCGCGGGGCACCCCCGGGTTCACCGCCACCGACATCCCCGGCAAGCTCTCGCTGCGCGCCTCCGTCACCAGCGAACTCGCCTTCGACGGCGTCCGGTTGCCCGCCGACGCGATGCTGCCCGACGCCCGCGGCCTGCGCGCCCCGCTGTCCTCGCTCGGCGAGGCCCGCTACGGCATCCTGTGGGGCACCGTCGGCGCCGCCCGCGACTGCTACCGCGCCGCCGTCGAGTACGCCCGCGACCGCGAGCAGTTCGGCCGGCCCATCGGCGGCTTCCAGCTCACCCAGCAGAAGCTCGTCGACATGGCCCTCGAACTGGAGAAGGCCTACCTGGTCGCCGTCCGCATCGGCCGCCTCAAGGACGAGGGCCGCGCCCAGCCCGCCCACATCTCCTTCGGCAAGCTCAACAACGTCCGCACCGCCCTGGAGATCGCCCGCACCGCCCGCACCATCCTCGGGGCCAACGGCGTCACCACCGCCTACCCCGTCCTGCGCCACGCCAACAACCTCGAATCCGTCCTCACCTACGAGGGCACCTCGGAGATCCACACCCTCGTCCTCGGCGAGGCCATCACCGGCGAGGCCGCCTACCGCTGAATATTCGCTGGTCGCGGCACCAATGCCCGCCCTAGGGTGCCGATATGACGACAAAGCGGCAACCGACCACCACCCTCTGGCGCCCCACCGGCCCCGAGGAGCTGGCCCTGGTCGCCGCGTCCGGTTGGCGGGCGTGGCCGCCGCGGCTGCCCGAGCAGCCGATCTTCTACCCCGTGCTGAACGAGGACTACGCGATCCGGATCGCCCGGGACTGGAACGTCCCGGCGTCCGGCGTCGGCTACGTGACGCGCTTCGAGGTCGGGACGGCGTTCCTCCGGCGCTACCCCGTGCAGCGGGCCGGCGGCGAGACCATCCTCGAACTGTGGGTGCCCGCCGAGGAGTTGGACGAGTTCAACCGGCACCTGGCGGGCCCGATCGAGGTCGTGCACGAGTTCCGCCCGGCCTGACGGCCCGGCGCTGCGCCGGCGGGCCGGTGTCCGCGCGGGAGGTGCCGGGCGCGGTGCGTCCGACGACGGGCGGGCGCCGCCGCGGTGTACCCAGGTACCCCGGAAGGAGTGTCCCGAGGGCCACTGATCGGGTCGCGGCGCTGCGGCAGACTCGGGTGCGGAAGGGCAGCACACGAAGAAGCCTGCCGCGAGGGCGGCGGGGCGGGGGAGGAACGGCCGTGAACGACGACAACACCGGTGCGGGGAGCGGGAACCCGGATGCCGGGCGGGGCCCGCTGCGGCCGCTCCGCGCGCTGGGCCGCGCCGTGCGGGCCGTGGTGCACAGCGCGGCGCTGGCCGCCTTCGTGGTGCCGCAGACGGCCCTGCTCACCGCGGCGTCCTTCGCCGGCGGCCTGATGGGTCTCGGCGTGGGCGTCCTGCTGGTGCCGCCGATCGCGCTGGCGGTCCGCCGGCTGGCCGGGCTGCGGCGCACCCTGGCCGCCCGCTGGTCCGGCACCGAGATCCGCGAGCCCTACCTGCCGCGGCCGGAGGCAGAACCGGGCGTCCAGGGCCTGTGGGTGCGCTTCCGGTCGATCCTGGCCGACCCGGCCACCTGGCGCGACCTGCTCTGGCTGCTCGTCGACCCGGCCGTCGGCTTCGTCCTGCTGCTGCTCCCGCTGACCGTGGTCGGCTACGGCGTCCTCGGCCTGCTGGAGCCCTGGGTCCGCGAGACGCTCGCGGCCCACGGCGGCGACAACACCTACCTGTGGGTGCACCTGACGGACGACGCCGCCGCCCGGACCGCCGCCCTGCTCGGGCTGCCGGTCCTGCTGGCGGGCCTGCTGCTCGCGCCGGTCGCGCTGCGCGCCCACACCGCGCTCGCCGGACTCCTGCTCGGCCCGACCGCCCGCGCCGAGGCGCTGGCCGCCCGGCGCAAGGTCGCCCACCTCACCGAGACCCGGCGCGAGGCACTGAACGCCCAGGCCGCCGAACTGCGCCGGATCGAGCGGGACTTGCACGACGGCGCGCAGGCCCGGCTGGTGGCCATGGGGATGAACCTGGGCGTCGCCGAGCGGCTGGTCGAGCGCGACCCGCAGGCCGCCAAGCAGCTGCTGGCGGAGACCCGCCAGGCCTCCGCGACCGCCCTCGACGAACTGCGCGACCTGGTCCGCGGCATCCATCCGCCGGTCCTGGCGGACCGCGGACTCGTCGACGCGGTGCGGGCGTTGGCCATGAACAGCCCGCTGGACGTGACGGTCTCCGCCGAACTGCCGGGCCGGCCCGAGGCCCCGGTCGAGTCCGCCGTCTACTTCGGCGTCTCGGAGGCGCTGGCCAACGCCGCGAAGCACTCCGGCGCCGCCCGCGTCGACATCCAACTCTGGTACCAGGACGGCCTGCTGAAAGCCCAGGTGACCGACGACGGGACGGGCGGCGCCGACCCCTCGCGCGGCACCGGACTGCGCGGCCTGGAACGCCGGCTTGCTACCTTCGACGGACTCCTGGCCGTCCGCAGCCCGCACGGCGGCCCCACCACCCTGACGATGGAGCTGCCGTGCGTGTTGTCCTCGCCGAGGACCTCTTCCTCCTGAGGGACGGCCTGGTCCGGCTGCTGCAGGCCTACGACTTCGAGGTGGTGGCCGCCGTGGACACCGGACCGGACCTCCTGAACGCCCTGCTCACCGAACGCCCCGACGTGGCCGTGGTCGACGTGCGGCTGCCCCCCACGTTCACCGACGAGGGCCTGCGGGCCGCGCTGGAGGCCCGGCGGCGGATACCCGGGCTGCCGGTGCTGGTGCTCTCCCAGTACGTCGAGCAGCTCTACGCCAAGGAGTTGCTCGCCGACGGCAGCGGCGCGGTCGGCTACCTGCTGAAGGACCGGGTGTTCGACCCCGACCAGTTCGTGGAGACGGTCCACCGGGTGGCCGCGGGCGGCACCGCGCTCGACCCGCAGGTGGTCGCGATGCTGGTCGGCGGCACCGGGCGGAGGAAACCGCTGGACCGCCTGACGCCGCGGGAGCGCGAGGTCCTCCAACTGATGGCCGAGGGGCGCTCCAACGCCGCGATCGCCGAACGGCTGGTGATCACCGAACGGGCGGTGAAGAAGCACACCACCAACATCTTCCTCAAGCTCGACCTGCCGCCCTCGGAGGAGGACCACCGGCGGGTGCTGGCGGTGCTGGCCTTCCTGGAGATCGCCACCCAGGCCGACGGCTCCCTCCCGCGGCGTCCGGCCAACTGCACGGTGCCCGGAGACAGGTGACCGCCGGTGCGGAGGTGCCGGCAGGCCGCCGACCGGGGCGGTCCGACGACGGCCGGCCCGACCCGGTCGGGACCGCTCCGGTCGGCGAGTGGGGCCACGTCCCCGGGGGGAGCCGGTGGTCCGGGCACGGAACAGGGAGTACGCTCCCCCAACGACTTGGAGGTCCGTCCCGCATGACGCCATTCACGCCCGAACTCCGGTTCGCCCAGAAGGTCCTCGACGACCAGCCGTTCAGCGTCCTGGTCGGCGCCCGCGTGGAGGTGTTCGAGCCGGGCCGCGCGGTCCTCGCCCTCGACATCCGCGACGACCTCAAGCAGCAGAACGGCTTCGTCCACGGAGGCGTCCTGGCCTACGCCGCCGACAACGCGCTCACCTTCGCGGCCGGAACGGCGCTCGGCCCCGACGTGCTCACCGGCGGCCTGACGATCAGTTACGTACGGCCTGCCACCGGAGTCGCCCTGTCCGCCGAGGCCACCGTGGTCTCCAGCGGACGGCGGCAGGCGATCTGCCGGTGCGAGATCTTCGCCGTCGCGGCGGACGGCACCCGGACGCTCTGCGCGGTGGCGCAGGGCACCGTGCTCACCGCAGGATGACGCCGCGCCCGCCCGGGACGGCCCGTCCCGCCGCCGACGACTCCACGGAGCGCCCGGACCCGGTGGCGGCGGCCGCCGACCTGGTCGCCCTGCGGTTCCCCGAACTGCGGGCCGCGTTCGTGGCGGGCAGTGTGCTCACCGTCCGGCGCACCCCGACCTCGGACCTCGACATCGTGGTGCTGCTGGCCGGCCCGCCGGCCCCGTACCGGGAGAACCTGCGCCATCTCGGCTGGCCCGTCGAGCTGTTCGTGCAGACCGAGGCCGACTGGCACCGCTTCGCCGACCAGGAGACCGCCGCCGCGTGCTCGCCGCTTCTGCACATGTGCGCGGAGGGCCGGCTGCTCGCGGACCCGGACGGGCTCGGTGCCGAGCTGCGGGAGCTGTCGCGCCGACGCCTCGCCGCGGGCCCGCCGCCCGCCTCGCCGATGGAGCTGGAGCGCCGCCGCTACGAACTCACGGACGCCCTGGACGACCTGCGCGGCTGCCCCGACCACCCGGAGCGGGTCCACCTCGCCTCCCAGCTGCTCCGCCAGGCGTCCGAGCTGGCCCTGCGGGTCGGCGGGCACTGGCTCGGCGGCGGCAAGTGGCTGTCCCGCCGGCTCGCCGCCGCGGACCCGGAGCTGCACGCCCGGCTGATCGCGGCGACGGCGGCCGTCGTCGCCGACGCGCCGGACGGCGTGGACCTCCTCGTCGCCGTGCTGGAGCAGGTGCTCGACCGGGCCGGCGGGCCGTTCTGGGTGGGGTACCGGATCGGCTGAGCCGGACACCCGGGGGCGCCCGCCCGGCACCGGACGGGAGCCGGGTCCTCCTCCGGGGTGGTGCGGGATCCGCCGGAAGGTGGGGTGCGGCGGCGGAGGGTAGCTCTTCGGGACTATGCGGCTCGGTACTTCACGGGCATGGTTCGCGGTGCCGACCGGGTCGACGATGGAGGGGACGGGGACACGGCGGAGGGGTTGGCGGAGATGGTGGGCGCGCGGAAGGCGACGGCGGTGGTCCTCGGCGGGGCGGCCGTTGCGGCGCTGGCGGTGATGGTCGGGCCGGCCGCGATCCAGCAGGCGCAGGACCGGATGGACCAGACGATGCGGTACCCGACGGGGGCCGCCGCCAAGGCCGAGGAGCGCGAGGTGCCGTCCTGGCTGCCCGACACGGCGGTGCGGATCGCCTTCCTGACGGGCAGTCACGACGGCGACCGCCTGATCCGGGCCACGCTGCCGGACCGGGCGCTCCCGGCCGGATGCACCGAGGGCCGGCCGGTCGGCGCCGTGCACCTGCGGGCGCACTGGTTCCCCAAGGACGCCCCGCAGCGGGCGACCGCGCACTGCGGGCTGTACGACGTCGCGCTGATCGGCGACCAGCTGTACGGCTGGCAGGACGCGGCGGTGGCGGCCAGCGCCCGGCCCGGCGGCCTGCCGGTGCACTAGCGCGCGGACGGCGGACCGCGGACGGCCGGGACCCGGCCTACCGGGCGGCGGGGCGGATGCGATAGGACGGTGCGCATACCCGCCACCCCGAGGAGCACCATGCCAGGCCCGACCGTCGACGCCGACGGCGACCAGACCGTCCCCGCAGCCCCCGGCCGAACCGACACCGCGCCCGCCGCCGAATCCGCCGCCGGCGCTCCGGGCGGCAAGGCCCCGTTCGCGGCCGCCACCGTGGCCGTCCTGGGCAGCCTCGCCGCGCTCGGACCGGCCACCACCGACCTCTACCTGCCCGCGCTGCCCGAGCTGACCGCCGACCTGCACTCCACCGCGCCCGCCGCCCAGTTGACGCTGACCGGCTCGCTGCTCGGGATGGCGTTCGGCCAGCTGCTGTTCGGCCCGCTCAGCGACCGGGCCGGCCGCCGCGGTCCGCTGCTGGTCGGGCTCGCGGTCTACACCGCGGCCAGCGTGATGTGCGCCCTCGCCGACTCGATGGCGATGCTGGTCGCCGGCCGCGCGCTCCAGGGCGCGGCCGGCTCGGCGGGGCTGGTGATCGCCCGGGCGATCGTCCGGGACCGGCTCGAAGGCGTCCCGATGATACGTTTCCTCGCCACCATGGGGCTGATATCCGGCCTGGCCCCGATCCTCGCCCCGGTGGCCGGCGCCCAGCTGCTCCACCTCACCGACTGGCGCGGCACCTTCTTCACGCTGGCCGTGTTCGGTGCGCTGCTGACCGCCGGCTCGGCCGTGGGCATCCGGGAGACGCTGCCGCCGGAACGCCGGCACGGCGACGGCCTGGGCACCACCGTCCGCGCCATCGGCGGGCTGCTGCGCGACCGCCCGTTCCTCGGCTACCTGCTGACCAGCACCTTCGCGTTCGGCGCGCTGTTCGCGTACGTCGGCGGCTCGTCGGTGGTGCTGCAGGACGTGTACCGGATCTCGCCGCAGACCTACAGCCTGGTGTTCGCCGTCAACTCGATCGTGCTGCTGGCCGTCACGCAGCTGAACGGGCGGGTACTGGTGCAGCGCTTCCCCGGGCCGGTGCTGCTGGTGTCGGCGCTCGCGGTGGCCACCGCGGCGGGGGTGGCCGTCGTGCTGTGCACCACGGTCTGGGACCCGGGGCTGGCCGGGGTGTGGCCCGCGCTGGCGGTGCTGATGGGTTCGATGGGCGTGATCCTGCCGAACGCCAACGGACAGGCCCTCACCATGGCCCCGCACGCGGCCGGTTCGGCGTCCGCGCTGCTCGGCACCGGAACCTTCCTGTGCGGCTCGGTGGTGGCCCCGCTGAGCAGCGTCGGCGGCCACCCGTCCGCGACCGCGCTGGGCCTGATCGTGCTGGGCTGCTCGCTGCTGGCGCTGCTGTCGTTCCTGCCGCTGTACCGGCGTCGCTGACGCTCCGTCACGGCGAACGCCCGGCCGGTGGCACCTGCCACC
>NZ_JBHWDS010000025.1:0-98386 GCF_042734615.1 Kitasatospora sp. NPDC059646
ATCGGGGGCGTGCGGGAGTGGCTCGCCGCCCCGCACGCCCCCGATGGCGCACCCACCTGCTAGCGGGCGGCGCGCTGGGGCATCAGGGGGCTGGCCTGGCGGGCCTGGGGGATCGGGGGGCGGGGGGCCGGGGCCGTGGCGGCGGTCTCGGTGTCGCGGGGGGCGGGGAGGAGTTCGGCGGAGGGGCGGCGGACGCCGTACCTGCGGTGGACGGCCTGCTTGGTGACGCCGAGGGCGGAGCCGACGGAGTCCCAGGAGAAGCCGAGGGCGCGGTCGAACTCGACGGCGGCGGCGACCAGGGTCTCGACGCTCTCGCGCAGTTCCTGGGCGAGGCGGACGGTGGGGGCGGGGGCCCGGCCGTAGACCACGAAGCCGGCCGAGGTACTGGGGCGCCGGGGCCGGTAGACGTTGCCCAGCTGGGCGGTGAGCGTGCGGAGGGCGTCGACCTGGCGTCGGACCCGCTCGATGTCCCGCACCAGCAGGTGCAGGGACGCTCGGGCCCGGGCGTCGTGATTGATCTGCTCGGCCATGGCCTCGTTGCCACCTCTCGGTCGGGTCGCGTGCTCGGGGCGCTCGCGCGTCCCGGTCAATTCGCATTGACCAACGCACGTCGGGTCGTTGGGTCACGCCCGGAGTGCGAGTCGGGATATGCCGATGACCGCTCCGAACCGGTGGCGGGTATTGCATAGACTTCCCGGTAGGTCGTTGTTTCCGTCCCGTTCGGGTGGCAGAGGGAGTCGCAGTCTTGGCAGTTCAGCCGATCCGGATCTTCGGGGACCCGGTGCTGCGGTCGACCGCGAAGCCGGTGGAGACGTTCGACAAGGAGCTGCGGAGGCTGGTGAAGGACCTCACCGACACCATGCTGGAGGCGCCCGGCGCGGGGCTCGCGGCACCGCAACTCGGCGTCTCGCTGCGGGTGTTCACGTACAACGTGGACGGTGTGGTGGGGCACCTGATCAACCCGGACCTGTCGCTGACCGAGGAGGAGCAGGACGGCCCCGAGGGCTGCCTGTCGCTGCCCGGCCTGCGGTTCGACACCAAGCGGGCGTTCGGCGTGGTGGCGAAGGGCTTCAACATGTACGGGGATCCGGTGACGGTGGAGGGCACCGAGCTGCTGGCGCGGTGCATCCAGCACGAGACGGACCACCTGGACGGGATCATCTTCATCGACCGGCTGGACCGGGAGACCCGGAAGGCGGCGATGAAGGCGATCCGGGAGGCGGACTGGGGCGGGGCTCCGGCGCCGACGGTGAAGATCTCGCCGCATTCCACGTTCGGTGTCATTCGCTGACGGCCCGGCGCTGACGAACCGTTCGTTCCTGCCGGGTGTTCCGGCGGGATTGCCGGAGGGTCGACGGAGCGAAGACCCGGTCGAGCGACGATCATTTTCCGGCAATCCGATGTTCTGACCAGTGCGGTTTCCCGCTGGTCGGTTGGACTTCAAGAAAGGCCCATGCCCGTGCGTCTCGTCTTCGCCGGCACCCCCGAGGTCGCCGTTCCCGCCCTGGACGCCCTGCTGGCCTCCCGGCACGAGGTGGTCGCCGTGGTCACCCGCCCCGACGCCCCGGCCGGGCGCGGGCGCAGGCTGGTGGCCAGCCCGGTCGCGCAGCGCGCCGAGGAGGCGGGCATCGAGGTGCTCAAGCCGGCCCGGCCGAGCGAGCCCGCGTTCCTGGCCCGGCTGGCGGAGATCGCCCCCGACTGCTGCCCCGTGGTGGCGTACGGGGCGCTGATCCGGCCCGGTGCGCTGGAGATCCCGGTGCACGGCTGGGTGAACCTGCACTTCTCGCTGCTGCCCGCGTGGCGCGGCGCGGCCCCCGTCCAGCACTCGATCATGGCGGGCGACGAGGTCACCGGCGCGTCCACCTTCCTGATCCAGGAGGGCCTGGACGACGGCCCGGTGTTCGGCGTCCTCACCGAGACGGTGAAGCCCACCGACACCAGCGGCGACCTGCTCGGCCGGCTCGCCCACGCGGGCGCCGAGCTGCTGGTGCGGACCATGGACGCCATCGAGGACGGCACCGCCCGGCCCGAGCCGCAGCCCGTGGACGGGGTGTCGCTGGCGCCGAAGATCACCGTCGAGGACGCCCGGATCGAGTGGACCCACCCCGCGCTGCGGGTCGACCGGGTGGTGCGCGGCTGCGCGCCCGCGCCCGGCGCGTGGACCACGTTCCGCGGCGAGCGGCTGAAGGTGACCGGCCCGGTGCGCCTGCTGCCCGGTGAAGTCGGCCTGGCGGCAGGGGAGTTGGCCGTCAGCAAGAACAGCGTCCGGGTCGGCACCGGCAGCCACGAGGTGGAGCTCGGCGAGGTCCGCCCGCAGGGCAAGAAGGCGATGCCGGCCGCCGACTGGGCGCGCGGCGCGCGGATCGAGTCCGGCGAGCGCTTCGAGGGCTGAGCGCCCCGCCGCGGGCCGGCCTCCGCGCAGGGCGGACGCCTCGGCGCAGAGCGGCGGATGCCGGGTTCGGCCGGGTCTCACCCTAGACTTCACGGTGAGACCCGGCCGCGCTGCCGGGTCGGACCTGATCCGCAGCACTTTGTTTCGAGGCACCCGTTGAGCACCCCCGCCCCCGGCGCCAAGCGCGCCCCCCGCCCGCACCGCCGCCCCAAGAAGGACCCGGCCCGGATCGTCGCGTTCCGCGCCCTGCGCGCCGTCGACGAGCGCGACGCGTACGCCAACCTGATCCTGCCGTCGCTGCTGCGCGAGGCCGAACGCAAGGGCATGGACCGCCGCGACGCCGCGCTCGCCACCGAGCTGGTCTACGGCACGCTGCGCGGCCAGGGCACCTACGACGCGATCATCGCCGCCTGCGTGGACCGCCCGCTGCGCGAGGTCGACCCGCCGGTGCTGGACGTCCTCTCGCTCGGCGCGCACCAGCTGCTCGGCACCCGCATCCCCAGCCACGCCGCGGTCTCCGCGACCGTCGAGCTCGCCCGCGTGGTGCTCGGCGACGGCCGCGCCAAGTTCGTCAACGCCGTCCTGCGCAAGATCAGCGCCCAGGACCTGGCCGGCTGGGCCGCGCAGGTCGCCCCGCCGTACGAGGACGACGCCGAGGACCACCTCGCCGTCGTCCACTCGCACCCGCGCTGGGTGGTCTCCTCGCTCTGGGACGCGCTCGGCCGATGGCAGCCCGAGGACGCCGGCCGCTCCGCGATGGAGCGGCTGCTGGACGCCGACAACGCCCGCCCCGAGGTCACGCTCGTCGCCCGGCCCGGCCGCTCCAGCGTCGCCGAACTGCGCGAGGCCCTGCCGGAGGCCGAGGACGGCCGCTGGTCCCCGTACGCGCTGCGGCTCGCCGAGGGCGGCGACCCCGCCGGGCTGGACGCGGTCCGCGAGAACCGGGCGGGCGTCCAGGACGAGGGCAGCCAGCTGGTCGCCGTCGCCCTCGCCAACGCCCCCGTGGACGGCCCCGACCGGCTCTGGCTGGACGGCTGCGCCGGCCCCGGCGGCAAGGCCGCGCTGCTCGGCGCGCTCGCCGCGGAGCGGGGCGCCGCGCTGGTCGCCTCCGAGAAGCAGCCGCACCGCGCCCGGCTGGTGGCCCGCGCGCTGAACGGCAACCCCGGGCCGTACGCGGTCATCACCGCCGACGGCACCCGGGGCGCCTGGCAGCAGGGCGCGTTCGACCGGGTGCTGGTCGACGTGCCGTGCTCCGGCCTGGGCGCGCTGCGCCGCCGCCCCGAGGCCCGGTGGCGCCGCCGCCCCGAGGACATCGCAGGATTCGGGCCCCTGCAGCGGGAGTTGCTCCGCAACGCGCTGGACGCGGCGCGAGTCGGCGGCGTCGTCGGCTACGCGACGTGCTCGCCGCACCTGGCCGAGACCCGCGCCGTGGTGGACGACGTGCTGCGCGGCCGCGAGGACGTCGAATGGATCGACGCCCGCCCGCTGCTGCCCGGCGTCCCCGACCTCGGCGACGGACCGGACGTCCAGCTGTGGCCGCACCTGCACGGCACGGACGCGATGTACCTGGCGCTGCTGCGCCGCACGGCCTGAGCAGTGCTGCGGGCCCGCCGGTCGCGCACCAGTGCGGCGGACCGGCGGGCCGGGGGCCGCGGTGGACGCGAACGGGGCCGGTCGCTGCGTGCGAGGGTGAACGGGCGCTGCCCGGCGGCGGACCGACGGTGCGTCAGACGTCGACGAGGACGGTGAGCAGGCGCTGCAGGTCGCGCTCGAAGACGGTGTCGGGGGCGGTCGGGGCGGTGCTCTGGGCGAGGGCGGTGGCCAGGTGGGGGTACTGGCCGGTCGCGGTGACCGACTGGAGGTAGCGGACCAGGTCGCTGAGCCAGCGGTGGCCGGCGGCCGTGGAACGCTGCTGCCAGTCGGTGAACTGGCAGACGAAGCCGGTGAGTTGGGAGAAGGCTTCCATCTTCGCGGTGCCGTCGAGCCGGGTGTCGGCGAGGGCGGCGAGGTGGAATTCGGTGACCCGCAGGCCGTTCGGGCCCAGGCCGGGGCGGTGGGCGAGCAGGGTGGTGGCCCAGCTGTGGCGGGTGAGGATCGCGCGCAACTGGCGGGCCAGCAGGGTGAGATCGGCGCGCCAGTCGCCGGAGGGCTGCTCGGGCAGGTCGTACTCGCCGGCCAGCAGGTCGAGCATCAGGTCGAAGAGGTGTTCCTTCTTCGGCACGTAGTTGTACAACGACATGGTCCCGGCGCCGAGTTCGGCCGCGACCTTGCGCATCGTCACCGCGTCCAGGCCGTCGCGGTCGGCGATCCCGACCGCCGCCCGGGCGATCGACACCCGGCTGTGCGCCGGGCGCGGCCCGCGGCCGGAGTGCTCCGGGCGCAGCCAGATCAGCTCGGATTCCTCGCCGGACGACATCGTTGGATCACCTCGGCGGCCAGTCTACGCAGCTGACGGCGGAGCGGGTCCGCGGGCCGCTCCGGTGGCCTACCGTGGTGCCTGCCGGGACGGCAGAACATCGACGACAAGGGGCTGGGGATGGACATTCCGCTGGTGGACGCGGTGGCCGCGGTGCGGGACGAGTTGCTGGAGGCGGCCCGGATCGGGGGCACGCACCCGGATCTGGTGTTCGCGGTGGGGCCGGTGGAGATGGAGTTCGAGGTCGAACTGCGGGCCGACGCGAAGGCGAAGGCAGGGTTCAAGATCTTCGCGGTGGGGGCGGAGACCGAGGGCGGCGTCTCGCGCGGCCGCACCCACCGGGTCTCGTTCACGCTGACGCCGCGCGCGGCGGGCGGCGGCGACCTGCTGGTGCACGGTGATCCGGGGCGTCCGGCGGGCCCGGGCGACACGTCGGACCGCATTCCGGACTGACGGCCCGTCGGATCGGGGATCCGCCGCCGGCTCCGCCGGGGCCGGCGGTACGCCACGGGCGAGGGGAGGGGCCGGGGTGGACCGGCGACGGGTGGTGGGGGTGGACGCGCCGACCGGGCCGGCGTCCGGGTGCGCGATCGGCGGACGGCTGGTGCTGACCTCCGCCCATGCGGTGGCCGGGCCGCACGGCGGGGGCGCGGCGGCCGTCGGGGTGCGGGCGCGGGTGTTCCGGCCCGGCGGGGCGGGGAGGTTCGGCGCGGTCGTGGTGTGGTGCGGCCGCGCCGGCGGCCGGGACGACGCCGCGCTGCTGCGGGTGGACGACGACCCCGGGTGGGCCGAGCCGCGGCCGGTGCGCTGGGGCCGGTTGGTCACCGACCGGACGGGTGTGGACTGCCAGGCGTGGGGCCTGCCCGAGCACGCACAGCGGGACGGCTGGGCTGCGCAGGCGGAGCAGCCGTCGGGGTGGCTGAACCCGGGCACCGGGTACGTCGCCGACCGGTACGTGATGACGGTGCGGGAGGCCGCGCCCGGCCCCGGCTGGGACCGGCCGTCGCCGCCGTGGGGCGGCATGTCGGGCGGGGCGGTGTTCTGCGGGCCGCTGCTGACCGGGGTGGTGGCGGCGGAGCGTGCGTTCACCGGCAACGGCCAGCTGGTGCTGTCGCCCGCGTACGCGCTGCACCACGAGCCGGCGTTCCGGGCCGCGCTGGTGTCGCACGGTATTCCGGCGGCGGAGGTGGAGGCCGTGGAGCTGCACGAACTGGCGGATCCGGCGGCCCATCCGGAGCGGCACGGCGCGCCCATGCGGTCGCCCGCGGCGCTGCTGCACGCCGCCCGCCGGATCGTCCCGTTCCACGGCCGGGACGGCTTGTTGGAAGAGCTGCGGGAGTGGTCCGTCCCGGCCGGGTTCGACGCCGCTCTGGTGCACGGGCCGGCCGGCCAGGGCAAGACCCGGCTGGGGCAGGAGTTCGCCGGCGAGCTGTCGGCGCGGGGCTGGGCGGTGCTGTGGCCCCGGCCGGCGGCGGCCGCCGAGGAGCTGCACGGGCTGCGGGAGGTGACCCGGCCGCTGCTGGTGGTGCTCGACTACGCGGAGAGCCGCACCGAACAGCTGGTCGGGCTGGTCCGGGCGGCGGCGGACCACTCGGGGAGCCGCCCGTTCAAGGTCCTGCTGCTGGCCAGGGCCGGCGGCGACTGGTGGGAGCGCGACCTGCGCAGCCGGATCGGCGAGCAGTTGGACGGCGCGCCGGAGTGGCCGCTGGGCGGCCTGGAGGACGACCGGCCTGCCGACCGGTCGCACGCGTACCGGGCCGTGGCGGCACGGTTCGCGGCGGCGCTGCCCGCGCTGCCGGGCTGCGGGGGCCCGGACTGGGCGGCGCTCGCCGCCGCGCTCCCCGGCCCCGGCGAACTGGGCGACGCCCGGTACGGCAATCCGCTGACCCTGCACATGACCGCGCTCGCCGACCTGCTGGACGCGGCCCGGCCGGGCACCCGCCGCGGCGGCGCCCAGCAGGTCGAGGACCGGCTGCTCGACCACGAGCGCAGCTACTGGCTGCGGGCCGCGCAGGCGCGCGGGCTCCGCCCCGTCCTGTCGCCGGAGACCCTGGAAGCGGCGCTCGCCGCCGCCCACCTGAGCGGTGCCGCCGGGCTGGAACAGGCGCGCGCGCTGTGGCTGCGCGTCCCGGCGCTCGCTGACCAGCCGGCCGACGTCCGCGACCGGGTCACCCGCTGGCTCGCCGACCTGTACCCGGCCGTCGCGCCGCGGCCGTTCGGCGCCCTGCAGCCGGACCGGCTGGCGGAGCGTCAGGTGGCTCGCGTCCTGCTGGCGGACCCCGCGCTGGCCGGCGGACTGGTGGCGGGCGCGGACCGGGCGCAGCGCGGTCAGCTGGTCACCGTGTACGCGCGGGCCGCGGCGGACCCGCTGCTGGCCGGCGGCCTGGACGCGCACCTCACCGAGCTGTGCGTCCGCCACCACGACCGGCTGGCCCGGGCGGTGGTGGACGCCGTCACCCGCAGCGCCCGGCCCGCGCCGCTGGTCGCCGCGCTGCGCGCCGTCATCGAGGACCGGTCGGTGCCGCCGGCGGACCTGCGGGCGCTGCGCGGACTGTTCCCGGCGGCGAGTGTGGCGCTGGCGGACACGGCGGTGCGGCTCGGGCAGCGGATCGTCGAAGGGTGCCGGGCGGAGGCGGCGGCCGATCCGGACACCGGTCTGCCGGTGCTGGCGGTGGCCCTGGGGGAGTTGGCGGAGGCGCTGGGCACGGCCGGACGGCACGGGGAGGCGGTGGCGACGGCCGGGGAGGCGGTCGAGCTGCACCGGCGGCTCGCCGAGGACGACCCGGAGGAGCAGCTGCCGAGGCTCGCGCTGAGCCTGGGCACGCTGTCGAAGGTGCTGCTGGTGGCGGGCCGCAACGAGGAGTCGCTGCCGGTGCTGCGGGAGGCGGTCGCGGTGGGCCGGGGCCTGACCGGGCTGGACGGCGGCTACCTGCTGGACGCGGCCGGGCCGGGCCGCGCGGTGGCGGTGCGGCCGCCGGACGCGGAACTGTCGCAGGCCACCCGGGAGTCGGTGGAACGGTTCCGCCTGCTGGCCGGCGCAGACTCGACGGCCTATCTGCCGCACCTCGCGCTGATGCTGGTGCTGCAGGCGGCGGGCCTGGCGGCCGTCGGCCAGTTCGAGGAGGCGGTCGAGCCGGCCCGCGAGGCCGTGGGGCGGTTGCGGGGCCGGCCGGAGCGGGCCGGGGAGGAGCTGCTGGTGCTGGTGTCGGCGCTCGGCGTGCTGTCCGGGTGCCTCGGCGCGGCGGGCCGGACCGAGGAGGCGGCCGAGGCGGCCAGGGAGGCGGTGGCGGGCCTGCGGGAGCTGGCGGAGTCGGGCGGGACGGCAGAGCTCGGCCTCGCCCAGGCACTGGCGGGCCTGTCCCGGATCCTGGGCGAGGCGGGCCGCCACGGGGAGGCCGTGGCGCTGGCCCGAGAGGCGGTCGGCCGGCTCCGGCCGCTCGCGGCCGACGATCCGGACGCCCATCTGACGCACCTGGCGCAGGAGTTGAACAACCTGGCCATCCAGCTCGGCGAACTGGAGGAGTGGGACTCGGCGTTGGAGACGGCGGCCGAGTCGGTGCGGCACCACCGCCGGCTGGCGGGGCTGGGCGGCGGAGGGCGCCGGCAGCCGCTGGCGCTGGCCCTGGTCGCCCTCGCCAAGGCGCTGGGCGACCAGGGCCGCTGGGAGGATGCCCACGAGGTGGCCCGGGAGGCGGTCGAGCTGTTCCACCCGGCCGCCGAGGGGGAGGTCGAGGAGCAGTCGATCGGCCTCGCGGCGGCGTTGATGAGCGAAGCCCGGGCGCTGAACGCCCTGGACCGGCACGCCGAGGCGCTGCCGGTCGCCGAGCGGGCGGCCGCCGTGCTCCGTGCGCTGCCGCCCGACGGCGGCCGGCGGCAGATGCTCCACGAGGCGCTCGCGCTGCGGGCCGCGAACCTCTGCGCGCTGGGCGAGTGGGAGGCGGCGGAGCAGGCGAGCCGGGCGGTCCTGACGGCCGACCGCGGGGCGCCGCCCGGCCGGCGGAGCCGTTCGGCGACCGCGCTGCTGGCCCTGTACGGCATGCTGAACGACACCGGCCGGTTCGACGAGGCGCTGCCGGTGATCGCCGAAGTGGTCGACGGGCGCCGGGCCGCCGGGCAGCGGTCCGGACTCGGCGTGGCTCTGACGTTCCACGCCAAGGCACTTGCCGCCGTCGGCCGGACCGACGAGGCGCTGGGGGCGGGGGAGGAGGCTCTGGCGTACTGCCGGGAGCTGGCCGCCCGCAATCCGGCCGCCCACCGGCGGGGGCTGTGCCTGGCGCTGAACGCCCAGGCGGTCAACTTCGGTGCGGCCGAGCAGTGGGAGCGGGCGGTGGAGCTCGCGCGCGAGGCCGTCGCGCTGTGCCGGTCCGGGCTCGCCGCCCAACCGGTGTCGTACGTGCCGCAGTTGGCGCACGCGCTGGACACGCTCGCCCAGGGCCTCGGGGAACTGGGCGACAGGGAACGGGCGTTGGCGGCACGGCAGGAGTCGGTGGCGCACTTCCGGGAGGCCGTCGCCCGCCGGCCGAAGGTCCACCTGGACGGGCTCGCCGTGGTCCTCGGCGGCCTGACGATCGACCTCGCGGATGCCGGCCGGCTGGAGGAGGCGGCCGCTGCCGGGCAGGAGACCGTCGAGCTGCGCCGCCGGTCGGCGGCGCTGTCCCCGGTGCACCGTGCCGCGTTCGCCGGGAGCCTGATCGTGCTGGCGGCGGTGCTGGACCGGCTCGGCCGGCGGAACGAGTCCGCGCCGCTCCGGGACGAGGCGGTCGGACACCTGCGGGAGCTGGCCCGGCAGCATCCCGCACGCCGCCCGGACCTGGTGGAAGCCCTGTTCGACCGGGCTGCGGGCCTGTGCGCGGCGGGTCGGCCGGACGAGGCGCCGGCCGACCTCCGGGAGGCGGTCGGCCTCGCCCGGGCGCTGGCCGAGTCGGGGCCCGGGCACGCGGAGCTGTACGCCCGGGTGGCGAACGGGTCTGCGGCGATGCTCGCCTCGTCCGGCCGCTGGGAGGAGGCGTTGGCGGTGGGCACCGAACTGGTCCGGAGGCTGCGCACGGCGGAGCGCGACGGCGGTCGACGGCCGGAGCTGGCCGACGCGTTGACGGCGCGGTCGAGCGTCCTGCTGATGGTGGGCCGCTGGGAGGAGGCGCTGGTGGACTGTGCGGAGGCCGTCGGGCGGCTGCGGGAGCAGTCGGAGCGTCCGACGGACCTCGCGCTGGCGCTGTCCAGCACGGCCGCGGCGCTGCTGGCGGCCGGACGTCCGGCGGAGGCGCTGCCCGCGGCGGCGGAGGCCGTCGCGTTGCTGCGGGCGGCGGCCGGACCGGACGGCGGACGGACGCCGGAGCTGGCCGGAGCGTTGGGCGCCTGGTCGGGGGCCATGGCGGCGCTGGGGCAGGCCGCGGAGGCGATCGCGGTGGGCGAGGAGGCGGTCGGACTGCTGCGGTCGGCGGCGGCGGACGAGCCGGCCGCCCATCGGCCGGCGTTCGTCCGGGTGCTGGGCGCCCACATGGTTCAGCTGGGTGCCATGGAGCGCTGGGAGGAGGTGCTGGCGGCGGGTCGGGAGGTTCCGGAGCTGCTCGGGCCGCTGCCCGAGGGGGCCCCGGTCACGGACCGCTCGCTGGCGGCGTTCGTGCTGTCGGTGCTGGGCCGTGCGCTGGCCGAGTCGGGTCGTTGGGAGGAGGCCGCGGAGCGCTGGGCGACCGGGGGCGAGGCGCTGGAGGCCCTGGTGGAGGACGGCTCCGGGCTGCTCCTGCCCGCGCTGGCCGAGACCGCCGGTCTGCTGGCGGGCGCGCTGGTGGCGCTGGGCCGGTCCGAGGAGGCCGAGGTGCTGAACGCCGAGGCGGCGGAGTGGAGCCGGACGACGCAGGGGCCGGAGCCGGCGCAGCTGTGCTCCTGGCTCGCGACGGGGTGGAACGTGGTCGCCGCGATGCTGTACCGGCAGGGCCGGTTCGAGGAGTCGGCGCAGGCCTGGTGGGAGGTCGTCGAGCACCGCCGCCGGTCGGCCGGGCAGGATCCCGACCGGTACCTGGCGCCGCTCGCCGACGCGCTGCACGGCCTGGTCGGCGGTCTGCTCGGCGCCGGTCTGCCGGAGGAGGCGCTGACGGCCGTTCAGGAGGCGGTCGGGATCGGCCGGGCGCGGCTGGCGGAGGAACCGGGCAGCGCCGACCGGACGGCTTGGCTGGCGGGCGTGCTGGACACCCGGGCGGTGGTGCTGCACCTGCTGGACCGTCCGGCCGAGGCCGCTGCGGTCGCGGAGGAGTCGGCGGGGTACTGGCGCCTGCTGGTCGCCGGCGACCGGGCCGCCGGGCCGGCCCTGGCGGTGTGCCTGGTCCGGCTCGCCGTGTGGCGGGAGGCGGTCGGCCGGGACGCCGACGCCCGGGCGGCGCTGCGCGAGGCGCTCCCGCTGTCCCGCGCCCTGGCCGACGAGGACCCGGAGCAGTTCGGCGAGGCCTACCAGGACGTGGTGTACCTCCTCGAGGAACTCGACGCCGAGGAGTTCGACGCCGAGGAGTTCGGCACGGGGGAGTTGGACGCCGCGGACTGACCGCTGTGCGGAGCGGTCGGCCAGGGGGAGCGGTGGACCTCGTCGTCGGTGGTGATCGCGCTGCCCCCCTTTTCTCCGTACGGCGTACCTAGTAGTGTGCTGCGCAGCGGTACTACGTACGATGTACTCAGAAAGGGCCTGCCATGAGCGACCCGGTCATTGCCGTTCGCGGCCTGGGCAAGACGTTCGGCGCCACCCGTGCGCTGGACGGGCTCGAACTCGACGTCCCGGAAGGGGCGGTGTGCGGTCTGTTGGGGCCCAACGGGGCCGGCAAGACCACGCTGGTGCGGATCCTCGCCACGCTGGTCCGGCCGGATCGCGGGGAGGCGAGGGTGTGCGGGCACGACGTCGCGCGGGACGCGGCGGCGGTGCGGCGGGTGATCGGCCTGGCCGGGCAGTACGCGGCGGTGGAGGAGGGGATCACCGGCCGGGAGAACCTCGAACTGCTGGGCCGGATGCATCACTTGGGCGGGGCGAAGGCGCGCAGGCGGGCGGCCGAGCTGCTCGCGGAGTTCCGGCTGGAGGAGGCCGCCGACCGCCTGGTGCGCGGCTGGTCGGGCGGCATGCGCCGCCGCCTGGACCTGGCGGCCAGCCTGATCACCCGCCCCCGGGTGCTGTTCCTGGACGAGCCGACCACCGGACTCGACCCCCGCAGCCGGCGCGAGATCTGGTCGGCGGTACGGGAGTTGGCCGCTCGGGGCTCGACCGTGCTGCTCACCACCCAGTACCTGGACGAGGCCGACCGGCTGGCCGACCGGATCACCGTGCTGGAGCGCGGGCGGGCCGTCGCCGACGACACTCCGCAGCGGTTGAAGGCGGCGATCGGCACCCTGGTCGAAGTGACCCTCCCCGAGGACGCGGACCTGGACCGGGCCCGCGCCGTGCTGGCCGTGCTCACCGGCGGCGCACCCGCCGTCGACGCCGAGCGGCTCCGCGTCAGCGCCGTCTCCGACCCGGCCCGGCCGCTCGTCCTGCCGTCCCTGGTACGGGAGTTGGACGCCGCCGGGGTGGTCGCCCGGGACGTGGCGCTGCGCACCCCCTCACTGGACGACGTGTTCCTCGCGCTGACCGGCGCGGGCACTGCCGAGAAGACGGAGACCGCCGCATGAGCGTGACGACGATGCCCGTGGACGCCGCCGCCTCCGCCCGCCGGATCCTGCTGGTGTACCGGCACTCGCCCGGGCTGCTGCTCTCCTCGCTCGCGGTGCCGGTCGCAATGGTCGGCGTGTTCGGCTACGTGTTCGGCAGTGCGATGAACGTGCCGGGCGGCGGTGACTACCGGGAGTTCCTGATGCCCGGACTGTTCGCGATGGTCGCGCTGAACGCCGTGATGCCGGCCATGGTCGGCGGTGCCCGGGACGCCGGACGGGGCGTCACCGACCGGCTGCGGTCGATGTCGGTGTCCCGGCTCGGGCTGCTCACCGGGCAGGCGCTGGCCGACCTGCTGGTGGCGGCCGTCGTCCTGGTGCCGACCGCACTGGTCGGGCTCGCGGCGGGCTGGCGGATCCGGCACGGGCTGGGCCCCGCACTCGGCGCGTTCGGACTGCTGCTGCTGTTCCGGTTCGCCTGCGGCTGGCTCGGTACGGCGCTCGGTCTGGCGGTCGGCAAGGAGGAGACGGCCGGTCAACTCGCCGTCCTGGCCATTCCGTTGTCCATGCTGACCAGTGCGTTCGTGCCGACAGGCGGAATGCCCGGCTGGCTGGCCGCGGTCGCCGAGTGGAACCCGGTGAGCGCCGTGGTCGAGGCCGGCCGGCAGCTGTTCGGCAACCCGTCCGCGCCCGGCGCCGCCTGGCCCGCGCAGCACCCGGTGGCCGCCGCGCTCGGCTGGTGCGCCGTGCTGCTGCTCGTCGCGGTGCCGCTGGCGGTGCGGAACTTCGCCCGCTCCGGACGCTGACCCGCCGTCAACCCGGCGGCGGGCCTCGCCTACTGGACATCCGGACCGGTGCGGCGGAGGGTGGGCGCCATGGAGTACACCCACCTCGGCCGTACCGGCCTGTCCGTGTCCCGGCTGTGCCTGGGCACCATGAACTTCGGCGTGCACACCGAAGAGGCGGACGCGCACCGGATCATGGACGCCGCGCACGGGCACGGCATCAACTTCTTCGACACCGCCAACGTCTACGGCTGGGGCGAGAACAAGGGCCTCACCGAGACGATCATCGGCAACTGGTTCGCCAAGGGCGGCGGCCGGCGCGAGAAGACCGTGATCGCCACCAAGCTCTACGGCGACATGGGCGACTGGCCCAACGAGGGCCGGCTCTCCGCGCTCAACATCCGCCGCGCCGTCGACGCCAGCCTGCGTCGCCTGCAGACCGACCACATCGACCTCTACCAGATGCACCACATCGACCGGGCGACCCCCTGGGACGAGATCTGGCAGGCGATGGAGGTGCTCACCCTCCAGGGCAAGATCGTCTACGTCGGGTCGTCCAACTTCGCCGGCTGGCACCTCGCCCAGGCCCAGGAGGCCGCGAAGGCCCGCCACTTCCTCGGCCTGACCAGCGAGCAGTCGCTCTACAACCTGCTCGAACGCAGCGTCGAACTGGAGGTCGCGCCCGCCGCCCAGCACTACGGCCTCGGCCTGATCGCCTGGTCGCCGCTGCACGGCGGCCTGCTCGGCGGCGTGCTGCGCAAGGAGCGCGAGGGCGTGCGCCGCGCCCAGGGCCGGGCCGTCGACACGCTGAACGAGCGCCGCGAGCAGATCCAGGCCTACGAGGACCTGTGCGAGGAGCTCGGCCACCGGCCCGGCGACGTCGCGCTCGCCTGGCTGCGCAGCCGCCCCGCCGTCACCGCGCCGATCGTCGGCCCCCGCACCGAGGAGCAACTGACCGCCGCCGTCGCCTCGTTGGACGTCGAGCTGGACGCGAAGACGCTGGAGCGGCTGGACGAGATCTTCCCCGGCCACCGCACCGCGCCGGAGGACTACGCCTGGTGAGCCCCGGGGCGCGGCCGCCGCGGGACGGTCAGAACCAGACCGTGCAGCCGCGCCCCTCCAGCCGTTCCACCAGTCGCGGATCCGGTGCGGACGGCACCCACCGCAGGTCCAGCTTCTCCAGCCCGGGCAGCTCGGCCAGCCAGTCCGGCAGCGAGGCCAACGGGCAGCCGCGCAGGTCGAGTTCGCGCAGTCGCGGCAGCACGGCCAGCGAATCCGGCAGCGCGGCCAGGGCGTTGTCGCGCAGCTCCAGGCAGCGCAGCTCGCGCAGCGACCCGAGCGAATCCGGCAGCGCCGTCAGGGAGTTGCCCTGCAGGCGCAGCTCGCGCAGCCGGCTCAGGGCGCCGACGGTCTCCGGCAGCCGCTTCAATCCGCAGTTCTGCGCCCGGAGTTCCACGAGCGAGGCCAAGTCGCCGATGGTGTCCGGAAGTTCGGTGAGCGGGTTGTCGCCGACGTTCAGGTAGCGCAGGCGGCGCAGGCGGCCGAGGGAGGCCGGCAGGGCGGTGAGGCGGTTGTCGTGCAGGTAGAGGAAGCCGGAGAGCCCGGTCAGGTCGCCGATCCGGTCGGGGACGGCGGCGAGCGCGTTGTGGCCGAGGTCCAGGGTGCGCAGTGCGGTGAAGTCGCCGATGGCGCTCGGGAGTTCGTTCAGCCGGTTGTCGGCCAGGATCAGCACCTCGGCGTCGGTGCGCTGCCACACGTGCTCCGGCACGGTGGCGAGGTCGGCCCGCCAGAGGCTGACCACCGGTCCGGTTCCGTCCATGGTGTGCTCCGTTCGCCGGGGAAGACGGCGATCATCGCACAGCGGGGCCCGGTGCGGAGCCCGGTCCGGCGGGGGCGCGGGTGAGCAGGTAGGCGTCGCCGGAGTCGGGGTCGCCGACGAAGGCGAACAGCTGCAACTCCCGCTGCCGGTCGCGCTTCACGTGGAAGCGCCAGCGGTAGCCGTCGGGCGCCGGGGCGGGGGAGCGGCGGTCGACGGCGCGGAGCCCGGTGGCGGTGCGGGCGGTGAGGTCGACGACGAGTTCCTGTCCGGCGTCCCGGTCGGTGAGTTCCCAGCGTCCGGTGCCGGACAACTGCCAGCCCTCGTCGAAGTCCCAGTCCTGCCCGTCCAGCCGGTCGATCACGGCGGTGCCGTCCGCCCGGAGGGTCAGCCGGGCCTGCTGCCGGCCCGTCCAGTCGCCGACGGCCTCGGCGGTGGTGGCGTCGTGCAGGCCGGTGCCCTCGTAGTACTGGGTGACGCCGGCGCAGGCGGTCAGCAGCAGGGCCGCCACCGCGAGGGTGGAGGTGCGCGGGTAGTGGCGTCGCATGGTTCGTTCCCCCCGGGTCGGTGCGGGCCCACCCTGCCAGAGAAACTGAACGCGTTCAAGTCTGTGGTGGCGGGCGGCATTGCCGCAGGTGGGGGCGGTGCCGAAGGTGTCGCGCGCGGACGTCCGCGGGATCGGGATGAAAGTACGTCAGGATGACCGGGTGAAGCCGATCAGCCATCCGGTGCCCTACTACTCCCAGTGGGAGTCGCCCGAACTCGTGCCCGACATCCTGGACGGCACGCTGCGCGCCGCGGACGACCCGCTGTGGGAGCGGTCGGGCGCGGCCGACGAGGCCGAGTACGAGTACTGGTCGTGGCGGCTGTGCGGCATGGCCTGCCTGCGGATGGCCCTCGACCACTGGTGGGGCGTCGCCCCGGCGGCGGTGCGGCTCGCCGAGGAGTGCGAACTCGCGGGCGCGTACGTCCGGCGCCCCGACGGGCGGCTCGACGGGCTGATCCACGCGCCGTTCGCCGACTACGCCCGCACCCGCTGGGGCCTGGACGCCCAGGCGGTCAGCCCGCTGCCCGTCCACCGGCTGCCCGAGGAGCTCGCCCGCGGCGTGCTCCCGATGATCTCCGTCCACCCCGGCATCCGGACCCTCGCCGCCGAAGTGCCCCGCCCCGGCGGCCACCTGGTGCTGGCCGTCGGCGCGGACGACGACGCGCTGTACATCCACAACCCGTCCGGCTTCCCCGACGGCTCGCAGCGCGCCGCCCGCGTCCCCTGGGCCGACCTGGACCGGTTCTACGCCGGCCGGGGCGTCCTGCTCGGCCCGCCGCCGTACTGACCCCGGGCCGTCCGGCGGCCGGTGGGGCGGCCGGGCGGCGGCCCGGGGTCGGCGGGCGGCGTGCTGATGGGGCTGATGGGGCCTCAGGAGGCGTTCGGCAGGCCGATCGGCGTGGTGGGCGGAAGGTCGGCGCGACAGAGGGAGGAGATCGGGCGGAGCGCGGCGGCGAGTTCGTCGAGCTCGGAGCGGTGGAAATGCGTCCAGACCCGGGACGCGGCCAGGTCGGTGGCGGCCTCCAGGGCGAGGTGCCGGCGGCGGCCCTCGGTGGTCAGCGAGCCGTCCGGGGCGAGCCACTGACGCTCGATCAGGCGGGCCGTCGCCGCGTCCCACTCGGCGTCGGTCCAGCCGCGGTGCGGCTGCAGGGTCTCCCGGCGGGTGTCCAGCGCGCAGCGCACCACCAGCGCCTCGCAGCCGTCCAGGCCCTCGGCGACCAGCGCCGCCACGTGGCCGTCGCCGCGGTGCTCGCGCAGCACCGTGGTGGCCTGCCACAGCCGGGCCAGCGGACCGTCCGGGCGGGGGAGCGCGGCGTTCGCCGCGGCCAGCACCCGGCCGGCGCAGTCCAGTCCGTCGACGGCGCGTTCCAGCAGTTCCACCGAACGGTCGATCAGATCGGGCTTCACGTCGGTCAGGACCCGGCCGAGTGCGCCCGTCGCGCCGTCCACCCGGGCCTGCAGGGCGAGTTCGGGCGCGGCCCGGTCCCACAGCTCCGGCAGCGCCCGCTCCACCATCTGCGGCGCGAAGTTGAAGAACGCGGCGACCACCGGTGCGGCCTCCACCGCCCCGAGCGGCGCCGACCGGCCGCCGAAGTAGCCGCGCCAGTAGCCGCGCAGGCCCGCCGACTCGTACGCGGCGCGGGCCTCGGGGGAGAAGTAGGTGAGGGCGTGGACGGGTTCGAACAGCCACCAGAGAGCACGGGCGGGGTGGACGACCTGGGTCATCGGACGCCTTTCGGTGAGGGTCGGGCTGCGGGGCCGGCTTGAACTGCCCCGTGAGCCTGCCAGAGCGGATCGGCGGCGGGAAGGGAGTTCATTGCGGGCGTGTGAACAGTTCCGCCGGCCCGGGGTGGCCCGGGGTGGGCCGGCCGGCGGGCAGGCCGGCCGGCGGTCGGTCGCGACGGTCCGCCGGGTGCGGGTGCGGGTGCGGGTGCGGGTGCGGGCCCGGGTGCGGGCGCGGGTGCGGGCGCGGTTCGGCCGGTGCCGGTTCGGGCGGTTCGGGCTCCGGAGGTCGCGGAGGTGCGGGCGCCGGTCACGGTTCGACCGGCGGCATCGCCAGCGGGTTGATCGGCATCCGCGCCCGGCAGATCGCCGCGATCGGCCTCAGCACGGCTGTGAGGCGGTCGAGTTCGGGCTGCGTCAGGCTCTCCCAGACCCGGCCGGCGGCCAGGTCGGTGGTGGTCTCGACGGCCCGGTGGGCGCTCCGGCCGAGCTCGGTGACGGCGCCCTGCGGGGTCAGCAGGCCCCGCTCGGCCAGCCGGGCCGTGGCGGCCTCCCACTCCCGGTCCGTCCATCCGCGCAGCGGCTGCAGCACGGTGCGGTCGGCGTCCAGCGCGCAGTGCAGCACCGGCGCCTCGCAGCCGTCCAGGCCGGCCGCGACCAGCGCCGCCACGTGCCCGTCCCCGCGGTGCTCACGGAGGTCGTTCGCGGCCTGCCACAGCCGCCCGTACCGGTCCGACGGCCGGGGGAGCGCGGTGTTGGCGGCCGCCAACACCCTTCCCGCGCAGTCGAGTCGGGCCACCGCGGCCTCCAGTGCGGTCGCCGCCTCCTCGACCTGCTCGGCGTCCACCGGCGCCAGCAGCCGGGCCAGCACCGCCGCCGAACTGCCGATCCGGGCGGCCAACGCCTGCTCGGGGCTCGCGTGCTTCCACACCTCCGGCAGGGCCGACTCCACCATCCGCGGGGCGAAGCTGAAGAACGCGGCGATCACCTGTGGTGCGTCCACCGCGCCCAGCGGGGCCGAGCGGGCGGCGAAGTAGCCGCGCCAGCTGCCGTCCAGCCCGATCCCCTCGAAGGCCGCGCGGCTCTCCGGCTGAAGGAAGGCGACGGCGTACACCGGCTCGAAGAGCCGCCACAGGGCGCGGGCGGGGTGGACGGGTTCGGACATCGGGAGACCTCCCACGGGGCTGCCTGGTGGACGGGGAACGGCCCGGGTCGGCGGAAGGCCGTCCACGTCCTATGACCACGGCGGAGGCCCCGGTAACCCCCGCCGGGGTGTGATGACGATCACCCGGGGGCGGGGCGCGGAAAACCCGGCGGCCCGGCGCGGGATGATGGGGCCGGGCGCGCGGTTCCGCGGCCCTCCACCCCTCGCACGAAGGCAGTCGGTCATGGCGCAGATCAACCCCAGCATCCTGTCGGCGGACTTCGCCCGCCTCGCCGAGGAGGCCGAGGCGGTGCGCGGCGCGGACTGGCTGCACGTCGACGTGATGGACAACCACTTCGTCCCCAACCTCACCCTCGGCGTGCCGATCGTCGAGTCCCTGGCCCGGGCCACCAGCACTCCGCTCGACTGCCACCTGATGATCGAACAGCCCGACCGCTGGGCCCCCCAGTACGTCGAGGCCGGCGCCGGCTCCGTCACCTTCCACGTGGAGGCCGCCGCCGCACCCGTCCGGCTGGCCCGCGAGATCCGCGCCAAGGGCGCCCGCGCCTCGATGGCGCTCAAGCCCGCCACCCCGATCGAGCCGTACGAGGACCTGCTGCCCGAGCTCGACATGCTGCTGATCATGACCGTGGAGCCCGGCTTCGGCGGTCAGGCGTTCCTCGACATCATGCTGCCCAAGATCCGCCGCACCCGGCAGCTGATCGACAAGCACGGCCTGGACCTGTGGCTCCAGGTCGACGGCGGCGTCGCCCCCGCCACCATCGAGGCCTGCGCCGAGGCCGGCGCCGACGTCTTCGTGGCCGGCTCGGCCGTGTACGGCGCGGCCGACCCCGCCGAGGCGGTGCGTGCACTGCGCGCCCAGGCCGAGACGGCGACCGCCGCGGCCGGGTGGGGCTGCCGCCACTGACGGGCCTCCCCGGCCCGGCCGGGGGGGGTGAAACCGGACCGCCCCCGCCGGGCGTCCCGTGATGCGCCCGGCCTTCCACCGGGCGTTCACGGATGACGGCGAGTCGGCGAGTCACGGAAGACGGCAGGGTGCGAACGACGGCCGGCCGTGGATGACGGCGCGTCACGGGCGAAGCGGAGCAGGGGTGCGGGCGAAGGTGCGGTCAAGCGTGCGGTCGAGCGTGCGGCCGGGGGCGGAAGTCGACGGCGCGGCGGATCGTCCGGGAACGGTGGAAACGGCGGGACGGGTGGGATCGGCGGGGCCGGCGGAAGCGGTAGGACCGGAGCCGGCGGGGCCGGATCGTCCGGGAGCGGCGGGACGGGTGGGGCCGGAAGAGGTGGGGCCGGCGGGGCCGGAAGAGGTGGAAGCGGTAGGACCGGAGCCGGTGGGACCGGCGGGGCCGGCGGGGCCGGCGGGGCCGGCGGCGGAGGGTGGTCCCCGGACGACGGACGTGCCGAGCCTCGGGCGGCGTCGGCTGCTGGGTGCGCTGGCCGTCGCCGTGCTCGGCGCGGGCGCGGTCGGCGGCGCGATGGTGGAGGACGTGCTGCCCGGTGGTGCCCGGCTGCGCCGCGCCCTCGGGCTGACCGGCGTCGACGGCAAGGTGCCCGCCGTGAGCGCCGGGCGGGTGCGCACCGAGACCGAGCGCTCGCGGGCGCGCGGACGCGACGTCCGACTGATCGTCATGGACCCGCCCGGACCCGACCGTTCGGACCTGCCGGTGTGCCTGGCCCTGCACGGGCGGGGCGGCGACGCGACCACCCTCGTCGACCTCGGCGTGCCGCAGTTCCTGGCCCAGGCGGTCGCCGCCGGCGCCGCGCCGTTCCGGGTGGTCGCGGTGGACGGCGGGGACAGTTACTGGCACGCCCGCAGCCCGGCCGACGACCCGATGGCCATGCTCACCGCCGAACTTCCCGGCTGGCTCGCCGCACGTCGACTGGCCGCCCCCAGCGCCGTGCTGGGCATCTCGATGGGCGGGTCGGGAGCCCTCCAGTACGCCCGCGCCCACCAGGGGCGGCTGTCCTCGGTCGCCCTGCTCAGCCCCGCGCTGTTCCGCACCTGGGACGACGCCCGCACCGTCGACGCCTACCGCGACCAGGCCGACTGGCAGGCGCACGAGCCGCTCCAGCACCTCGACGGGCTCGGCCGGGTCGACCGGATCGGCGTCTGGTGCGGCACCGAGGACCCGTTCTGCCCCGCCGCCCGCAAGCTCGCCGGCCCGCCCGCCACCCGCACCTCCTTCCCGCGCGGCGAGCACACCGCCGGGTTCTGGCGGCGCGTCATGCCGGACGCGATCGCGCTGCTCGCGGCCCGCTGACCGCTGCGGCGCGCCCCGGGTTCTGGGGTGCCGTGACGTGGTGGGGTGCCACCGAGACCGTCGGGTGCCGCCGCCGTCGCGGCGGTGCCAGCGACGTGTCGGGGCGGCGCAACCGGGGCGGGCGGGGCGGCGGACCGATACTGGCCGCCATGAGCAACCTCGATCTCAAGCCCGCCCCGGCGGTCTGCGGGCAGCAGGCGGCGACCGGCCCCGTCAAGGACCTGCTGACCGGCCGTCAGGTGCCGCTCGGGGAGTCCACGGTGGTGCGGCGGCTGCTGCCCAGCCTGGGTCGGCGGATGGTCGGCGCCTGGTGCTTCGTCGACCACTACGGTCCCGACGACATCGCCGACGAACCCGGCATGCAGGTGCCGCCGCACCCGCACATGGGCCTGCAGACCGTGAGCTGGCTGCACGAGGGGAGCGTGCTGCACCGGGACAGCCTCGGCAGCCTGCAGACCGTCCGCCCCCGCGAGTTGGGGCTGATGACGTCCGGGCGGGCCATCTCGCACTCCGAGGAGTCGCCCCGCGAGCACGCCCGGTACCTGCACGGCGCCCAGCTGTGGGTGGCCCTGCCGGACGCCCACCGGCACACCGCCCCCGCCTTCGAACACCACCCGGAACTGCCCGTCGTCACCGCGGACGGCCTCACCGCCCGCCTCATCCTCGGCACCCTCGACGGCGCGACCTCCCCCGGCACCACCTACACCCCGCTCACCGGCGCCGACCTCACCCTCCGCGCCGGCGCCGCCCACCGCCTCCCCGTCGAGGAGGGCTTCGAGTACGCGGTCCTCGCCATGTCCGGCAGCGCCGAGGTCGACGGCGTCCCCGTCGAACCCGGCTCGCTGCTCTACCTCGGCTGCGGCCGCCGCGACCTCCCCCTCCGCGCCCGCACCGACGCCACCGTCCTCCTCCTCGGCGGCGAACCCTTCACCGAACGCCTCGTCATGTGGTGGAACTTCATCGGCCGCACCGGCGACGAGATCGCCCGCGCCCGAACCGACTGGGAACACGGCACCCGCTTCGGCGAGGTGCACGGCTACGCCGGCACCCGGCTCCGCGCCCCGGAACTCCCCGCCACCCCGCTGAAGGTTCGGGGCCGAGAGGGCTGACCGGCAGCGGCTCCGGGAGCCCTCCGCCTCGGGCCGGTCGGCCGGACCCTCCGCCGGCCCGGGGGCCGGGTGAGTCGAGGACGGCGCGGAGCCGGTCGGTCGACTGCCACCGCGTCACCGGCCCGTCGACGGGAGTTGGCCGACGCGGTCGACGGCGGCCTTCGCGAGGACCGCCGAGGTGCCGACCACCGTTCCGGCCGGCCCTGCCTCGCCGGCCTCGACGAGGACCGTGCGCTCGCCGAGGAACGCGTACGTGGTCCGGTCGAAGACCCACTGGGTCTGCTGCCCGTGCGCCGTGCGCGCCACGGCGACGCCTTCGCGCCCGGCGGCGTCGACGGCCGAGGCAACCTCCGTGACCCCCGCAATCCGTCCGGCCGCCCGGTAGAGCGCGGCGCTGACCTGCGGCGGCGCCCAGGTCTCGGCCAGCAGGTCGCCGATCGCCGTGAACGCCCGCTGGTCCGGGTCCTGGCCCTCGCCGCGGGTCTGTTCCCTGATCAGCCTCAGCAGGGTGTCCGGGTCGGTGGGCAGCGAGGCGACGTACGCGTTGGTCGGTTCACCGATCGACGGACCGTTCCCGCGCGGGGTGTCGGGCCCGGCGGTCTCCCCCGGCCGGGCGAGGTGGAGGACCGGTCCGTTCTCGCCGAGCCGGGTGTCGGGCGCGCCCTCCTCGCGCAGCAGACCGGGGCGGCTGCCGTCGGCTGACAGCCAGACCTGCCGGGTGTGTACGGGAGCCGTGATCGCGGGACCGCCCGCCGTGCTCCGAGCGGCGTAGGCGACCCTGCTCTCGACGTAGACGAACTGGTCGGCGCGGACCCTCGACTGCTCCGCCCCGGCGGCGGCGAGCGCGGCGCGGTCGAGCAGGCGTACCGCACGGGGGGTGCCGGCGGCGCCGTCCCCGGTCACCGCCGCGCGGTCGTGCCCGGCCGAACCCCCGGGGTCCACCGTCACGACGCCGACGACCGTGAGGGCGCAGGCGAGGGCCGGCACCGCGATCCTGACCGGACGCCGGTACCGGGCCGGGCGCCGGGGGGCGCCGCCCTGCGGTTCGGCGGACCCGGCGGCCCTGCGCAACACCTCCCGTCTCAGCAGCAGTTGACGATCCTCGTCCAGGCCGGGCACCGACGGCGGGGGCAGCAGCTCGGCGAGTTCGCGGCGCTCGTCCTGCGCGGAGGACGGGCACTGCGTATCGCGCCGCGGGGTGGCGTTCATCCGTGGCTCTCCTGGATCGGATGGATCGACTGGATCGACTGGATCGAGTGGATCGGCGGCCGGAGCGCGGGGATGCGGCCCGGTGCGGGCCGGGCGGTGACGGTGGGAGGGGTCCGCCCCTCCGCCTCGGGGCGCTCTCCGGGTCCGGCGCACCGGTGCCGCGCCGACGGGACGCGGGCCCTGGCCCTCGCGTCGGCCTTGGCCCGGGCCCTGGCCTCCGCCTCGGTGAGTTCCCGCAGGCGGGCCCGGGCCCGGGAGAGCCGCGAGCGGACGGTGCCGACCGGCGTGCCGAGCGCCTCGGCCGCGCTCGCGTAGTCCAGCCCGGCCCACACCACGAGGGTGAAGACCTCCCGGTCGCGGCGCCGGAGCCGGGCGAGCGCGCGGTGCGCGGCCTGCAGGTGCTCCACGTCCGCGAGGTGCGCGACCAGGTCGTCGGCGAAGTCCGGGACCGAGCCGCGTTCCGGGAGCCGGGCGAGCGCGAGGTCACGGCGCCGGTGGGCCCGGGCGGTGCGGCGCATGACGTTGGTCGCGATCCCCAGCAGCCACGGGCGCAGCCCGGCGCCGTCGGGGTGCAGCTTCTCCCGGCCCCGCCACGCCTCCAGGAAGGTCGTCGAGACGACGTCCTCGGCCTCCGCCCAGTTGCCCGTCACACGGAGGGCGTAGCGGTACAGCACCTGGGCGTGCTCGTCGTACAGCTCGCCCAGGACGTCGGGATCGCCGCGGCGAAGACGCGTTCTCATGAGTGCTTCCACGCTCTGCACTGCCCGGGCCGCCGCCCGGGTTCCGATGACCTGCGTCACAGGCGTCGCTCCCGGCACGGGGCCGCCCCGCGCCGGATGTGGTCCGGCTCACAGGAACTCCGGAGCCGGTCCGAGCAGTGCAGAGCATGACCACTGCTTCCGCCCCCCGCTCCGTTCCCCGCCGCAGCGCCCTCCGGGCCCTGGCCGTCGCCGTCGCCCTGGCCGGCACCTCGACTCCCGCCCACGGCGGCGCGGCCTTCGCCGCGGAGCCGCGGACGTACACGCTCACGATCAAGCACGTGGACCGCGCCGGCCAACCGGCCGCGAAGTACCGCACCCATGTCGCCGGAGTCTTCGCGGACGGCGGCGAGGAGTTCTTCGAGCAGCAGGACGCCTCCGGCGTCACCACCGTGCGGCTGCCCAAGGGCCGGTACCTGCTGGACAGCACCCTGAGCTCGACCCAGGGGGCGAACGGTACGACCGGGACGGACTGGATCGTCCAGCCGCGCCTCGACCTCGACCGGGACACCACCGTCACCGTCGACGCGCGGACCACCGCCCCCGTCGACGTCCGGCCCGCGGACGGCTCCGCGAGCTTCGTCCACGGTTCGACATTCGTCGAGGTCACCCACAAGGGTGTCACCAGGAGCGGCAACGTCTTCAACGGGTCGCCGAACCTGCGCGTGGCCCACCTCGGACCCGAGACCGAGCCCGGGGCGCTGAAGCAGTGGATCGACGTCAACTGGAAGACCGACACCGTCAACTACGCGCTGGGCCGGACCTTCACCGGCACCCGTGCGCTGACCGGGCTCACCCGGCACTACGCCGCGCAGGAGCTGGCCACCTTGACCGTCCGTAGCGCCGTCGGGCCGGGCAGCACCGGGACCGCGCACTTCAGCCTCCTGCCGACCGACGGAACGGCCCTCGGCGTCTCCCGGTCCATGCCGACACCCGGCACCGCCACCTTCCTCGTCGCACCCGAGCGCGGCACCTGGGACATCCTCTTCACCGTCCCCCGCGCCGACGGCACCCCGCCGAACACCTACACCGCCGACCGCATCGCCGTCCGGGCCGGCGCCACGACCGCCCAGACCTTCGACGGCCCGGTCTTCGGCCCCGCGCTCACCGACCGTCCCGCCGTCTCGCGCGACGGCGACCGCATCACCGCGAACGTCCCGCTGCTCGCCGACGGCGACGGCCACGCACCGTGGAGCCCGTCGTTCGACACGGCGTACACGTCGCTGCACCGCGACGGCGTCCTGGTCGGCGCCTCGTCCGGCGCCCCGGGACGCGGCGAGTTCACCGTGCCCTCGGGCACGGCCTCGTACCGCCTGACCGCCACGGCGACCCGCAGGGCCGCGGCCGGCGCGACCACCCGCGTGAACGCGTCCTGGACCTTCGCCTCGGCCACCACGACCGGGCCGACCGCGCTCCCGGTGAGCGTCGTGCGGTTCGCCCCCGAGCTCGGCCCGGCCGGCACCGCGGCGGGTGGCCGTGCGCTCCGGATTCCGGTCACCGTGCAGGGAGCCGCCGCGGACGGACGCACCCGCTCGCTGACCGTCTCGGCCTCCACCGACGGCGGCGCCTCGTGGACCCGCCTCCCGCTCGAAGCGGGCGCGGTGACGGTCCGGAACCCGTCCGCCGGAACCGGTGTCTCCCTGCGCGCCGAGCTGACCGACGCCGACGGCAACACCCTCGACCAGACCATCACCGACGCCTACCGCACCGAGTGACCCCGTCGGCCGCCCGGGGCCCCGCCGGGAACCGCGGCCTCGTCTGCGCGGCCCCGGAACTTCCCGCCGCCGCGCTGAAGACGCGGCGGACACCCGCGCCGACGGAGATCCAGGGAGCGCCGGGCCCACGGCTGCGGCTACGACCGCGTCGCGGTGAGGCGGTAGGTGCCCGTCGCGCAGCCCGTGACGCGCCAGCCGCCGGGTGTCCGGCGTTCCGTCAGGCCGGTGACGCCCTCGGCGCGGGTGACCGGTCGGGCGCTGCCCGGGATCCAGAGGTCCAGGGTGCAGGCGGGGCCGGTCGCCCGGGAGGAGGTGCTGCCGGTGACGGTGACGGTGCCGGTGTGCGGGTCGGAGGTGAGGGAGGCCAGCGTGCCGGGGGCGGTGCGCGGGTAGGCGCGGGCGAGGACGGAGACCACTGCCGGGTCCGGGGGCAGGTCCTGCTCGGTGGCGCAGTCGACGCCGATCAGGTTGCCGGTGGCGGCGGCGTGCTGGTCGCTCTCCGGGCCGCCGCAGGCCTGCTTCCAGACCCAGAAGGCGGAGCCGGTGCGGGCGCGGTCCTCGGCGGCGGCGAAGCGCCGCATCATCGCCGCGTTGCCCGGCAGGTCCGGGCCGAACCAGCCCCACTCGCCCGACCAGAGCGGCATGCCGTACGCCCGGGCCTGCTGCTCGGCCAGCGCGAAGCCGCGCTCGACGGAGACCAGCGTGATCCCCAACTCCCGGTCCATGGTGATGGACTGGCTGTAGAGGTGGGGCGCGAAGACCAGGTACGGGTCGGTGCTGAAGCCGCGCGGCGGCGCCGCGTCGAAGCCCAGGCCGGACCAGAGCACGCTCGGCTCGACGAACACCAGGTGCGGGAAGCCGCCCTCGGTCTGCTGTTCGGCGGCCCGGATCGCCCGGACGGCGCGGTCCTGGTAGGCGCCGAGCAGCACGGAGGAGGTGGCCGGCGGATCCTCGCCCACCCCGGGTTCGTTGAGCAGGCCGTATCCGGCGACGGCCGGATCGGCGGCGAAGGTGCGCGCCAACAGGGCCCAGGCACGCACGAGTTCGCTCTGGATGCCGTCGGTGTCGTGGTAGAAGGCGCTGAACGCGCGGGCGTTGGCGGGCGTGAGGTCGCGGCCCAGTGACTCGCAGCGGGGGGCGCCGTCGGTGATCGTGGCCCAGGCCGGGGCCCCGTCGTAGCCGATGATCGGCGTGCTGCCGGCCGGGCAGGCCGTCCCGGGCGGTGCGGCGATGGCCGGGCCCCAGGCGTCCTCGTGCATGTCGAGGTCGGTGTAGAGGCCGTGCCGCGCGGCCATCGCGACGGTGGCCCGGATCCGGTCGAGGTAGGTCAGGTCGTAGTGCCCGCGGCTCGGCTCCAGCGCCGACCAGGAGATGCTGAGCCGGACGACGTCGAAGCCCATCGCCGCCATGGCCGCGAAGTCGTCCTCGCCCAGCGGCCGGACGGTCTGCCGGCCGGGCGTCTGCGCGTAGTAGTCGACCAGCTGGTTGACGTTGACGCCGCGCAGCAGGACCTGGCGGTCGTTGACGTCGACGATCACGGCCGGGGAGTGCGCGGTGGCGGGACGCACGGTGAGCGCGGGCAGGTCGGCGGCGGCCGTCGCCCGGGCCGCCGCACCGGCCGAGGGCGCTTCGGCGGCCACGGTGGCCGGGGCGAGCAGCGAGGAGCCGACGGCCAGCACGGTCGCGGAGACGAGCCCGGCGGCCGCCCGGCGGCGCTGCCCGCGAACGGCATCGAGCAGGCGGCCCCCCAGCAGCAGGGCGGGAGCGACGGCCCAGCCGGACACGACGCCCAGCGAGACGCCGGTGCCGATGCGCAGCGCCGCGTCCGGAACGACGAACAGGTCCCCGCCGCCGAGGTCGCGCGGGAGGGCGAGCAGCGCCTGCACCGCCCCGGCCGCCGCGCCGCCCCCGACCGCGGCGAGCCAGCCGCCCAGCAGGAGCCCGCCGGGCCGGGTGCGGTCGAACCGCCGCGAGGACCGGGCCAGCAGGACCGCGCCGACGACGGCCGCCGTCACCAGCTCGACCGCGAACCGGCCGGCCCCGAGCGCCGGTCCGAGCGGCAGCCGCCGCAGAGCGAGCGGCTCGCCGTAGAACGAGGCCGCCGGCGAGCCCTCCCACAGCAGCGGGCCGACCAGCGGGCCGAGCAGCGCCAGCGGCAGGGCCGTGCCGACCAGGCACCGGCGCGGGCCGGGAGGCGGCCCGGCCGGCAGCCGGCCGGGCTCCGTCGGCCGCGACCGGACGAGGTACGCCCACGCGCCGAGCAGCGCCGGAACCCAGCCGATCAGCGCGACCCGGGACGCGGGCAGCCCGCAGTCCCACAGCGCGGTCGCGAGCCAGGTGCCGGATCCGCCGCGCACGCCCACGCCCGCCGTCCCGGCGAGCACCTGCCCGAGCCGGGCGAGCCCGGTGGCCAGCACGGTGACGCCCCACAGCCGCAGCACCAGCGCCAGCCCCCGCCGCCCGGCCCGCCCCGCCACGTCCCCGCACGAGACGACGGCACCCCACGCGGTGACCACGACCAGCACCGGGAGGAACACCGCGGCCCCGGCCACCGACCACAGTCCGCGCACCGGCGCCACCCGCAGCGCGGCCCAGGCCAGTGGCGTGAACAGCCCGGTCGGATCGGCCCGGGCGGCCGCGACGCAGACGGCGACCAGCGCACCGGCGGTCACCGCGGCGGCGACGGCGGGGCGGGCCGCGCCACCGGCGCCCGCCCGGCCGGCGGTCGGCGTGCGGCGGAGCGAACGGGCGAGGACCCCCGACCAACGGCTGCGCGATCGTGACATGGCCTGGCCCTTCTCCGGTTCCCCGCTCCGAGGTGCTTGGGGAACCGTAGGGCCGCTGCTCCGGCGCGGGAAGCAACGTTTTCGGCGCCGAGCTACAAGCCCGGGTTGTGGACCCCGGGGCGCGGCGTCTCGATGGCGGCGACGATCGCGGCCTCCCGTTCACGGACCTGCCGTGCCACGGCGACGAACCGCTCCACGCCGGGGCTGCGCTGCCCGCTCCTCCAGGCGACGGCCAGCACCGAGCCCGCCACCCCGGTGAGCGGGACGTACCGCACCCCCGTGAGCGGAGTGAAACGCTGCGCCGCGGCCACCGTCACCGCGCACGCCAGACCGGCGGCGACCACCTGCAGTTCCTCGGTGTGCGAGCCGGTCTCCCGGACCACCCGCGGCGGTCGGCCGCCGCGGTGCTCGTCGAGGCTCCAGAAGCGTTGCCACACCGTGTCGGCGGTGCGGCCGACGGCGAGCGGCTCGTCGACGACGTCGGCGGCCGTGAGACTGCTCCGGCCGGCCAGCCGGTGGTGCGGAGGCAGTGCGACGACCAGCGGCTCCGTGAACAGCGGCACCGCCTCCAGGCCGGGCGCGGCCAGCGGGAGCCGGACGAACGCCACGTCGCTGCCGCCGTCGGCCAGCCCGGCCGACGGGTCCTCGAAGCCGCTCTCGCGGAGCTCCAGCCGGACGCCCGGGTACCGCTCGGAGAACTCGGCGACGATCGGTCCGGTCAGCTCCAGCGCGCCGCCGATCACGAACCCCAGCCGGACGGTGCCCGCCACGCCCCGGCCGGTGCTGCGCGCCGCGGCCACGCCGGCGTCCAGCGCGGCGAGCGACTCCCGGACGGACGCGAGGAACGCCTCGCCGGCCGGCGTCAGCGCCATGCTGCGGGTGGTGCGGGCCAACAGCCGCACGCCGAGGCTCACTTCGAGGTCGCGCAGCTGCTTGCTCAGTGCCTGCTGCGTGACGAAGAGACGGACGGCCGCCCGGCTGAAGTTCAGCTCCTCGGCCACCACGACGAAGTTCCGCAGTTTCTGGGTGGAGACATCCACAGCCGCTGATTGTAGGCGCACGCCCAACTCGTTCTTCCGGCACCGGAATCGCCCGCCGCCGGCGCGGCAGGAGCCGTCGGCGGCCGGGCCCGTACGGTCCGGCCGGGCAAGGTCGGACGCCCCCACGGACCGGGCCGGTCGGCCCTCGCCCGCACCGCCGGGCCCGCCTAGCGTGGAACACGACCCGGCCGTCACCGGACAGCGGCCGCCGCAGCGGTGGAGGAGCCATGACATCGCCCACCCGACCCGGTCCCACGGTGCCGGGCGTCGGTGCCGGGCAGGTCGGTCCCGCCGCCGTCGGAGCCGAACCGCCGGAGGGCGGACCGGCGATCCGGCGGCGGGCTCACCGGTCGGCGCCGCGTCGCCCGATCCGTCGGGCGCCCCGCCCGGTGACCACCGTTTCCGCCGGGCCCGGCACGGCCGACCCGCCGACCAGAGAGAGGTAGCACCACCATGCGTGCCCTGATCGTCTACGAAAGCATGTACGGCAACACCGGGAAGGTCGCCGAGGCGATCGCCGACGGCATCCGGACCACCGTCCCGAACGCCGAGGTGCGGTGCCTGCCGGTCGCCGAGGCCGAGGCCGACGCCGTCCGGGGCGCGGACCTGCTGGTGGTCGGAGGCCCCACGCACATGCGAGGCATGTCCACCGGCCTCAGCCGCACCCTGGCCGAGAAGTCGGGCGCACCGGAGCACAGCCCCGGCCTGCGCGCCTGGTTCCGCACCCTCCCGGACGACGGTGCGGGCGTCCGCGCCGCCGCCTTCGACACCCGCGCCGGAACGAAGCACGCCGGAGCCGCGGCCGACGGCATCGCCGCGCGCCTCACCCGCCACCACTACGACCTGACCGCCGATCCCGTCGGCTTCCTCGTGGACGAGGTCGACGGCCCGCTGCGCGACGGCGAGTTGGACCGCGCCAAGGCCTGGGGCGCCGCCCTCGCCTGACGGCCGCCCCGCGCCCGGCGGGGTGCCGCAGCGAGGAGGAGGGGGTGTCTACCGGTGGCTGCCGCCGCCGCGGCCCAGGCGGCGGTGCAGGACGACGGCGACGCCCGCCAGCAGGAACGTGGCGCAGACCGCGCCGATCAGGCCGATCGAGCGGGTCGAGTCGGCGTGCGCGACCGGCTCGGTGACGGTCCGGTCTTCGGTGGCGGCCAGTGCGAGCAGGGACGGGCCGGGGTCGGCCACCGGCCACGGGGAGGAGGAGGCCGTGGGGGACGGCGGGGCGGCGGCCGAACGGGACGCGGACGGGCTGGTGGACGGGCTGGTGGACGGGCCGGTGCCGTGGCCGGTGTGCCCGGCGGCGGTGGGGGTGGCACCGGCGGTGGGGACGGTGGCGGTGCCGGTGCCGTCGAAGACCACGTCGGAGCAGGAGTAGAAGGCCTCGGGGCTGTCGGAGCGCTGCCAGATCAGGTAGATCAGCTGCCGTCCGGTCCGGCCGGCCGGGATCGTGCCGGTCAACTGGTAGGAGCCGTTGACCAGTTGCGGGTCGGTCGCGGTGAGGAACGGCTTCGGGTCGAGGTTCGACCAGGCCAGCGGCTTGGTCGGGGAGTAGCTGGAGTTGGTGAGGAAGAGCTGGAAGGTCCCCTTGTGGGGGGCGGTGGCACGGAAGTTGAAGGTGAACGAGGCGCCGGAGGTGAGGCGGGTGGCGGGCCAGTCGGCGCGCGGCAGGTCCATGCCCTTGTAGGTGTCGCTGCCGGCGCTGCACAGCTTGCCGTCGGGGATCAGTTCGCGGTGGCGGCCGTCGGCGTCGCCGATCCGCAGGCTCATCCAGTCGTACAGGGCGGCGGTGCCGCCGGTGGCGACGGCGGCCTGGCAGGCCGCCGACTTGGGGTGCTCGGCGCCCTCCTGGTAGCAACCCTCGACCCGGCTGATCGGGTTCTGCAGGCTGCCGTGCGCGGCGGCCGGGCCGGTGGCGGAGGCCAGTGCGGCGCAGGCCAGGACGGCGACGAGGGCGAGCGGCCGGCGGATGCGGGGCATGCGGGATCCCTTCGGGGAGCGGCGGGTTGAGGGTGCGTCAGGCGGAGCGGAGCGTGTCGGGCGGCGCGGCGGCCCGGTGCCGCCCCGGGGCGCCGTGGCGCGCGGGGCCGCTCGCCAGGGCCAGCGGCACGCGCGGGTCGGACGGGGCCGGGAGGACGGCGGCAGCCGTCCCGGAGGGCAGTTCCGCGGCGGCGGCCGGTCGGGCGTGCCGCCGCCGGGCGCCCGGTCCGGGGGCGGTCGACGGATCGGTGTGAGGGGCGGCGCTCTGCGGCCCGGCGGCCTGCGGCGGCACGACCTGCGCGGCGAGCGAGTACGGGACGGGGGACAGCGGCAGGTCCACCACGTAGGTGATGCCGGTCCGCCCCGACGCCCGGCGCGGCTGCAGGACGCCGCCGTGCACGGCGACCATCTCGCGGGCCAGCGGCAGGTGGGCGGTGCTGCCGCCGTCGCCGGGGCCGGTGATCTCGATCCGGACGGCGTCCGCGTCCCGCTGGCCCGCCAGCCGCACCGTCGGCGGGGAATCGGCCGGCAGGCTGGGAGCGGCGTCGGCCGCGAGGTGGGCGAGCGCCTCGGCCAGCAGGTGCACGTCGGCGGTCACCTCGACGGCTGGGGCGTGGACCGAGAAGCGGACCCGGCCCAGACCCGCGAGCGCGCCGGCCCGGTCCACGGCGCGGCTCAGCACCTGGCGCAGCGCGACCGGTTCGGGGTGCGGCGGGTCGCCGCCGACGGTGCCGGCCGGCCTTCCGGCGAGCACGTGCGCGACCAGTGCCTCGGTGCGGGCGCTCTGTTCGGCGAGCTCGTGCAGTTCCCCGGCGGCCTCCGGCCACAGTCGGGTGGCCGGGTCGCGGGCGAGCCGGGTCAGGTGCGCGGTGAGCGCGGCGGCGGTGGGCGCGAGGCTGTTGCTCAGCACGCCGGTCAGATAGGCGTGGTCGGCGGCCACGGCGAGTTCGCGGCCGCGGTCGGTGAAGGCCATCATCGCGCCGACCACCTGCCCCTCCGCCCGCACCGGGGCGACCCGCAGGGTGACGGCCAGCAGGCGTCCGTCCCTGCGCCGGAGCAGCGCGCAGCCCTGTTGGCGGCGGCCGGTGGTCAGCGCGGCCCGCAGGGCGGGCGGCCCGGGGTCCGCTGCGGGCACCGGGGGAAGCACCAGGGAGTGCACGGGGTGGCCGGAGAGCTCGTCGGACCGGTACTGCAGCAGGCGCAGTGCGGCCGGGTTGGCGAGGACGCAGCGCCCGTCGGTGTCGATCCCGAGGATGCCCTCGGAGCTGGCCCGCAGCAGTGCCTCGGTCTCGGCGCGCCGCAGGTCGAGCTCGGCGCCGGCGCGCTGACTGTCCGTCAGGTCGCGGGCCACCACCAGCTCCGGGCCGGTGGCGGGCAGCAGGGCGGTGGACGGCAGCAGGCGGGCGAGGTCGGCGCCGAGCCTGCTGGAGCGGACCTCGGCGGGGAAGGTGCTGGCGTCGATGCGGTGCGCGGTCGTCCGGACCGTGCCGACCGGGCCGCTCCCCGGGTCGGCGGGGTCCGTCCGGCCGGGGAGGCGGCGCAGGTAGAGGTCGGGGAGCAGGTCGAGGACGCCCAGGCCGGTCAGACGGGTCCAGGGGGCCCGGAAGGCGTGGCAGGCGGCGGAGTTGGCCGTCAGCACGGTGCCGTTGGAGTTGATCAGCAGCGCCGGGTCGGGCAGGGCGTCGAGGACGGCGGCGAGCCCTGCGCGGGGGAGGTGGTCGGTCACGGTGTCCGTCCCGTCGTGGGTGGCGGTGGTGGAAGGGCGGTGCCGGTCAGCAGCGCGCGGCGGCGGCAGCCAGGGCGGCGCGGGTGGCCGGCCCGTACACGCCGTCCTCGCCGCGGATCCCGGCCGTGCGCTGGTAGGCCGTCAGCACGGCCCTGGTCCAGTCGTCGAAGGTGCCGGACACCGTCCGACGGCCGGGCGGGGCGCAGGCCAGGTCGAGCAGTCGCAGCTGGAGCCGCCGCACCGCCGGGCCGCTGTCGCCGTAGCGCAGCACCGCCGGGTCCGAGGCGGTGGGCGACGGCAGGGCCGTGGTGGCGGGTGGCGGCGCGGTGACGCGTGCCGCGGGCGGTTCGGCGGACGGGGTGCTCCGCGCGGCGGGCGGCGTGGCCCGGAGGGTGGGTCGGCGGGTGGTGCTCGGGCGGTCGCCGGGCCGCCCGGTGGGGCCGGTCGGCGAGGCGGAGGCAGTTCCGGTGCCGGTGCCGGTGCCCGGGCCGGGCGTGGCGCTCGGTTCGGGGTCGAGGGTGACGGCCGGCAGCCGCGGCGGGTCGGCCCGGTCGGCGGTCGGAGCGGAGAGCAGCGTCGCGCCGAGGCCGCAGCCGGTCATCGCGAGGAAGCCCGAGGAGGCCAGCACCAGGGCGGTGCGGCGCAGCGTTCGCGGGCGGTGCCGATGCGCCCCCGTGCGGCGCACGGCAGGGGCGGGGCCGATGGCGTACGTGCCGAGGGCGGTCGCGGGCCGCGGCTCGGGGAAGCGGAACTCGGGCAGCGGCGCGGCCACGTCGTGGGCCCGGGCGGGCGGCACGTACGGGCGGACCAGGGCGGGCTGCTCGAACGGGGCCGCGGTGCACCGGCAGGGCTGCTGGGCTCCGCAGGCGCAGGGCGGGTTCGGCATGGCGTTCCTCGGCGGACTCGGCGGGCGGGATGGCGGCGGGACGGCCCACGGCGGCGGGCCGCCCCGCCCCGGTGGCCGCCCAGGGAAGCGGACCACCGGTTCTCTCCTCCGGGTCCGGCCGGGCGCGCCACCGGGCCTGTCGCCCGGGGCCGGGGGAGCCGCACGCCGGCGGGCCCGGAGGAGAAGTCTCAGCCGCGGCGCCGGCGGGCGAGCACGACGATTCCCGTGCCGACCGCCAGCACCACCACTGCGGCGCCGGCCAGCGCGAAGGTGCCGGTGGAGCCGGTGAAGGCCAGCGATGTGCCGGGAGCGCGGGTCTCCTCGGGGGCGGTGGACGGGCCGGCGGAGGCCGACCTCCCGGGCGCCGGGGTGGTGTGCTGCGCGGGCCGGCTCGGCGCGTTCTTCCCGGGCGCGGTGGTGGACGGCGCGGCGGGCGCGGAGCCGGACGGCACCGGGGTGGCGCCGGGGCTCGGCGGGGCGGTGGGCTGCGGCGCGGGGGCGGGCGTGCAGTCGAACACCGGGGCGCCGGTCCACGGGTAGTTGTGGCTCTCGTTGCCCGAGCCGTGCATCTTGACGTCGCCGCCGATGTAGACGCGTCCGTTGGTGCTGGCGGTGAGGTCGGCCGTGGCACCGGGGGCGAGCAGCGAGCCGATGAAGTTGCCGCCGCCGCCGAGCGTCAGCGACGGCGTCTCCCGCAGGTTGTAGAGCACCTTCGAGGCGGCCTCGCCGAAGTGCGCGGAGGTGTACAGGTCGACCTGCTCGCCGTTGTAGCCGACGGCCATCGGCGAGATCGACACCGGGTGGGTGCCGGTCACGTTGACCACCACGGAGGCGTCCGCCGGAACGCCCTCGAAGAGGAACGTCGACGCCCGGTCGAGGTCCGCGCCGGAGATCTCGAACACCTGCAGGTTCCCCTGCGACGGGCCGGTGCTCCGGAAGGTGACCGTGCCGCCGCCGGCCTTCGCGGTGCCGGTCGGCTTGAGCGCGCCGAGCCGCGCGGACTCGTCCTTCACGGTGGCGGCGAAGCCGCTGTACGCGCCGAGCGCTTCGGTGCCCAGGTCGGATCGGCGCTCGCCGCCGTTGGTCTGGAGCGTGCCCTGCTCGTCGATCACGCCGCCGACCCGCACGCCGCCGCCGTAGGCGGGGCCCGCGGTCAGTCCGTGGCCGATGTCGAGCGTGGTGCCCTTGGCGATGCCGAGCCGGCCGCCGACGACGAGCATCGGCTGCCCGTCGGCGGGCAGGATGCCCGAGCCCGCGCCGACCCGGCCCACGTTGAAGACGCCGCTCTTGGCGAAGGTCGCGTCGCCGCCGACCACCAGCAGCCCTTCGGCCTCTGCGGCGCCGCCGTCGACGGTGTAGCCGCCACCGGCGAACAGTGCGACGTTTCCGTCGGTGAATTTCGGCTCGTGGCCGATCGCCGGGGCCTGTCCGGAATTCGGGCAGGCCCCGGTACGGCCTTTTCCGGGAGCGGGATCGGCGGCGTGCGCGGTACCCGTGAGGAGAATTCCGGTGCAGGCCGCGACGGCGAGCGGGGCGGAAATTCGGTCGAGGTTTATGGTTCCGATCTTCACGGGACGACACTCTCACGCTGCGAAGAGCGAAGAAAAGCCGCCGGGCAACGGTCGGGCATCGACGGTTTTAAAGCGATTCCCGGTTTTCTCGAAGAAACTACAACGAGCCCCGGCGCCCGCTCCGGCGCCCCGCCCGCCGTGCTCCGGCCGCCGGGCGGCGCGAGGCGGCCGGGGTGCCGTCCGGACCGGCCCCGGCTCCGTTGGGCAGCCACAGCCGGACCTGGGCGCCGCCGAGCGGGGAGACCCCCAACTGCACGCCGCCGCCGGTCTCCTCGGCCAGCCGCCGCACGATGTCCAGTCCGAGTCCGGTGGAGCCGTCCTCGGCGCTGCCCACCCCCCGGCGCAGCGCCGCCTGCGGGTCGGCGATGCCCGGCCCGGCGTCGCCGACCGTGATCAGGACCTGTTCGCCGACCGCGACCACCACCTCGAACGCGGCACCCGCCGGGGTGTGGCGGAAGACGTTGCCGAGCGCCGCGTCCATCGCCGCCGCCAGGTCCGAGCGGGCCACCGGCACCTCGGCCGGGCCCGGATCGCCCGCGAACGCCCAGCGCCGGCCCTGGTCCTCGGCCAGCGCCGACCAGAACGCCATCCGCTCGGCCAGCACCTCCAGGGCGTCGCACCGGGCCGGCTCCTGCGGCACGCTGCCGGTGCGGGCCGTGGTGATCACGAAGTCGACCTCGCGCTCCAGCCAGCCGACCACGTCGCGGGTCTGCTCGGCCAGTGGCCCGTCGTCCATCGAGAACGCGTTGAAGCGCAGCGCGGTGAGCGGTGTGCGCAGCCGGTGCGACAGGTCGGCGGCGAACTCCCGCTCGGCGGTGATCATCTGCCGCATCCGCTGCGCCATCGCGTTGAACGCCAGTGCCACCTCGCGGAGTTCGTACGGGCCGGCGGTGGAGGCGGTGACGTTCAGGTCGCCCGAGCCCAGCGTCCGGGCGACCGACGCCAGGCTCCGGGTGGCGCCCACCAGGCGGGCGGCCAGCCGGTCCGCGACCAGGCTGGAGATCACCACCAGGCTGACCGCCACCCCGCCGAGCACCAGCCAGGTGCTCCACAGGCCCCGGGTCAGGTCCGCGTCCACCAGGTGGACCTCCACCAGTGCGACCGCGCCCTGTCCCACCGCCACCGGCCGCAGCACCGCGTACCCGCCCGGAACCCGCACCGTGTACACCCGCCCCTGCCGGGCCGCCGCGGCCAGCTGCTCGGGTCCCGAACGCGCCGGCCCCACCACCACGCCCGACGGCAGGTGGACGGCGATCCGGCCCGCCTCGCCCGCCGGAATGCTGGCCAGCGCGCGCCGCAGCTGCTCCTGGTCGGTGGTCACCACCAGCACCGGTTCGATCGCCGCGGCCTGCTGCTCGGCCTGCGCGAAGGCCCGTTCCCGGGCGAACTCGCGCACCGTCAGCGCGAGCGGAATCAGGAATGCGAGGGCGACCATCGCGGCCACCGCCACCGAGAGCCGCGCCATCGCGCCCCTCACGGCAGCCGCACCCGGGTCGATTCCGGCACTGTCCACGACATTTTCCACACCCGCACATTCGAATACCGGGACGGCCCGCACCGGAAACCGGAAGAAAAGAAGGAGGGTCCGCGCGAAATCCGGCGGACTCCGGTGGACGAACACCACCGGTGCGCATGGTAGCCAGTCCCCGGTCGAGCCGGACGCGCCGTCCGGGGCCGGACGGCGTGGTGCAGGATGGCGGCCATGCGAACGAGCACCAAGGCCATGGCGTGGGTCACCGCCACCGCGGCCGCCGCCGCCATCTCCTGGGCCGGCGTCAACCTGGTCCTGCGCGAGGCGGTCTTCGGCCCGCCCGACACGGTGTTCCTGCCCGCCCCCGCCAACAGCCGCCCCGAGCCGGGCGTGCTGCCGCCGGTCTCGACCCAGCCGCCTGCGGCCGGCCCCGTCACCGCCCCCAGCCAGAAGGCGCCCGCCTCGGCCGGACGCTCCGCCGCACCGTCCGCGAGCGCGCCGGGCAGTCCGACCCCCGCCGCCCCGAGCGCCCCCGCCACCGGGGCGGGCGACGGTCGCAGCTACACCGTTCGCGGCGGCCAGGTCGCCCTCTCGCTGGGCCCGGACTCCGCCACCCTGCTCTCCGCGACCCCCGGCCCCGGCTGGGCGGTCAAGACCTGGCGCACCGACACCTGGCTGCGGGTCGACTTCACCAAGGACGGCCGCACCTCGTCCGTCTTCGTCACCTGGAACGGTCATCCACCGGTCGTGGACACCTACGAGCAGTGACGGCCCGCGGCTCGGTCCCCGAAGGGATCTCCCCACCCGCGTTCAGCGATCTCCGACCGCCTGCCTGCGCGGCGAGCGCGGGCCCGCGCCCGGGCGGTGGCCGGCGACCTCGGCCGAACTCCGCTCCTCCGGAGGAAAATGAGACAGGCTCACCTATTGGTCGCCCCATCAACTAGCATGCTGGCCAGCCACACCCCGAACGCGTGAAGACGGCCCAGCCGACGCTCCCGTGCCGACTTCGGTCCCGCTCCCCTCAACGAGAACGCAGTCCAGGTAACCGCATGCACCCTCGCCCCACCCCCGCGCCCGCCCACGCCGCCGCGCACGGGAACGCGCCGACCGTCCTGGTCGTCGAGGACGACCCGACCGTCCGCACCGTCCTGATCCGCCACCTGACCTCCGTCGGCCACCCGGTCCGCAGCGTCGGCACCGCACTCGGTGCGCTGCGCGAGGTCTCGCAGGCCGGCTGCGACATCGTCGTCCTCGACCTCGGACTGCCCGACCTCGACGGCAGCGACGCACTCAAGATGATCCGCAGCATCACCGACGTCCCCGTGATCATCTCCACCGCCCGCGACGACGAGAACGAGATCGTCCGCCTGCTCAACGACGGCGCCGACGACTACCTGGTCAAACCGTTCTCCGGCCACCACCTCAGCGCCCGGATCGCCGCCGTGCTGCGCCGCTTCGCCGCCGCCGCGCCGCCCACCTCCCACCTGCTGCAGGTCGGCGCGCTCACCGTCGACACCCGCCGCCGCGAGACCACCCTCGACGGGCAGCCGCTCGACCTCACCCGCCGCGAGTTCGATCTGCTCGCCTACCTCGCCGCCCGCCCCGGCACCGTCATCACCCGCAAACAGATCCTCGCCGAGGTCTGGCAGCACAGCTACGGCAGCGCCCAGACCATCGATGTCCACCTCTCCTGGCTGCGCCGCAAACTGGGCGAAACCCCCACCGCCCCAAGGTACTTGCACACCGTCCGCGGCGTCGGCTTCCGTCTCGAAGCGCCCTGACGCCGGGGCGTGCTCCTCGGTGGGCCCGGGGCCGTTGTGCGATGCCGGGAGGGTGCCGAGGCGCGCGGTGCCGTTGCGGGCGGGCGGCTCTCCACGGGGCCGTGCGGGTGGGTGGGTCGAGCGGCGACGGCGGGCGGGCCCAGGCTGCCGGGCCGGGGCGCTGGGTGGGCGTGGGCCGGCTCCGCAGGGCCGCACCTTCGGCCCGGCAGGAGCGGACCGTGCGGAGCGGGTGCCCTCGGGGCGCCGGCGGCGGGCAAGCGGTGCCGCCCGGGGCCACCGGCTCCGGTCGGTCTCCGCGCCGCGCAACCCCGTAACTGCCGAGGCAGCGCCGGATTCACGTCGAGGGCGACGGTCGTCCGGCAGAGGCGGCCAGTAGGGTGAACGCCAGTCACCGTGGGCACCGGGAGAGCGGGGAGCGACATGGACGAGACTGGGGGGCGGCGGCCGCCGACGATGACGGACGTCGCGGAGGTCGCGGGCGTGTCGCACCAGACCGTCTCCCGGGTCCTGAGCGACCACCCCAACGTGCGCGAGGCGACCCGGGCGCGGGTGCTGCAGGCCATCGCCGAGCTGGGCTACCGGCCGAACTCGGCGGCCCGGACGCTGGTCACCAGACGCAGCCGGACGCTGGGCGTGGTCGCGGCCAACACCACGCTGTTCGGCCCGGCGAGCATCCTGGCCGGCCTGGAGCGCGCGGCCCGGCAGGAGGACTACCTGGTCGCCTCGGTCGGCCTGGAGGAGCTGACCGAGCACGCGCTCGGCAAAGCCCTTGAACGGCTGGGCAGTTGGGGAGTGGACGGCGTAGTGGTGATGACGCCGCACCGGCACACCGTTGCGGCCCTGGCCCGGCTGCCCCAGCCGTTCCCGATCGTGACGGTGGAGGGCGGGCACGACCTGGACCTGCCCGGGGTGGCCGTGGACCAGTTCGCCGGGGCGCGGGCGATCACCGAGCACCTGCTGTCACTGGGGCACACCACCGTCTGGCACGTGGCGGGCCCCGGCGAGTGGATCGAGGCGGAGGGCCGCCTGCACGGCTGGCGGGCGGCGCTGGAATCGGCCGGCCTCCCCGTCCCGCCGCACCTGACCGGCGACTGGAGCCCGGCCTCCGGCCATGCGGCCGGCCGCGTCGTCGCGCAAGCGTTCCGCGGCGGGGCGGCCCCACGGCCGACGGCGGTGTTCGCCGCCAACGACCACATGGCCCTCGGCCTGGTCCGCGCGCTGAACGAGGCCGGGGTGCGGATGCCCGCCGACATCGCCGTCGCCGGTTTCGACGACCTCCCGGAGGGCGCGTACATCACCCCGCCCCTCACCACCGTCCGGCAGGACTTCACCGCGATCGGCCGCGCCGGCATCGACCTGCTCCTGCGGCTGATCGACGAACCCGGCACCCCGGTCACCCACGTGACCATCGCCCCGCAACTCGTCGTCCGGGCCAGCACCGCCAGCGGCCGCAGGCCGGCACCCGGCAGCACGGCGGCCCGCTTCTCGGACGCCGCCGGCTCCGCCTGACGGCCAGTCACCCCGACGAGCCACCCGGCGAGCGTGCTCCGGCCGACGTCCGGCCGGGGGCGACGCCGGGGCCGGCTGTCGCTCTCCGCGCACCGGTCGCGCGATGCGAGGCGGTCGCCTGACGGTACGTCAGGATGGCTTCGGCGGACCGGAACTGATGTCGAGTCGGGTCAACGGCTCGGGAGCCTCGTGCTGCGCGGCTACGCCGTGCTCCACTGCGGCCGACCTCGGCGCACGCTCGTCCACGGGGCAGGCCGGGTGGGGGGACGCAATGCCCGGGCCTCTGGTGGCGCGGGGCGGGCGTTGCGGCCGGATCTCGTGGAGAACGGTGCCGGGGTCGTGGCGGAGCGCGGCGACCGGCTCCCCCGCGCCCGGGTGAGCGCCCGGCCCGAGGCGTCCAGGTCCTGGTGCCGTGTACGGCGGGGCTGCTGGTGGGCGCCGGCGCGGCGACCCGTCGCCAGGAGGGCGCGTCGCGCTGCGGGAGTCGGGTGGGAGGCCCGTCGGGTCCCCGGGCCGGCCGCCCTGCGCCGCCTTCTCCGCTGTCCGGTGGCAAGCGTCGGGCGCGGTGCCCACGCCGGCTCCGGTAACGCGATCGTTACGCAGGTGCGCTGGTGCGAGGGGTTGGCGAGCCTCCGTCCAAGCCGTAAGTTGTCGCCGGCAACAAATAGGGCGGCCGCCTTCCGCGCACGGTGCTCGCGCGCATCCCCCAACCCCACCCACGCACGTCCGGCGCAGGTCGGACACGCCTCGAAAGGACCCTGCCCATGCGCAAGGGGCTCCTGTTCGCCACCGCCGCCGTGACGGCGGCCCTGCTCACCACGGCCACGGCCTGCTCGTCCGCGGGCGGCGGCTCCGACCCGGCGGGCGGCAAGAAGCCGAAGATCGGCGTGATCCTGCCGGACAGCAAGTCGTCCGTCCGCTGGGAGACCGCCGACCGGCCGTACCTCGCGGCGGCGTTCAAGGCCGCCGGTGTGGACTACGACATCCAGAACGCCGAGGGCGACAAGCAGGCGTTCCAGACCATCGCCGACCAGATGATCACCAACGGCGTGAACGTCCTGGTCATCGTCAACCTGGACAGCGGCACCGGAAAGGCCGTCCTCGACAAGGCCAAGGCCCAGGGCGTCGCCACCATCGACTACGACCGGCTCACCCTCGGCGGCTCCGCCCAGTACTACGTCAGCTTCGACAACACCGAGGTCGGCAGGCTCCAGGGGCAGGGCCTGGCCAAGTGCCTGGGCGACACGGGCGCCAAGAACCCCGTCGTCGCCGAGCTCAACGGCTCGCCGACGGACAACAACGCCACCCTGTTCGCCAACGGCTACAACAGCGTGCTCGACCCGAAGTACGCGTCCGGCGAGTACGTGAAGGGCCCGAACCAGTCGGTGCCCGAGTGGGACAACACCCAGGCCGGCGTCATCTTCGAGCAGATGCTCACCAGCAAGCCCGACATCGCCGGGGTGCTCGCGGCCAACGACGGCCTCGCCAACGCGGCCATCGCGGTGCTCCGCAAGAACCACCGCAACGGGCAGGTCCCGATCACCGGTCAGGACGCCACCGTCCAGGGCCTGCAGAGCATCCTCGCGGGCGACCAGTGCATGACCGTCTACAAGGCCGTGAAGAAGGAGGCCGACGCGGCGGCGGCCCTCGCGGTCGACCTGGCCCACGCCAAGAAGGGCCAGACCAACTCCACCGTCCACGACCCGACCGGCAACCGGGACGTGCCGTCGGCGCTGCTCACCCCGCAGGCCGTCTTCAAGGACAACATCCAGGACGTCGTCACCGACGGCTACGTCACCAAGGCGCAGCTGTGCACCGGCGACTACGAGGCGCTGTGCACGAAGGCCGGCATCAAGTAGCGCCCGGCGCCCGGCCGCAGGCCCCCGAGTCCGGCCGCCGCCCGTGGGTCCCGTGCCGCCAGGGGCACGGGGCCCGCCCCGCCGAACCCCCCCAGGAGCCCCACCCATGACAGAGACACCGACCCTCGAACTGCGCGGGATCGACAAGAGCTTCGGACCGGTCCAGGTCCTGCACGACGTCGCGCTCAGCGCCTACGCGGGAGAGGTCACCGCCCTCGTCGGCGACAACGGCGCCGGCAAGTCGACGCTGGTCAAGTGCATCGGCGGGATCCACTCCGCCGACGCCGGCGAGTACCTCTTCGAAGGCCGGCCGGTCCAGGTCCACAGCCCGCGCGACGCCGCCGCGCTCGGAGTGGAGATCGTCTACCAGGACCTCGCGCTGTGCGACAACCTCGACATCGTCCAGAACATGTTCCTGGGCCGGGAGAAGCGCCGCGGCCTGGTGCTCGACGACTCGACCATGGAGGAGATGGCCGCCGCCACCCTCCAGAGCCTCTCCGTACGCACCGTCAAGTCGCTGCGCCAGAAGGTCTCCAGCCTCTCCGGCGGCCAGCGCCAGACCGTGGCCATCGCCAAGGCGGTGCTGTGGAACAGCAAGCTGGTCGTCCTCGACGAGCCCACCGCGGCGCTGGGCGTCGCCCAGACCGCCCAGGTGCTGGAACTGGTGCGCCGGCTGGCCGACAACGGCCTGGCCGTCGTGCTGATCTCGCACAACATGAACGACGTCTTCGCGGTGTCCGACCGGATCGCCGCGCTCTACCTCGGCCGGACGGCCGCCCAGGTCAAGGCGTCCGACGTGACGCACGCCCAGGTCGTCGAACTGATCACCTCGGGCCGCAGCGGCGACCTCGGCCCGCAGAACACCCCCAAGGGAGCCGCCGCATGACCGCCCTCGCCCCGGAGAAGCCCGAGCGGCCGCACCGCACCACCGGCCCCGCGGACGACCGGGCCGCAGGACTGGCGGCCGCCGGCCGCGGCTACCTCCACCAACTCCGGGCCGGCGAGCTGGGCTCGCTGCCCGCCGTCGCCGGACTGGTCGTCCTGTGCGCGTTCTTCGCGCTGCTGCGCCCGGTCTTCCTGTCCAACCTGAACTTCGCCAACCTGCTCACCCAGAGCGCCGGCAGCATCGCCATCGCGATGGGACTGGTCTTCGTCCTGCTGCTCGGCGAGATCGACCTGTCGGCCGGGTACGCCAGCGGCGTCTGCGCCGCCGTCCTGGCCATCCTGCTGACCGACCACGGCTGGCCCTGGTACGCGGCGGTGAGCGCCTCCGTGCTGACCGGCGCCGCCATCGGCCTGCTGCTCGGCACGCTGGTCGCCAAGGTCGGCATCCCCTCCTTCGTGGTGACGCTGGCCGCGTTCCTCGGCTTCCAGGGCGTCGTGCTGATCCTCCTGAAGGAGGGCACGAACATCTCCGTCAAGGACCCGACGGTGCTGGCCATCGCCAACGACAACCTCAGCCCGGCGCTCGGCTGGCTGCTGCTGGCCGCGTGCGTCGCGGGCCACGCCTTCCTCCAGGTGCGCCGCAGCCGCGACCGGCGCGGCCGCGGCCTGGCCGGAACTCCGGTGGCCCTGCTCGCCGTTCGGACCGGAGCCGTGCTGGTGCTGGGCGCCGCGGCGGTGTACCTGCTCAACCAGGAGCGCAGCCGCAACGTCCTGGTCGGCTCGCTCAAGGGCGTGCCCCTGGTGGTACCGGTGATCGGCGCCCTGCTGCTGCTCGGCACCTTCACCCTGCAGCGCACCGGCTTCGGCCTGCACGTGTACGCCGTCGGCGGCAGCCCCGAGGCCGCCCGCCGGGCCGGGATCAACGTCGCCTTCATCCGCACCGCGGCCTTCGTCGTCTGCTCCTGCCTGGCCGCCGTCGGCGGCATCATCGCCGCCTCCCGGGGCAACTCCGTCGACCCCAACACCGGTGGCAGCAACGTCCTGCTGCTCGCCGTCGGCAGTGCCGTCATCGGCGGCACCAGCCTGTTCGGCGGGCGCGGCCGGGTGGTCGACGCGGTGCTCGGCGGCCTGGTCGTCGCGGTGATCCAGAACGGCATGGGACTGATGGGCTACAGCTCGGGGGTCAAGTACGCTGTCACGGGATCGGTTCTGCTGGTGGCCGCCGGCGTGGACGCCATGTCCCGCCGCCGCACAGCCCGACGATGAGAGCCGCCCGCGATGAAAGCCGGTCCTTCCCCGGAAGAGGTCCGCCAGCACAACCTGGGCGTGCTGCTGCGCCACGTCCACTTCGAGGGGCCCACCTCGCGCGCCGTCCTGGCCACGGAGCTGGGCCTCAACCGCAGCACCATCCTGGGCCTGGTCGGCGACCTGGCGGCGGCGGGCCTGGTCCGCGAGGAACTGCCGCAGGAGACCCGCCGGGCCGGGCGGCCCTCACTGGTCGTCAGTCCGGAGTCCACCCGCGTCCACGTCCTCGCGGTCGACCTGGGCGTGGAGCGGCTGGTGGCCGCGCTGATCGGGCTCGGCGGGGTGTTCCTGGACCGGCGGGAGCGCTCGTGGCCCGCCGAGCAGTCCCGGGAGCCCTCCCGAGTCGCCTCCCTGATAGCCGAGTTCGCCGACCGGATGCTCGCCGGTGCGCCGGACGGCAGCGCCTGCGTCGGCGTGGCCGTGGCGGTCCGCGGCCTGGTCCGGCAGCCCGGCGGACGGGTCGCCCTCGCCCCCAACTCCGGCTGGCAGGAACTCGACCTGGCCGGCGAGCTCACCGAGCGGCTCCCGCCGGGCCTGCCGGTCCTGGTGGCGAACGAGGCCAACCTCGGCGCACTCGCCGAGCACCGCCGCGGCACCGGCCGCGGCAGCCAGAACCTGGTCTACCTGCACGGCGAGATCGGCATCGGCGCCGGGGTGATCAGCGGCGGCGAACTGCTGCGCGGCGAACGCGGATTCGCCGGCGAGATCGGCCACATGACGGTCAATCCGTTCCGGGGACGGCCGTGCGGCTGCGGCGCCCGCGGCTGCCTGGAGGCCGAGGCCGGCGAACGGGCCCTGCTGGAGGCCGCCGGCCGGGACCCCCGGGCCGCGGGCGCCGAGGCGGTGCGGGCCGTGGTCGCCGCCGCCGACCTCGGCGACGTCACCGCGCGGGCGGCGCTGCACCGGGTCGGCGACTGGCTCGGCATCGGGATCGCCAACCTGGTCAACCTCTTCGACCCGGACCTGGTCGTCCTCGGCGGCACCCTCCGGGACGTCTTCCTCGGCTCCGCCGCCCAGGTGCGCAGCCGGATCAACACCGACGCCCTCGCCGCGGTGCGGGAGAAGCTGCGCCTGCGGGTCAGCGAACTCGGCGGCGACACCGTGCTGATCGGCGCCGCCGAGCTGGCCTTCGCCGAGCTGCTGGCCCGCCCGCTGGAGACGCTCGCCCGCTGCGGGAACCGGTGAACCCCGGCCGCTCCGGGCGGCCGGGGTGCACCGCTGCTGCGGTCAGCGCTGGAGCGTCAGGACGCCCGGCCGCCACGGCAGTTGGTCGTACGGGCCGCCCGCGGTCGGGGACTTGCCCTGGTACAGGAACTGCAGGTTGCAGGGGTCGATGGTCATGGTCTGGTCCGGGTTGTTGCGGACCAGGTCGCCGTGGCTGATGTCATTGGTCCAGGTGGCGCCGCTGTTGGCCTTGCCGGCGAACGGGTTAGACTCGCCGGAGCCCTGCGGGGTCCACGAACCGCTCAGGCTGGTGGCCGTGAACGAGCGGAAGTAGCGGCCGTTCGAACCCTGCGCCTCGACGATCATGAGGTACTGGTTCTGGTCCTTCACCTTGTAGACCTGCGGCGCCTCGAACAGGTTGGCCGCGGTGTCGGTCATCACGGTGGTGTACGAGGACCCGAAGCTGCCCGGGAAGTTGCCGATCGGCATGCTCGCCCGGTAGATGCTGCCGTTGTCGCCGGCGAAGAACAGGTACATGTTCTGGCCGTCGGCGATCAGCGTCTGGTCGATCGGACCGGTGCCGGAGTTGGGGATGCTGCCGGTGAACAGCGGCTGCGGCGCGGACCAGCCGTTGGGGTTGGTCGGGTCGCTGGAGGTGCGGTAGATGAACGGCCAGGCGCCCCACTGGTAGGCGAGGACCCAGATGTTCTTCGGCGCGAAGTAGAACAGCGTCGGCGCCACCGCGGACTGGCTCATCCCGGTCTGCGCGGCCGAGGCCATGTCCGACCAGTTGGTGAACGGCGCGAACGCCATCGAGCCGTACGAGGAGCCGTTCACGTTCGACGCGTACACCAGGTGCTTGCCGTTGTAGACCACGTTGGTGAAGTCCTTCACCGAGGCCCAGCCGTTGGCGGGCTGCGCCAGCGCGCCCGTGGACGACCAGCGGTAGGTCGACGGGAGGGCGCAGGTGCCGGACGGCGGGGTGGTCGCGGTCAGGCCGGTCCACTGCTGGTTGGTGCGGCCGTTGCAGGTCCACAGCTCCACGGCCGTGCCGTTGGCGGTCGCGCCCCCGGTGACGTCCAGGCACAGACCGGACTCGACCCCGGTGATCGAGCCGTCCGCGTTGAGCCGCCACTGCTGGTTCGCGCCGCCGCTGCAGGTGTAGGTCTGCACCCGGGTGCCGGGCGTGGTGGCGTGGTTCGGGACGTCCAGGCACTTGTTGCCGTAGACGGTCAGCTGGTTGCTCGACGTCAGCGTCCACTGCTGGTTGGCGCCGTTCCAGCAGTCGTAGATCTGCAGCAGGGCGCCGTCGTTCTGGTCGGCGCCCGCCACGTCCAGGCAGCGGCCGGAGGCGACGCTCTTCAGGGCGCCGGTGGTGGCCGCCTGGGCCGGGCCGGCGACGAGCATCGCGCCCAGGGCCGCGACGGTCGAGACCGCGGCGGTGAGCATCACGGACAACCGCCTGCGGGGGGAGCGTGAGCGGTGCATGGGACCTCCTCGGGGTGGGGAAGGGGGAGCCGCGGCACGGGCGGGGAGCGCTCGGCTCGCTGCTGCGCGTGCCGCCGGAGCGGGGCCGGCCCGGGAGTCGGCTCGGGGGCCGGGAGCGGCCTCGCGCCGGGGGCGGCGCGGGGCCGGTGCGGAGCCGCGCCCGGTTCGTGCGGCGAACTCGGGCGCGGATCGGCCTACTTGAAGTTCCAGTGCTGGTTGGCGCCGCCGTTGGAGTCCCAGATCTGGACGGGGGAGCCGTTGCCGGTCTGGCCGCCGGGGATCTCCAGCGCCCGCCCGCTGGCGGCGTTGGTCAGCGTGTACGAACCGTCGCCGTTGCGGGCGGCCCGCCAGTGCTGGTTGGCGCCGCCGTTGCCGTCCCAGACCTGCATCCTGGTCCCGTTGGCGGTCTGGCCGCCCGGCTCGTCGAGCACCCGGCCGCTGGCGAGGTTGGTCAGCGTGTACGAGCCGTCGCCGTTCTCGGTGGCGCGCCACTGCTGGTTGGCGGCGGTGCCGTTGGCGTCCCACACCTGGAGCTGGGTGCCGTTGGCGTTCTGCCCCGCGGGCTCGTCGAGGACGCGGCCGGCCGCCACGTCGGTGAGCGTGTAGACGGTGCCGGAGACGATGCCGCCGGACGGCGGCGTGCTGCCGCCGCCCGCGTTGTTCAGGGCGGTGAGCACCGAGCCGTAGGCCGCCTTCTTGTTGCCGGAGTCGTCGAACAGCAGCGCGTTCTCGCCGGTCCGCCAGGAGTCGCTGTCGCGGATGCCCCAGACCGTGATGCCGGTGCAGCGGGCGACGTCGAGGCAGGCCTGGACGGCGCCCGCGTAGGCGGTGGGGGAGGCCTGGGCGATGTCGAGCTCGGTGAGCTGGACGTCCACGCCGAGCGCGGCGAAGTTCGACAGGGTGGTCCGGAAGGAGGCCGGCGCGCCGCCGGAGCCGAAGTGGCTCTGGAAGCCGACGCAGTCGATGGGCACGCCGCGGGACTTGAAGTCCTTGACCATGGAGTAGACGCCCTGGGTCTTGGCGTCCGTCCAGTTCTCGATGTTGTAGTCGTTGTAGCAGAGCTTGGCGGCGGGGTCGACGCCGCGCGCGGTGCGGAACGCCTCCTCGATGAAGCCGTTGCCCAGCACGTTCTGGAACACCGAGCTGCGGTGCTGGCCGCTGCCGCCGTCGGCGAACGCCTCGTTGACCACGTCCCAGGCGTAGACCTTGCCCTTGTAGTGGGTCATCTCCTGGGTGATGTGATTGTTCATCACACTGCGCAGGGTGGTGGCGTCGCCGATGGACGAGACCCAGCCCGGCAGTTGGGAGTGCCAGACCAGGGTGTGGCCGCGCATCCGCTGGCCGTGCGCGGTGGCGTGGTTGACGATCTGGTCGGCGGGGCCGAAGTTGAAGCTGCCGCGGGACGGCTCGACGGTGTCCCACTTCATCTCGTTCTCCGGGGTGATCATGTTGAATTCCCGGTCGAGAACGGTGGCGTACGTCGAGTCGCCGAGCCGGCCCGCGGCCACCGCGGTGCCGAAGTAGCGGCCGCTGCCGGCCGCTGCCGTGCCGAGCGTGGTCGCTCCGGCGGCCTGGGCGGCGGGGCCCGCGGCGAGGACGGCGACCAGGCCGAGTACCGTGCAGGCGGCCGGGGTCAGGAGGGTGCGGAGACGGGTCTTTCCGTTGAGCCAGGGCATGACGGATCGTTCTCCTCGGGTGGGGGGAGCGACTGCGCGCCGGGGAGGCCCGGGGCCTCCGGCCGGCGGCGGTGCGGGCGCACGGTCCCGCCGGGCCGTTCCGTGCCGGGCGGGGCGTGCGGGGGCGGGGTGCCAGGCGGTCGAGGGAGTAGGGGTGGGCGCCGGACCCTCGATCATGCCTGTTAGCGCTAACAATCTTCTGTCGGCCGGGGCCGTGAAGGTTGCCCGGTGAAATCTGTCCGAGGCGCTGCGTCTTGTCAATACTCCGCGCAGCGGCCCGCCCGCGGCGCCCGACGCCGCCCCGGGCCCGCCGACCCGGGGCGGACGCCGCACCCGGCCACGGCCCCGGCTGCAACTTTCACCGCGCACCGCCGGGCGATTCCGCAGCTGGCCGGGCGATTCACGCCGCCCCCACCGGACCGCCGGGGAACGGAAGTTGACGCGGACGGCGGACCGGGCCCAGTATCTTGGCGCTTCATCCGTGGTGGCGCCGGAACCTTCGCACGCTCCAGGCAATCCCGACGGAGAGGTCCCATGTCCCGATCCCGTTCGTTCACCTCCAGGCTGATCGGCGTCCTCGCCGTGCTCGCCCTGGCGGTGGGCGTGAACCTCCAGACGGCCCCGCGGGCCGCCGCCGCCTCGCTGATCCAGATCACGAACTTCGGCGCCAACCCGACCGGCCTGCTGATGCACCTGTACGTGCCGGCCTCGGTCAAGCCCGACCCCCCGATCCTGCTCGCCCTGCACGGGTGCCAGGGCAACGGCCCCTACCTGTACGCGAGCACCGACTTCGGCGCGCTGGCCGACCGGTACGGGTTCCTCGTCGTCTACCCGTCGACGAACCCGAACGGCAGCTGCTGGGACGTCTCCTCCGACCAGGCGCTGACCCGGGGCGGCGGCAGTGATCCGGTCGGGCTGATGTCGATGATCAGCTACACGGAGCAGCACTACCGCGGCAACCCCGCCGCCGTGTACGTCACCGGCGAGTCCTCCGGCGCCATGATGACCAACGTGCTGCTCGCCGACCACCCCGACGTGTTCAAGGCGGGGGCGGCGTTCATGGGCGTGCCCCAGCACTGCTTCTACACCGGCTCGGTGCGCGGCTGGAACGCCCCCTGCGCGCAGGGGCAGGTGTCGATGACCCCGCAGCAGTGGGGCGGCCTGGTGCGGAACGCCTACCCCGGCTACACCGGTCCGCGGCCGCGCGTGCAGCTCTGGCACGGGACGGCCGACACCATCCTGAACCACAACAACCTCGGCGAAGAGATCAAGCAGTGGACCGACGTCCTCGGCGTGAGCCAGACACCGTCGGCCACCGACACCCCGGCCGCCGGCTGGACCAGGACCCGCTACGGCAACGGCTCCGGCGCCGCCCAGGTCGAGGCGTACAGCATCGCCGGGGCCGGGCACCAACTCCCGGTGCAGGGAACGGAGATGGCCGCCGGCGCGATCCACTTCATGGGACTGGACGCCGCCCCCTCCGGCGGCGGCGCGAGCGGCGCGCTGCGCGCCGTCGGCGCGGGCAAGTGCCTGACAGACCCGAGCACGACGGCGGGCACCCAGCAGCAGATCGCCTCCTGCACCGGGGCCGCCGGCCAGACCTGGACCCGCACCGCGTCGAACCAGCTGACCGTGACCGTCGGCGGCAGCACGCTCTGCCTGGATGCCGAGGCCAAGGGCACCGCCAACGGCACCAGGGTGATCACCTGGTCCTGCAACGGCCAGCCCAACCAGCAGTGGCAGCTGAACGCGAACGGCACGATCACCGGCGTCCAGTCCGGGCTCTGCCTGGACGTGGCCGGGCTCGGCACCGCGGACGGCACACCCGTGCAGCTGTGGAGCTGCAGCGGCGCCGGCAACCAGCAGTGGAAGCTGGGCTGACGCCGCCCCGCACCGGCCCGCCGGGACGCCCGTTCCGCGGGTGCCCCGGCGGGCCGGCCGCCGGACGGTGCTCAGGAGCAGTCGGCGCCGTTCAGGGTGAACCGGGACGGGGCCGGATTGGCGCCCGAGTACGTCGCCTGGAAGCCGAAGCTCGCGCTCGCGCCGGGTGCCAGAGTGGCGTTCCACCCGGCGTCCCGCGCGGTCACGGCGCTGCCGGCCTGCGACACGGTGGCGTTCCAGGCGCCGGAGATCCGCTGGTCCCCGCCGAAGACCCAGCCGAGCGTCCACCCGGAGACGGTGGCAGCCCCGGTGTTCTTCACGGTCACCGTGGCCGTGAACCCGTTGCCCCAGGCGCTGTCCACCTTGTACGCCACCGAGCAGGAGGCGGTGGGCGGAGCCGTGTCGTCGTCCGCCTCGGTCGCGGTGAAGGTCGCGGCCTGGACGCCCGGCCCGGCCGCCGTGAACACCGCGACGCCGGCGAGCGCGTCCGCGTCCTGCGCCGCCGACAGCGAAAGCTGCTGCGGGGTGGCCCAGTTCGCCGGGGTGAAGACCAGCGGCGCGGTGGCCGCCGACAGGTCGGTGTCGCCCGAGGAGCGGACGACCGTCACCGTGACGTTCTGCGCGGGGGCGGCCGAGAGCTTCACCGCCACGCTCGCGGAGCCGCCCTCGGGGACGGTCACCGCCGTCGGCGTCACCTGCACCGCGGGCGCCGTCGGCGTCGGGCGCCGCTCGGCGGCGAACGCGGCCAGCCAGGCCAGCGAGGCGTTCCAGTTGATCGCCACCTCGTTGGTCGAGTACGAGCCGATGTCGTCGACGTAGCAGGCGGCCGGTGCGCAGCCCGCCAGTTGGGCCTTGGCGACCGGATCCTCCAGCCCCGCGTCCGGGCCGCCCGCGAAGGAGCCGGCCGGCGGGTGCGGCAGCGAGGCGTCGTTCTGGTGCGCCCAGAACCGGTGGTGCTCGTTCTCCGAGGCCCGCTCGCCGTAGCCGCTCACGTACGAGCGGTCCAGGGCGTTGCGGCCGAGCAGGTAGTCCATCGCCTCCAGGGCGCCGGTCCGGTACCGGGCGGCGCCGGACAGCTCGTAGGCGACCGCCAGCACCATCGCGTTGTTGGCGACCGAGCTGTTCGAGCCCCACACGTAGGCGTCGGCGGTGATCGGCACCGCGTAGCCCTGGCCGCCCATGGTGGCGAGGTAGCCGTCGGCGGCCGAGGTCAGCAGGCCGCGCAGCCGGGTCACGTCGTCCGCGGGCAGGGCCACGCCGGGCACGGTGGCCAGGGTGATCCGGCCGAGCGTCGCGGTGCCGCCCCACCAGAACGCGTCCACCGGTTTGCCGTGCAGCGGGGAGGAGACGACGGCGTCCCGGTACTGCGACTCGCCGGTGGTGGCGAGGAGTTCGGCCGCCGCCCAGTAGAACTCGTCGGACACGTCGGCGTCCTCGTACGCGCCGCCGCCGGTGCTGTCGGTCGCCGGGGCGAGGACGTTCGGATTGGCCTTGGCGGCCGTCCAGGCGCGGCGGGCCGCGTCCAGGCAGCGGGCGGCGAAGGCGGCGTCGTAGGGCGCGTACACCCGGGCGCACTGGGCCGCGGTGGCGGCCAGGTTGAGCGTCGCGGCCGTCGACGGACTGTGCAGTTCCCGCTGCTGGTCGTCGAGTTCGGGCCGGGTCGGCAGGCCGGTCCACTGCGCGTCGTGGATCTTGTGGAAGGCCATTCCGGCCATCGGCCTGCCGTCCGGGACCTGCATCCGCAGCAGGAAGTCCAGCTCCCAGCGGGCCTCGTCCAGCACGTCGGGCACGCCGTTGCCCCGCTCGGGCACCCGCAGCGTGGCGTCGCCGAGAGCCGCGTCCCCGCCCGAACGGCGGGCCCGCTCGAAGGAGTTGACCAGCTCCCAGGTCGCGATGCCGCCATTGACCACGTACTTGCCCTGGTCGCCGGCGTCGTACCAGCCTCCGCGCACGTCCAGCCGGTAGTCGCACACCCCGGCCTGGCACGGCACGCTGGTGTCACCCTTGTTCGGCGCCACCCCCAGGTGACCCGCGGGGCGGGCGTAGGCGCTGCCGCCGGCGAGCGCAGCGTCGATCGCGATGCCGCTGCGCTGCTGGTAGAAGAAGTTCAGGCTGTCGGCGCGCAGCCCGTCGTACAGCGACGCCGAGATGTCGAACGGATGGCTGGCAGAGCCGCCGACGACCAGCGTGAAGCCGGTGCCCGTGCCGGTGTACGCGCCGAAGTCCACCAGGTGGGTGGACTGCCCGGACGCCTGGTCGGCGCCGTGCACGGCGGTGGTGCCGGCCGCGACCTGCGCGCCGGAGGCATCGCGCAACTGCCAGGCGAGCGGGGCGGTCGCGGAGCTGACCACGGTGGCCCGCTTGGGGCCGTCCGGCAGGTAGCCGAGCTGGTTCACCCGGACCGGGAAGTCCGCGGCCGCAGCGGCGGTGGCGGCCGACGCGGTGGCCGGGGCGAGCACGGCGGCGGTCGGGCCGACGGCGACCAGGGCGAGGCCGGTGAGCAGGGCGGCCGCGCGTCGGGGCAGCCCGCGGCCGGAAGGAACGGGAGGCATGAGTGGGAGCCTTCCTGGGTGGGGGAGAGGGGCTGAGCTCATGATGTGGGAGCGCTCCCACACGCCCCAATGAAGCCAGCAGGACCGGCGGTGCGTCAAGAGGTGGTGGATCGAGGGGAGTTGGCGATCGTGGATGGGCTGCCCGGGTGTGTGGGTGCGGGTGTGGTGGGGTTGGTGTCGGACCGTCCGTCGGCCGGGGCTTCTGTGGGGTTGAGGAGTCGGCGGTGCGTCAAGAGGTGGTGGACCGAGGGGAGTTGGCTTCCGTGGACGGGCTGCCGGTGCGCCGGGGGCGGGTCCGGGCGGATCGCTCGTGCGGTGGGGCCGGTGTCGGGCTGTCCGCCGGCCGGGCCTCCTGCGGAGTCGAGGTGTCGTCGGCGGGTGGCGCGGCTCGGTGGGCCCGGCGGGGGCCGGTCGGCGGTCAGGGGCGGTGGGCCGGGCCGGTGCTGTGGCGCAGCACCATTTCCGGGGTGATCCGTACCCGGGCGGTGGGTCGTGTCGTGCCGCCGAGTTCGGCGACCAGCAGTTCCAGGGCGCGGCGGCCGAGTTCGCCGAAGTCCTGGCGGACGGTGGTGAGCGGGGGGATGAAGTAGGCGGCTTCGGGGATGTCGTCGAAGCCGACCACGCTGATGTCCTCCGGTACCGAGCGGCCGGCCTCGTGCAGGGCGCGCAGCAGGCCGAGGGCCATGTGGTCGTTGGCGCAGAACACGGCGGTGACGTCGGCGAGTGCGGCGATCCGCTGTCCCGCCTCGTAGCCGGACCGGGCGCTCCAGTCGCCGGTCTCCACGGCGGGTGCGGGTGCGCCGGCCGCCTCCAGGGTGCGGTGCCAGCCCTCTCGGCGGTCCTGGCTCTCCAGCCAGCCCGCCGGGCCGGCCAGGTGGTGGACGGTGCGGTGGCCGAGGTCGAGGAGCTGCTGGACGGCGGCGACCGCTCCGGAGCGGTTGTCGACGGAGACCGTCGGGATGCTGGAGCGGGTGCCGGAGCCGACCGCGACCACCGGGATCGAGCTGGAGAGCTTGGCGACGGCGCTGACCGCGGAGGTCTGCGGGGCGATCACCACGACTCCTTCGACGCCCTGGTCGCGCAGCCGGTCGACGGTCTCCTGGACGGAGCGGCTGTCCAGCGAGCGCAGGCCGGCGACGCTGACGAAGTACCCGGCGCTGCGGGCCGCCCGCTCGATGCCGTCCAGCATGGAGGCGGGCCCGTACAGCGTGGACTCGAAGCTGACCACGCCCAGGGTCTGTGAGCGGCGGGTGACCAGTGCCCGGGCGGCCGAGTTCGGCCGGTAGTCGAGCTCCCGGATGGCGGCGAGCACCCGGTCCCGGGTGCCCGGCCGGACGTGCGGGGCGCCGTTGAGGACCCGCGACACCGTCTGGTGCGACACTCCTGCCAGCTTCGCGACGTCCGCCATCACCGGCTGGCGCGACTCCGGGTCGGCCGTTTCGGTCCCCAACTCGACTCTCCCTCAGTGACTGCGGCCGACCACCGGGCTGCCCTGCCCGCCTCGGGCGGGGCGAAGGGGGCCGGAGTCGGCCTCGCGCCGGTGTTCAGGGTACCGCCGATTATTGTTCACGCTCACAATCGAGTCTCGCGGCGGGCGGGGATCCGTCGGCGATGCTGTTCTGCCTGGTCAACTGGGGTGTGCCCGCTGGGGGTGGGCTACCAGGACGCATCTCCCGACCGGATCGACCGCCGGCGCCGGAGCACCGCAGGTGGGCGACCGCGAGGAGGTGCGCGGCGGACACCCGGGGCGCGGGGGAGTGCCGGGCGGGTGGAGCGCCGCGTCCGAGGGGGCCCGTGGGCGTCGACACCGGTCCCGCATCCGGCTGTGACACGGAGGAAAGCACGGTGGTGACGGGGCGTCAAGCAGGCTGCGCGGGCTCCTTCATAGCCGGCGACGGGCGTGGCGGCCGGTCGCCGGAGGGGCCGGAGCGCAGGGCCGGTCACGATTGGATAACGGGTCGCAGGGGGCTTGTCGCGGCAGATTGTGAACGCTAACAATCTCACTCGAGCGAAACGGCGCCGCCACACCGAGTTCACACGGACGAGATGGTGGGCCTTCCCCGACCGCGCCCAGACCCGGTCGTCCCGCCCCGTCCCGTGAACGCCGGCCGGTCCCGCCGTCCGTGCGATCGACGATCCCCCGAGAGGAAGTCCTCACATGTCCAAGAGAGCTGCGGCGGCCCTGGTCGCCGGTGCGATGGTCGCTGTCCTGACCGCATGTGGTTCCGGCGGCGGCGGCTCCGCCGGCAAGGGGCCCGGTCACAAGCTCGTGGTGGGCTTCTCGCAGGTCGGTGCGGAGAGCGGCTGGCGGACGGCCAACACCAAGTCGATCCAGGAGTCGGCGAAGAAGGCCGGCGTCGAGCTGAAGTTCTCCGACGCGCAGCAGAAGCAGGAGAACCAGATCAAGGCGATCCGCTCGTTCATCCAGCAGAAGGTCGACGTGATCGCCTTCTCGCCGGTGGTCGAGTCGGGCTGGGACACCGTCCTGAAGGAGGCCAAGGACGCGCACATCCCGGTGATCCTGACCGACCGCGCGGTCGACTCGAAGGACGAGTCGCTGTACGTGTCCTTCCTCGGCTCGGACTTCGTCGAGGAGGGCAAGAAGGCCGGCGACTGGCTGCTGAAGGAGTACCAGGGCAAGGCCGGTGACGTGAACATCGTCCAGCTGGAGGGCACCACGGGCTCCGCCCCGGCCAACGACCGCAAGTCGGGTTTCGCGGACGCGATCAAGGCCGAGCCGAAGTTCAAGGTGGTGGCCTCGCAGACCGGTGACTTCACCCGGGCCAAGGGCAAGGAGGTCATGCAGGCCTTCCTGAAGTCCCAGCCGAAGATCGACGTGCTGTACGCGCACAACGACGACATGGCGCTCGGCGCGATCCAGGCGATCGAGGAGGCCGGGAAGAAGCCCGGGGCCGACATCAAGATCGTCTCGGTGGACGGGGTCAAGGACGCCTTCACCGCGATGTCCCAGGGCAAGATCAACTATGACGTGGAGTGCAACCCCCTCCTCGGCGACCAGCTGATGGAGCTGGTGAAGAAGGTCAAGGCCGGCGAGAGCGTGCCGCGCCGGATCAAGACCGAGGAGGGCACCTTCACCCCGGAGCAGGCCACCGCGGCCCTGCCGAACCGCCAGTACTGACCCGCCCCGCCGGGCGGGGCCGCTCCTTCGGCGCGGCCCCGCCCGGTCCGGCCGCCGAGCCGTGCGCGCGCGGCGGCCGGGGAGAGACGAGAGGAGAACCGGGGTGCGGCAGCAACCGGTCCTGGAAGTGCGGGGGATCCGCAAGGAGTTCCCCGGGGTGGTGGCGCTGGACGGGGTCGATTTCCGGCTCTTCCCCGGTGAGGTGCACGCGCTGATGGGGGAGAACGGCGCGGGCAAGTCCACGCTGATCAAGGTGCTCACCGGCGTCCACCCGTCGGACGGCGGCGAGGTGCTGCTGGCCGGCGAGCCGGTCCGGATCGCCGGGCCGCTCCAGGCCCAGCAGGCCGGCATCAGCACCGTCTACCAGGAGGTGAACCTCTGCCCGAACCTCTCGGTCGCGGAGAACATCTTCATCGGGCGCGAACCCCGCCGGTTCGGCCTGATCGACTGGGCGGCGATGCGGCGCCGGGCCGCCGAACTGGTCCGCGAACTCGACCTGGACATCGACGTCGGCGCCCCGCTGAACAGCTGCTCCATCGCCGTCCAGCAGCTGGTGGCGATCGTCCGCGCGGTCGACGTCTCCGCCAAGGTGCTGATCCTGGACGAGCCCACCTCCAGCCTGGACCGCGACGAGGTCCGCCAACTCTTCGCCGTCATGCGGCGGTTGCGCGACCAGGGGGTGGCGATCCTGTTCGTCTCGCACTTCCTCGACCAGATCTACGAGATCTGCGACCGGCTGACCGTGCTGCGCAACGGCCGCCTGGAGGGCGAGTACCCGGTCGGCGACCTGGACCAGGTCCAGCTGGTCTCCCGGATGATCGGCGCCGAACTGGCCGGGCTGGAACAGCTCGGCGGCGGCAAGCGCCGCGAGCGCACCGCGCCGGCCGACGGAGAGGCGTTCCTGGAGGCCGACGGGCTGACCCGGCGGGGTGCCGTCGAACCGTACGACCTGACCGTCCGCCCGGGCGAAGTGATCGGACTGGCCGGGCTGTTGGGCTCCGGACGGACCGAAGCGGCCCGGCTGCTGTTCGGCGCCGACCAGAGCGACGGCGGCGTGCTGCGGATCGACGGAACCAGGACCGAGCTGCGCGGGCCGCGCGACGCGATCGCCCGCGGCATCGCGTTCTGCTCGGAGAACCGCAAGACCGAAGGCCTGGTCGGCGAGCTGACCGTCCGGGAGAACATCGTCCTGGCACTGCAGGCCGCCCGCGGCTGGCTCCGTCCGCTCCCGCGCACCGCGCAGGACGCGTACGCGCTGAAGTGGATCCGCGCCCTGGACATCCGGCCCGGCAACCCCGAAGCGCTGGTGCGCAACCTCAGCGGCGGCAACCAGCAGAAGGTGCTGCTGGCGCGCTGGCTGATCACCGACCCCAAGCTGCTGATCCTCGACGAGCCCACCCGCGGCATCGACATCGGGGCGAAGGCCGAGATCCAGAAGCTGGTGGCGAACCTCGCCGACGACGGCATGGCGGTGCTGTTCATCTCCGCCGAACTGGAGGAGGTGCTGCGGCTCAGCCACCGGGTCGGCGTGCTGCGCGACCACCGGATGGTCGCGCTGCTGGACAACGACGGCGAGCTCACCCCGGAGCGCGTCATGGCGACCATCGCGAGCGGAGCGGACGCATGAGTACGGCAACGTCGGTGGGGCCGGTGAAGGCGGTGGTCCGCTACCGGCTGTTCTGGCCGGCCGTGGTGCTGGCCGTGCTGCTGGCCGCCAACCTCGCCTTCACCCCCGACTTCTTCTCGGTGCACCTCCAGGGCGGCCACCTGTACGGCTCCCTGATCGACATCCTGCACTTCGGCGCCCCGCTGATCCTGGTCTCCCTGGGCATGACCCTGGTGATCGCCACCGGCGGCATCGACCTCTCGGTGGGTTCCACCGTCGCCATCGCCGGGGCGCTGGCCTGCCTGCACATCAGCGAGTCCGCGGACCCGGGCAGTCCCGGAACCGTGCTGACCGCCGTCGCCCTCGCGCTCGGCACCGCCGTGCTGCTCGGAGCGGCGAACGGCCTGCTGGTGGCCAAGGTCGGCGTCCAGCCGATCATCGCCACCCTGATCCTGATGGTCGCCGGGCGCGGCGTCGCCCAGCTGATCACCGACGGCCAGATCATCACCGTCACCAGCGAGCCGTACAAGCTGATCGGCGGCGGCTACTGGCTGACCGTGCCGTTCGCGGTGCTGCTCGGCGCGCTGGTGGTGCTGGCCACCGTCCTGCTGACCCGTTCGACCGCGCTCGGCCTGCTGCTGGAGTCCGTCGGCGGCAACCCGGTGGCCAGCCGCCTGGTCGGCATCCGGGCCGCGCGGCTGGTGGCCCTGGTCTACGTGTTCAGCGCGCTGTGCGCGGCGCTGGCCGGCCTGATGGTGTCCTCCAACGTCTCGGCCGCCGACGGCAACAACGCCGGACTGTGGATCGAACTCGACGCCATCCTCGCCGTGGTGCTCGGCGGGACCTCGCTGAACGGGGGACGGTTCTCGATCGGCGGCACCGTCCTGGGCGCGCTCATCATCCAGACCCTGTCCACCACCGTCTACACCATCGGCATCCCGCCGGAGACCACCCTGGTGTTCAAGGCGTTCGTGGTGATCGCGGTCTGCCTGATCCAGTCGCCCGCCTTCCGCGCCAAGCTCGCCGCCCGCGGCGGCCGGGCCCGGCGCACCGCGCGGCCGCAGGCCGCCGCCCCCACCAACCGGGAGGTCGGCGCATGAACGCCAACGCCCTGCTGACCCGCCTGCGCGGGCAGATCCCGCTGCTGGTCACCGCCGTCCTGCTGGTGTCGATGTTCAGCGTCGGCTCGGTGCAGTACGACGGCTTCTTCTCCGGCCAGGTCGTGCTCAACCTGCTGATCGACAACGCCTTCCTGCTGGTCGTCGCGGTCGGCATGACCTTCGTGATCCTGACCGGCGGCATCGACCTGTCGGTCGGCGCCGTGGTCGCCCTGTCCACCATGGTCTCCGCCTGGCTGGTCGAGCGGCACGGCTGGCCGCCGCTGCTGGTGATCCCGCTGGTCCTGCTGATGGGCACCGCGGGCGGCTGGGTGATGGGCTGGGTGATCCACGTCTTCGAGATCCAGCCGTTCATCGTCACCCTGGCCGGCATGTTCCTGGCCCGCGGCCTCTGTTACACGATCAGCGTCGAGTCGATCTCCATCACCGACCCGCAGTACACCGCGATGGCGCAGACCCGCATCCCGCTGGGCGACCTGTTCGTCTCGCCGAGCGCGCTGATCGCGGTGCTGGTGGTCGCCGTCGGGTTCGTGGTCCTCCACTACACCCGGCTCGGCCGCAACGTGTACGCGCTCGGCGGCAGCGAGCAGTCCGCGCTGCTGATGGGCCTGCCGGTGCAGCGCACCAAGACCACCGTCTACGCGATCAGCGGCTTCTGCTCCGCCCTCGGCGGCGTCCTGCTCACCTTCTACATGCTGTCCGGCTACGGCCTGCACGCGGTGGGGCTGGAACTCGACGCGATCGCCGCGGTCGTCATCGGCGGCACCCTGCTGACCGGCGGCTCCGGCTACCTGCTCGGCACCCTGCTGGGCGTGCTGGTGCTCGGCCTGATCCAGACCGTGATCAGCTTCCAGGGCACCCTGAGCTCCTGGTGGACCCGGATCGTCATCGGCGCGCTGCTGTTCGTCTTCATCGTCCTGCAGCGACTGATCACCGCCCGCCGGCGCTGACCGGCCCCCGCGCGGCGGTCCGGCGCCTGCGTCACCGGGCCGCCGCACCCACCGGAATGTGAGCGCTATCAATTCCCCGGCCCGATTTCCCGGCCCGATTCCCCCGGCCCCGCCGGGCCGTCCGGCACCCCGCTTCGTCGGACGGCCCGCGCGGTTCCCGGTCCGCTCCCGCCGACGGCAGCGGACCGGGAGCACCGGTCGGCCGCCGGCCCGCAACGGCGCGGAACCGCCGGCGGCCGCCGACACCCCACCGTCCACGGCCCACCCGACGTCAAGGAAGAGACAGTGAGCGTGACTTCCCACCACGACCAGGCGAGCGAGCCGGAGAGCTACGTCGTCGGCGTGGACTTCGGCACCCTGTCGGGGCGCGCGGTCGTGGTCCGCACCGCCGACGGCGAGGAGCTCGGCACCGCCGTGCACGCCTACCCGCACGCCGTGATCGAGGACCGCCTGCCCGGCACCGGCCGCCGCCTGCCCCCGGACTGGGCGCTGCAGCACCCCGAGGACTGGCGCGAGGTGCTGCGCACCGCCGTTCCCGCCGCGCTCGCCGCCGCCGGCGTCGACCCGCACCGGGTGATCGGCATCGCCACCGACTTCACCGCCTGCACGGTGCTGCCCACCCTCGCCGACGGCACCCCGCTCGCCGAACTCCCGCAGTGGGCCGGGCGTCCGCACGCCTGGCCCAAGCTGTGGAAGCACCACGCCGCGCAGGGGCAGGCCGACCGGATCAACGCGCTCGCGCACGCCCGCGGCGAGAAGTGGATCGGCCGCTACGGCGGGAAGATCTCCGCCGAGTGGCAGTACGCCAAGGCCCTGCAGGTGCTGGAGGAGGACCCGCAGACCTACGCCGCCTGCGAGCGCTGGATCGAGGCCGCCGACTGGATCGTCTGGCAGCTGACCGGCGCCGAGTCCCGCAACGCCTGCACCGCCGGATACAAGGGCATCCACCAGGACGGCGGCTACCCGGACGAGGACTACCTCGCCGCCCTGCACCCGGAGTTCGCGGACTTCGCCCGCACCCGCCTGGAACACCCCGACGGCCTGGCCCCGCTCGGCTCCCGGGTCGGCTCGCTGACCGCCGAGGCCGCGCGCTGGACGGGCCTGCCCGAGGGCATCGCCGTCGCGGCGGGCAACGTCGACGCGCACGTCGCCGCACCCGCCGCGCAGGCCGTCGACAACGGCCGGCTGCTCGCCATCATGGGCACCTCCACCTGCCACGTCGTCAACGGCCCGGCACCGGCCGACATCCCGGGCATCTGCGGCGTCGTCGACGGCGGCATCGTGGCGGGCGCCTTCGGCTACGAGGCCGGGCAGTCCGCGGTGGGCGACGTCTTCGCCTGGTGGCTGCGCCAGGGCCTGCCCGCCGACTACCTCGCCGAGGCCGGGGCGCGCGGCGAGGACGCCCACCAACTGCTCACCCGCAAGGCCGCCGCCCAGCGGGTGGGCGCGCACGGCCTGGTCGCCCTCGACTGGATGAACGGCAACCGCTCGACCCTGGTCGACCACCACCTGTCCGGCGTCATCGCCGGACTCACCCTGGCCACCCGCCCCGAGGACGTGTACCGCGCCCTGCTGGAAGCCACCGCCTTCGGCACCCGCACCATCGTCGAGGCCCTGGAGGCCGGCGGCGTCCCCGTCACCGAGTTCGTCGTCACCGGCGGCCTGAAGAAGAACGCCCTGCTGATGCAGATCTACGCCGACGTGCTGCGCCGCCCCGTCTCGCTCGCCGTCTCCGAGCAGGGCCCCGCCCTCGGCTCGGCGATCCACGCGGCCGTCGCCGCCGGCGCCCACCCCGACGTCCGGGCCGCCGCCGCCGCGATGGGCCGGGTCGAACGCCACGCCCACCTCCCCGACCCGGCCCGGGCCGACGCCTACGACGCCCTGTACGCCGAGTACCGGCTGCTGCACGAGCACTTCGGCACCGGGGCCGACAAGCAGCTGCACCGCCTGCGCCGCCTGCGCAACGCCGCCCTCACCCACGACAGCGAGGACTGACACCGATGAGCGACACCGTCGACCTGATCCGCCGTCAGGTCTGCGACCTGCACCGGGAGCTGGTCCGCTACGGCCTGGTCGTGTGGACCGCGGGCAACGTCTCCGCCCGCGTCCCCGGCGAGGACCTGCTGGTCATCAAGCCCAGCGGCGTCGACTACGACGAGCTGACCCCGCAGAACATGATCCTCTGCGACCTGGACGGCCGCGTCGTCGAGGGCGACTTCGCGCCGTCCTCCGACACCGCCGCGCACGCCTACGTCTACCGCCACCGCGCGGACGTCGGCGGCGTGGTGCACACCCACTCCACCTACGCCAGCGCCTGGGCCGCCCGCGGCGAGCCGGTGCCCTGCGTGCTGACCGCGATGGCCGACGAGTTCGGCGCCGAGATCCCCGTCGGCCCGTTCGCCCTGATCGGCGACGACTCGATCGGCCGCGGCATCGTCGAGACCCTCGCCGGTCACCGCTCGCCCGCCGTGCTGATGAAGAGCCACGGCGTGTTCACCATCGGCCGGGACGCCCGGGCCGCCGTCAAGGCCGCCGTCATGTGCGAGGACGTCGCCCGCACCGTGCACGTCGCCCGCCAGCTGGGCGAACCCCTGCCGATCGCGCAGGCCGACATCGACAGCCTGAACCACCGCTACCAGAACGTCTACGGCCAGCAGCGCGCTGCCCAGTGAAGGAGTAACACCCGTGACCGAGGTATTCACCGGGCGCGAGATCTGGTTCCTCACCGGAAGCCAGGGCCTCTACGGACCCGAGACGCTCCAGCAGGTCGCCGACCAGTCCCGGCAGGTCGTCGACCGGCTGTCCCGCGCGGGCCTGCCGGTGCGGCCGGTCTGGAAGCCCGTCCTCACCTCCGCCGACGCGATCCGCCGGATCTGCCTGGAGGCGAACGCCGACGACGGCTGCGTCGGCCTGATCGCCTGGATGCACACCTTCTCCCCGGCCAAGATGTGGATCGCCGGCCTCGACGCCCTGCGCAAGCCGCTGCTGCACCTGCACACCCAGGCCAACCGCGACCTGCCCTGGTCCACCATCGACATGGACTTCATGAACCTGAACCAGGCCGCCCACGGCGACCGCGAGTTCGGCTACCTGCAGTCCCGCCTCGGCGTCACCCGCAAGACCGTCGCCGGCCACGTCGGCGACCCCGCCGTCGCCCGCCGCATCGGCACCTGGGCCCGCGCCGCCGCCGCCCGCGCCGAACTCGCCACCCTGCGGCTCGCCCGCTTCGGCGACAACATGCGCGACGTCGCCGTCACCGAGGGCGACAAGGTCGAGGCGCAGCTCCGCCTCGGCGTCTCCGTCAACACCTACGGCGTCAACGACCTGGTCGCGGCCGTCGACGCCGCCGCCGACGCGGCGGTCACCACCCTGGTCGAGGAGTACGGGGACACCTACCGCCTCGCCCCCGAACTGCGCGCCGGCGGCGAGCGCCACGAGTCGCTGCGCTACGCCGCCCGGATCGAACTCGGCCTGCGCGCCTTCCTCACCGACGGCGGCTTCGGCGCCTTCACCACCAACTTCGAGGACCTCGGCGCGCTGCGCCAACTCCCCGGCCTCGCCGTCCAGCGCCTGATGGCCGACGGCTACGGCTTCGGCGGCGAGGGCGACTGGAAGACCGCCGTCCTGCTGCGCACCCTCAAGACCGCCGCCACCGGCCTGCCCGGCGGCACCTCCTTCATGGAGGACTACACCTACCACCTGGAGCCGGGACGGGAGTTGATCCTCGGCGCGCACATGCTGGAGGTCTGCCCGAGCATCGCCGCCGCCACCCCGTCCTGCGAGATCCACCCGCTGTCCATCGGCGGCCGCGAGGACCCCGTCCGCCTGGTCTTCGACGCCGCACCCGGGCCCGCCGTCGTCGTCGGCATGGCCGACCTCGGCGACCGGTTCCGCCTGGTCGCCAACGAGATCGACGTCGTCCCGCCCACCGAACCGCTGCCCCACCTCCCCGTCGCCCGCGCCGTCTGGCGCCCCCGCCCCGACCTGCGGACCTCCACCGAAGCCTGGCTGACCGCCGGCGGACCCCACCACACCGTGCTGACCGGCGCCCTCGACAGCGACCACCTCGACGACCTCGCCGAGATGCTCAAGGTCGAACTCGTCCTGATCGACCAGGACACCACCATCCGCCGGTTCACCCGCGAACTGCGCTGGAACCAGGCGTACCACCGCCTCGCCCAGGGCCTCTGACCGCGGTTCCCGACGGACCGTCACCGAGGACCGACGACGCCCGTCCGCCCGCGGGCGTCGTCACCCCGCTTCCGCACCTGCCCGCCCGCCCCCCGCTGCCCGCCGCCGAACGGAGCCCGCCCGTGCCGCCCGAAGCACCCGCCCGCCTGAGGGTCACCCAGGCCGAGGTCGCGTCCCTCCCCGACGGCCGGTGGATCACCCGCTGGACCTTCGGTGCCCCGGGCGGCGTCACCGCGGAGGTGCTCAGTCTCGGCGCCCGACTGGCGGCCCTGCACGCCCCCGACCGCGACGGCCACCGCGCCAACGTCGTGCTCGGCACGGACCGGGTCACGGACCTGCTCGGCGACGCCGCCTACTTCGGCGCCACCGTCGGCCGCTACGCCAACCGAATCGCCCGCGGCGCCCTGCCGCTGGACGGCGCCGTGCACCGCCTCGCCACCCAGGACACCGGCCACACCCTGCACGGCGGACCCGACGGCTACGCCACCCGCCTGTGGGAGGGCACGCCCGTCCGGCAGGACCGGCGGGTCGGCGTCCGGCTGCGCCTGCACAGCCCGGACGGCGACCAGGGCTTCCCCGGCGCGCTCGACGCCGAGGTCACCTACCTGCTCGACGCCGCCGGCGAGTTGACCGTCGACTACCGGGCCGTCACCGACGCGCCCACCGTCGTCAACCTCACCAACCACGCCTACTTCAACCTCGCGGGCGAGGGCAGCGGCACCGTCCTCGACCACCTGCTGCGGGTCGAGGCCGCCGGCTACCTCCCCGTCGACGAGGACCTGATCCCGCACGGCCCGGTCGAACCCGTCGCCGGCACCCCCTTCGACCTCCGCCGAACCCGGACGGTCGCCGACCGGCTGACGGACCGTCACCCGCAGCTCCGGCTGGCCGGCGGCGGCTTCGACCACAACTGGGTCCTGGACGGTACCGGCCTGCGGACCGCCGCCGTCCTCATCGACCCGGCCGGCGGCCGACGCCTCGAATGCCGGACCACCGAACCCGGGCTGCAGGTCTACACCGGCAACTACTTCGACGGCGCCGTGACCGGCCGCTCCGGCCGCCCCTACCGCGCGCACGCGGGCATCGCCCTGGAGACCCAGCACTTCCCCGACTCCCCGAACCGCCCCGAGTACCCCTGCACCGTCCTGCGCCCGGGGGAGGAGTACCGCTCCACCACGGTCTACCGGTTCACCGTGTGCCGCTGACGGTCCGCCCGGGACACGGAGTCACGGGTGCCTGTCGCGGGCCACGCGCTCCGGGCTAACGGGGCGGCCGGTCCGGTGACGGGGTGCGCGGGCGCAGGCGCTCGCCCTGCGGCCCGAACATGATCAGGTACTCGACCGGTCCGCCGGGGCCCGCATTGGCGACCCCGTGGACGGTGCGGGTGTCGAACTCGGCCACGTCCCCGGCGCGCAGCACGAGGTCCTGCTCGCCGAGCGCCAGCCACAGCCGCCCGTACAGGACGCACAGCCACTCGTACCCGTCGTGGGAGACCTGCCGCGGCCGGGCCGGCGGCGCGTCCACGGCGGGCAGGACGTGCTTGTGCGCGTGCAGGCCCCCGACGTACCGGGTCAGCGGCAGCACGGCCTTGTCGCCGTCGGGGCGCTGCGGCGCCGCGGGGCGCGGCACGGCGGCCTCGGCGGGCGCGGTACCGGCCAACTCGTCCAGGGAGACGCCGTACGCCTTCGCGAGGCGGACCAGCACCTCCAGGGTCGGCCTGCGCCGGCCGGTCTCGATCCGCGACAGCGTGCTCGGCGCGATGCCGGTCGCGCGGCAGACGCCGGTGAGCGTGGCGCCGTGCCGCTCGCGCGCGGCCCGCAGCCGGGGCCCCATCGCCGCCAGCGGGTCGGCCGTGCCGCTGTCCGCCATCGTCGCTCCCGTCGCTCTCCGCGCCCTGTCCTGGCAGTTTGCCACGACGGCAACGGTTCTCGCGCCGGGCGGGCGCCGCGCCGCAAGATCGGTGCACAACGCCACCTGTGGACCGAGGAGAAATCACCGTGCACCAGTCCGCGCCGTCCGCCGAACCCGTCCACCGCACCGTCGAAGGCCCCGCCGGGCGCCTGCACCTGGTCGAGCAGGGCACCGGGCCGCTGGTCCTGCTCGTCCACGGCTTCCCCGAGTCCTGGTACTCCTGGCGCCGCCAGCTCCCGGCCCTCGCAGCGGCCGGGTACCGGGCCGCGGCCCTCGACGTGCGCGGCTACGGCCGCTCCGCGAAGCCCGCCGCGACGGACGCCTACCGGATGCTCGACCTGGTGGAGGACAACCTCGCCCTGGTCCGCGCCCTGGGCGAGGAACGGGCGGTGGTCGTCGGGCACGACTGGGGCTCCGGCATCGCGGCGGCCTCCGCCCTGCTCCACCCCGAGGTCTTCCGCGCCGTCGCCCTGCTGAGCGTCCCCTACACGCCGCCCGGCGGCCCCCGCCCCACCGACGCCTTCGCGCAGCTGGGCGGCGACCAGGAGTTCTACGTCTCCTACTTCCAGGAGCCCGGCCGCGCCGAGGCGGAGATCGAGCCCGACGTCCGGGGCTGGCTGGCGGGCTTCTACGCGGCCATGTCCGCCGACACCATGCCCGCCCCCGGCGAACCCGACCCGCACTTCGTGACCCGCCCCGGCGGCCGGCTGCGCGACCGCTTCCCGACCGGCGCGCTGCCCGGCTGGCTCACCGAGGACGACCTCGACGTGTACGCCGCCGAGTTCGAACGCGCCGGCATGACCGGCGCCCTGAACCGCTACCGCAACGTGGACCGCGACTGGGAGGACCTCGCCCGCCACCGCGGCGCCCCGATCGAGCAGCCGTCCCTGTTCATCGGCGGCGCCCTCGACGCCTCCACCACCTGGCTGGCCGACGCGATCGACGCCTACCCGGCCACCCTCCCCAACCTGTCCGCCAGCCACATCCTGGAGGGCTGCGGGCACTGGATCCAGCAGGAACGCCCCGAGGACGTCAACCGCCTGCTGATCTCCTGGCTCGACTCGCTTCGGGGCTGACCGACCAGGAGGGAACCCCGGGGTTTCCATAAGACATGAATATAAAGAAGCTATGCTTCTGCCCATGAGCCGTCACGACACCGATTCCGGCGCCTCCGCCGCCATCGGGGCAGCCCTCTACGCCCTGGCCACCAGGGCCACGAGGCGCCTGCCCCGGGACATGAGCCTGACGTCCGCCGCCACCCTCGCCACCCTGGCCCGGACCGGACCGCGCCGCATCACCGATCTGGCCGCCGTCCAGGGCGTCACCCAGCCCGCGATGACCGCCCTGGTCCGGGTGATGGAGGAGTCCGGCCTGGTCGAGCGGCAGGGCGACGCCTCCGACCGCCGGGTCACCCTGGTCCGCCTCACCGAGGCCGGCGCCTCCTACGTCCGGACCCGGCACCGGGCGGGCGTCGCCGCGTTCGAGCGGCTGATCGACGGGCTCACCGGCGACGAGGTCGACGCGCTGATGGCGGCCCTTCCGGCGCTGGAGCACCTGGCGGAACTCGACACCGAGGACCGCGAAGGGACGAGGCGATGACCGGCCGGCCGGTCGACGGGCTCGCCGCGACGGCGGCCCCGGCGGCGCGTGCCGAGGCCCGGCCGCTGGTCCCCGCCCTGGTGTTCGTCGCCCTCGTCGTGGCGGCCGTCGGCAGCCTCGGCACGCCGCTCATCACCAGCGTCGCCACCTCCTTCCACGTCCCGCTCGGCAGCGCGCAGTGGACGCTGACCGTCGCCCTGCTCAGCGGCGCCGTCGCCACGCCCGTCCTCGGCCGGCTCGGAGCCGGCCCGCACCGCCGGACCACGATCCTCGTCACGCTGGCGGTCGTCGTCGCCGGCAGCGCCCTCACCGTGCTGCCGCTGCCGTTCGCGTACCTGCTGGCCGGCCGGGCGGCCCAGGGCGTCGGACTCGGGCTGACGGCACTGCTGATGGGCGTCGCCCGGGACCACCTCCCCGAGGAGCGCGGCACCGCCGTGATCGCCCTGATCTCGGTGGTCTCGATCATCGGGGCGGGCGTCGGCTACCCGCTGGCCGCCCTGCTCGCCGAACTCGGCGGCGTACGGGCCACCTACGGCCTCGGCCTGGCCGTCACCGCCGCCGCCCTCCTGACCGCGTGGCGCTCCGTGCCCGAAGCCCCCCGGGGCCGCTCCGCCCGGGTGGACGTGACCGGTGCGGTCCTCCTCGCCGGAGCGCTGCTCCTGGTGCTGCTCCTCGCCGGCGAACGGAACCTGTGGAGCCGGCACCTCGCCGTGGCGGCGGCCCTCGCCGCCGTCGCGGCGGCGCTGCTCTGCGCCTGGGTCGTCGTCGAACTCCGCAGCGCCGCGCCCCTGGTCGACGTGCGGGCGGTACGGCACCCGGCGGTCGCCGGGGCGAACCTCGCCATGTTCGTCGGCGGGATCGGCATGTACCTGCTGCTCACGCTCGTCACCCGGTACGCGCAGACGCCGCACGGCGCCGGCTACGGCTTCGGCCTGTCGACCTTCGTCGCCGGGCTGGTGCTCGTCCCGTTCTCGGTACTGGGATTCGTCGCCGGCAGGCTCGCGCCCCGGATCCGGACCCGGATCGACGGCCCCCTGCTGCTGGCCGGCAGCGCCGTCGTGGTCGGCGGCGGCTTCGCCCTGTTCGCGGCGGCCCGGTCGGACCTGGCCGAACTGTTCACCGCGATGGGCGTGCTGGGCTTCGGCGTCGGCGGCTTCTCCGCCGCGATGCCCGGCGTCATCCTGGCCGTCACCCCCAGGAGCGAGACGTCGAGCGCGATGAGCTTCAACTACGTCGTCCGCAGCGTCGGCTACTCCCTCGGCAGCGCCGTCGGCGGCCTGATCCTCGCCGCGGGCACCGGCCCCGGCCACCCCTTCCCCGACGACCACGCCTACACCACCGCGGCCTTCGTCGGCCTCGGCGCCATGGCGATCACGACGCTGACCAGCCTCGCTCTCGCCCGCCGCCGCCCGTCCGCGACCAACCCGTGACTCCCCCCGCCACCACCGGTCAGCTCCTACCGCACCGCCTCCGACCCGGGAAGCCGGCCGCCAACGACAAGCCGGCCCGTCGGGCCGTCCGGGCCGGAGGCCGCCCCCTGGCCCGTGGCGCGGAATCGCCGGACGCACCGTCCTGGTCGAGGTCGACAGCTCCGAGCAGGACGGTGCGGCGCACGCGCCGACGGCGCTCGCGTCCTCGCCGTCACGGGCCGCACCCGGCCACGGTTGCACGGGTGTCGCGTTCCCGGTAGGCCCGCTCCAGTGCCTCCGACTGCTCCCAGAGCATCGGCAGCGCCTCGGCGTGCTCCCACTCCCGGGTGCGGGGTGCGATGTCGCGGTCACCGCCGAGCAGTTGCCGTACCACGGCGACGATGTCCTCGGGATGGGCGAACGGCGGTACCGGCAGCGGCTCGTGCCGTTCCCAGTTCGCTCCTGACCAGAGGTCGAGAGGGCCGTGCACCCACCCCTTCCTTCCGTCCGCCCAGTGCAGTTCCACGCCGTGGTCGTCGTGCCCTCGCGGGGCCGGAACGCGTGACGCGAAGGGGAAGTACAGGTACTGCTGCGCCTCCTCGATCGGTTCGATCCGAGCCGCCGTCAGCGCTGCACGGACGGCGTGGCCGTACTGGTCCAGTACGTACTGCTCGGCCCGGTGCAGGTCGACGCAGAGCCGGCTGCCGGTCGGGAGGTTCGGCACCGCCGGCCGGCGCGACGCCCGGCCGGCGGCGGGAAGCGCGCGGGGGTCCGGGGCGAGGCCGTACCCGAGGGCCTCCAGCTCCCGGCGCAGCAGCAGCCGGGCCCGCCGCTCGTTCTCGGCCGCGGAGTCGTCCGACGGCGGCAGGTCGCCCTCCGGGCGCTCCGGGCGCTCCGGGTCGAAGGTGCCCAGGTAGAGGTCGAGCACGACCTCGTCCGGCAGCCGTGCCCCCGCCCGTCGGCTTCGTCGCTCCGACTCCAGCCGTCCGAGCTGCGGCTCCAGCTCGCGCGCCAGTCCTGCGGGGACCCCGGCGAGCAGCATCCGCAGCGAACCGATCCGCTTCCCGTAGTACTCCTCGACCGCGGTCTCCACGGCGTCGGCCTCGACCGGTCCCCGCCACGTCATGCCTGCGAACCCCTCCTCGGGAAAGAACGGCGACATTCGCCGTGCCGGTGCTCGGCTCCGATGTTCGGCATCCCGTCTCCACCCGGGCAGGGCCCGATCCAGGTCCACCGCCGAGCAGGCCGGCCTACTGCCCGGTGGCGGCTTCCCGGAAGGTGACGACGGCCTCGCCGTGCTCGCGGGCCCAGGCGGTGAGCATGCGGATGGGTTCTTCCAGGGTTCGGCCGAGGTCGGTGAGGGCGTATTCCACGCGGGGCGGCGCTTCGGCGTACGCGTGGCGTTCGACGAGGCCGTTGGCCTGGAGGCGGCGCAGGGTCTGGGTGAGGACCTTGCGCGAGATGCCGCCGCTGAGTTCGACGAGATCGCCGTGGCGCATCGGGCCGTCGGTCAGGGCGAAGAGCGTGACCATGGACCACTTGCTGGCGATGATCTCCATCGCCAGGAGGGCGGGGCAGTCGGCGAGGAAGACGATGTCGGGGCGCTGGCTCATGGGGGCGAAGGTTACCTGGAGGTTCCTGTCGGCTGCCTATCGTCGACGAGGTGCGCACGTCCCTTGCTCTCCTCCCGCATGGATCGAGGTTCCAGCCGTGTTCGTCTCCCTCGTCGTCGCCACCGTCCTCATGTCGGCCGTGCTCCTGGCGTCCGCCGGTGCCAAGTCCCTGCGGACGCGGCACATCACCGAGCAGATGTCCACGCTCGGAGTGCCGCAGGGCATGATGGCCTTCCTGATCGGCGCCCAGGTCGCGGGCGCGGCCGGTGCGGTCGTCGGACTCCGGTGGGGCGCCCTCGGAATCGCCGCCGCGATCGGCCTGACGCTGTACTTCGTCGGTGCGGTCCTCGCCCACCTGCGGGTCGGCGATCTCAAGGGTGCGCTCCCGGCGGGGGTCCTGACGGTGGCGTCCGTCGTCCTGGTCGTGCTGCGCGCCGCCACTCTCTGATCCGCCGGGCGCGGCGCGGCGGCGGTCGGCGACGGGGCTTCCGCCCCGGACGGACCGCCGTCCCGCCGACCTCGGGTCCTCCCGGGCGGCCCGGCTTGTACGCTCATATGGAGCAGCTCTGATTCTTTGAAGGGGGAGCCGAGTGCGCGCCCGTCGGTGGACAACGGTGGTCGGTGGAGTCGTCGCGCTGAGCAGCCCGGCAGTCGCGTACGCCCGTGGCGGGGGTGGTAGCCACGGGTTCAACGGCGGCGGTGGCGGTGGCGGCGGTGGCGGCTTCCACGGGACGACCGGCGGCGGCTTCGGCTACGGCTTCCTCATCGGCGGCGGTGGCGGTGGCGGCGGGCTGCTCCCGGTGCTGCTGATCGTGGCGATCGTCCTGCTGGTCCTGTGGCTCCGGCGCCGGCGCCGGAAGGCGCAGCAGGCGGCGGGTCTGAACACGGTGTCGGACCGTGCGGCGCACCGCGCGGACGAGCAGGCGCGCGAGCGGGCGGTCCAGGTCGGGGCCCGGGTCGATGCCCTCGCCGACACGGACGCGACGTTCGACCGCGCCGCGCTCGAAGCCCGGATCGTCTGGCTGTACCGCACCGCCCAGCAGGCGTGGACGCAGCACGACCACGCGACGCTGCAGCAGATCCTGTCCCCGGTGCTGTACGGCAAGTGGGCCGACGAGCTGCGCGACTACGAGTCGCGCGGCGAGGTCAACGTCGTGGAGATCGTCTCCGGCCCGGACGTCGAGCTGGTCGACGTCGCCAACCGCGCGGGCGAGGTGAACGACACCGTCACCTTCCGCGTCACCGCGACGCTCAACGACTACGTGCGCCGCGCCTACGGCCCGGACGCCGTGCGCAAGGACGGCTCGACGCGCCCGGTCGAGTACTGGACGCTGCGCAAGAACGCGGCCGGGGAGTGGATCGTGTCGTCGATCGAGCAGGCGGCCGAGGGTGCGCACCACCTGACCGGCGCGATCGAGACGGACGGCTGGGACCAGAAGGAGGTCGCCCGCGAGGCGGTGCTCGAGGTGGCCGGGAAGACCGCGGTCAGGGGGGTGAGCGACATCCTGTCGCTCACCAACATCTCCTGGAGCACGGACGCCGACACCGCCGCCGGCGATCTGAGCGTGCTCGACGGCCGGTTCGACCGGGCGGTTCTCGAGGTCGCCGTCGAGCGGTTCCTGGAGGAATGGGTGATGAACGACGGCAGCCTGGACTTCACGTCCGTGCGCACCGTCGACCGGACCGTCATGCGGGACGCCGTCATCAAGTCGGTCACGGTGCGCTCGCTGGTCTCCCGCGACCCGATCGTCTTCCGGGTCTCGGTCGACGCGGAGGGCGTCTACTACGAGGTCGACCGGCGCACCGAGCAGGTGCTGCGAGGCGACGCACGCGCGCGCCGGCCGATCGCCTTCGCGTTCGATCTCCGGCTGGACGACTCGTCGACCGAGGCGTGGACGGTGATCGCCGCCGACGTGCAGTAAGCAGGACGGCGGACGCCGGGCCGGTACGGCCCGGCGGTGCGGCCCGCGCGGGCCTCAGCAGACCACCGTCTTGTGGTAGGTGCCGACCTTCAGGACGAGTTCGCGGGTCGCCCGGTCGGCCAGGCGCAGACAGCTGCTGTCGTACCAGCCGTCCACGATGACCTTGACGTGCATGGTCCTGCCGCAGTTGTTCTGCAGCCACACGTGCTGGCCGTCGGGCATCTCGTCCACCACGCGGGCGATGCACGCCGGGGCGGTGCCGCCCGCGGCGTGCGCGGCGGGGGCGGTGGCGAGGGCGCCCCCGAGGACGGTCAGGGCGGTGGCGGCCGCGGCGGCGTGCTGACGGAAACGCATCGTGATTGCTCCCTTCGACCGGCACGGAGCTGCGGGCACGCGTGCTGGTGGTGGTCCGTGCCGCTACGAGCATCGAGGTCCACGCCGCGCACCGTCAATCACTCACAGTGATGACGCGGGTGCTGTTGCCGGCGCGCGAGGGCCGGGTGCGCCGTCCACGTCCGAGGCTGCGCGCCGGGCGCGGAGGGCCCGGCGGGCTGCTGCTCCGCCGGCCGACGCCCGGCTCCGCGCGGACGGGGGCGCGGGACCTGGCGTCGGCCGTGGCCCTCCGACCGCCGTGCGGCCGCTCCGGTCGGCCGGGGCTCAGTGCCTGCGGCGGGTACGGCGCAGGCGGAAGTGGAGCAGGGCGCCGCCGCCGGCGGCGGTCAGTGCGGCGAGGGCGGTCAGCGGGCCGGCCCCGGCGGCACCGGTTTCGGGGAGCGCGGGGTGGGTCGGGTGGCCGCTCGGCTCGGGCGCGGTGGGCGGCTCGCCGGTGGGGGTCGGTTCGGGGGCGGTCGGGGTCGGGGTGGGAGTCGGGGTGGGGCTGGGCCCGCAGGGCGCCCAGGCGAGCTGGACCTCGCCGTTGCCGCTGCGGATGCCGGTGGTGAACTGGGCGCCGGCCGGGCCGAGGCTGGAGCCGCCCCCGCCGCCACCGCCGTCCAGGGTGCCGCCGGTGGAGGAGCCGCCCGCGCCGCCGCCGTGGGCGCCGCCGCCGCCTCCTCCGCCGGTGCCCATGTGGGGGTCGCCGACGTTGAGCGCGCCGTTCCCGCCGGTCATGCCGTTCGCCGACCCGCCGGCCACGCCCGGCTGGTCGCCGGCGAACGCCGGGGTGCCGCCGGCCCCGCCGGCCCCGCCGTCGCCGCCCGACGCGCCGCCCTGGCCGGAGCCCGGGGTGCCGGGGGTCTGGCCGCTCTCGCCGGTCCGGCCGCCGTCGCCGCCGCGGCCGGTGCCGTTGTCGGCGAAGCTGCCCGCGCCGCCGCCACCGCCGCCCGCGACGATCACCGCGGCGCCGTCGAGGGCGACGGTCGTCGCCCCGCCGCCGCCCGCCGCGACGGCGCCGTTGCCGGGTGACGGGTCGTTGTTGTAGGCGCCGCCCTGGCCGCCGCCGCCGTAGCCGCCGTGCGGCCGGCTGCCGTCGCTGAGGCTTCCGCCGCTTCCCGCGCCGGCCACGTTCACGGTCAGGACCTGGCCGCTGTGCACGTCCAGCGTCGCGTGGACCTCGCCGCCGAGGCCGCCGGACGAGCCGTACACCGCGTCGCCGCCCGCCGCGCCGAACGCGGTGACGGTCGCTCGGCAGACGTCCTCGGGCACCGTGACGGACTCGGGCGCGCCGGTGAAGGCGAAGAGCAGCGTCCCGTCGGCGGCCTGCACCACCGACGGCAGGGTCCGGGCCGTGCCGGCGGCGGGAGCGGCGAGGGCCAGTCCGGAACTCAGAGCAACGGCGCACGCGGTGCGCAGGGTGGGTCGTAGATGTCTCATAAACGCACGATATGGTCACGCATGGCGTCCACCGCGCTACCGTCTGTGAGCAAGCGGAACGTGTCGCCGGGTCGGCGGCCTGCGGCTGCGGTGGCCGGTGGTCGTCGGCGGTCGTCGGAGGTCGGACTCGTGACGGTGGGGCCTGGTGTCGCGAAGGCGCCGGGGAGCCCGGGGAGCGGCCTAGATCCAAGGTCCCAGCCGGGCCGGTCCCGGGGGCCGATCCGGCGGCCGGCCGGGCAGGAGATCGTTGCGGCATGAACGCAGAACAGGGCGCCGCCGCCCCGCACACCGCCCCCGTGGCCGTCGTCACGGGGGCCTCCCGGGGCCTGGGTCTGGCCCTCGCGCGAGTGCTGGCCGCCGACGGCTGGCGGCTGGTGGTCACCGCCCGGGGTGCGGAGGAACTCGCGGCGGCCGCAGCGGAGTTGGCCGCCGTCACCGAGGTCGCCGCGCTGCCCGGCAGCATCGTGGACGGGCCGCACCGGGCCCGGCTGGCCGGGGCGGCGGAGCGCTTCGGCGGCGCGAGCCTGCTGGTCAACAACGCGGGCACGCTCGGGGCCGGCCTCGGGGCGGAGCCGCTGCCCCGGCTGGCCGACCACCCGGTACCGGACCTGCGGGAGCTCTTCGAGGTGAACGCGTTCGCGCCGATCGCCCTCACCCAGCTCGTCCTGCCGCAGCTGCGCGGCCGCGCGGGCGCCGTCCTCAACATCAGCTCGGTCGCCGCCGTGGTGCCCTACCGGGGCTGGGGCGGCTACGGTGCGAGCAAGGCCGCGCTCGACCTCGCCACCGCCGTACTCGCCCGGGAGGAACCGGAGTTGAGGGTCTGGGCGGTCGACCCGGGCAGCATGCGCACGCGGATGCTCCAGGAGGCCACCCCCGGCGGGGACATCTCCGGCGAGCCGCTGCCCGAGGAGGTCGCCGCGGTCCTGCACCGCCTGCTCCGGGACCGTCCGCCGTCCGGCCGCTACCGGGCACAGGACCTGGCTGCCGCCCGGACCGCCGACGGGCGGTGACCGTCCGCGGCGGGCGGGGTGACGCGGCATCAGGGGCCGGAGCGCCGCGGGCGGCCTCCGCGGTGGTCGCGGGCGGGGGCCGGCGGCGGGAGATCCAGAATGCCGGGGACCGCGAGCGCGGCGCGGACCGCCGGAGCGTTCGCCGGGCCGGGCGGGCCGAAGTCCCCACGGCGGTTGCGGAATCCCATCGACGACGAGGATGAAGTGCCGGCGTTCCACCACCTTCCTGCCGGGCCCCCGGCCCGCCCGGGTGCCTGCCGGCCGACCGCGTCGGCGGTGCCGGCATGACCCGGCCGGTCAGCGGGACGCTGCACCGCGTCGAGATCTGGGTGCCCGATCTGGAGCGGTCCGCCGCCTCCTTCGGCTGGCTGCTGGAGGCCCTGGGCCACACACCGTTCCAGAGCTGGGAGCACGGCCGCAGTTGGCGGCTCGGCGCGACGTACCTGGTCGTCGAGCAGTCCCGTGACCTGGCCGCCGACCGGCACGACCGGTGCCGGCCCGGGCTGAACCACCTGGCGTTCCACGTCGAGGACCGGCGCACGGTGGACGCGCTGGTGTCCGAAGCGGCGCGGCACGGCTGGAGCCTGCTGTTCCCCGACCGTCACCCGCACGCCGGCGGCGAGCACACGTACGCCGCCTACCTGGAGAACACCGACGGCTTCGAGGTCGAGCTGGCCGCCGTCGACCCGACCGAACGGGACTGACGAGGCGCACGGGCGCGCGGTGCCGGCGCGGGCGCCCTGGTGGGAGTCCGGCCCTACGTCAGAACGCCGCGCTACGCCAGGAGTCGGAGCCTCGGTCCATCCCCGCGCCGTACGGGGCGCGGGGACGGCGGATCGGAGACTGGAGGCAGTTCGAGGCACCGATTCGGAACAGGGGACAAGGCATGGATCTGCGGGACCGGCGGACGACGTCCACGCCGGCGGTCGGGGCGGTGGCGGCCGCGCTGGCCGCGCTCACGCCGGTGACGGCGTTCGCGGCGGGGGATCCGCTGCAGCGGTACGCGCAGCAGGAACTCCGGTGGGAGCGCTGCGAGGCGGGCGGCCGGGCGGAGTTCGAGTGCGCGAAGGTCCGGGTGCCGCTGGACTACGGCGACCCCGCAGGGCGGACGATCGAGCTCGCCGTGTCGCGGGTGAAGGCGGCCGGTGCGGCGAAGCGGCACGGTGTGCTGCTGATGAACCCCGGTGGCCCGGGTGTCCAGGGGCTGACGATGCCGGTGGAGCTGGAGCCGCTGCTGCCGGCGGAGGTGCGGGACCGGTTCGACCTGATCGGGTTCGACCCGCGCGGTGTCGGGCAGAGCTCGCCGGTCGGCTGCGACCTGACGGCCGACGAGCGGACCGTCCACCACCCGTACCGGGACAGCACGTTCGGGGCGGACGTGGCCCGGGCCCGGTCGGTGGCCGACAAGTGCTGGGCGAAGGCGGGGGACGTGCTGCCGCACCTCACCACCCGCAACACGGCGCGGGACATGGACGTCCTGCGGGCGGTGCTGGGGGAGCGGCGGATCTCCTACTTCGGGTACTCGTACGGCACGTACCTGGGGGCCGTCTACACGCAGCTGTTCCCGCAGCGCGCCGACCGGTTCGTGCTCGACAGCGCGCTGGACCCGGCGCTGGCCTGGCGGGGCAGCTTCCGGGGCTGGTCGCCGGCGGCCGAACTCGCCTTCACCCGCTGGACGGAGTGGGCCGCCGCCCGCGACGCGGCGTACGGCCTCGGCACGACCGCGGCGGAGGTCCGCAGGACGTACTGGGACCTGGTCGCCCACGCCGACCGCACGCCCGTCCCGACCGGGGGCGGGGCGCTCGACGGCGACGCCATCCGGTCCGGGTACGCCGCGTTCGTCCACCTGGAGGCCGTCACGCCCTGGATCGTCGCGCTGAAGGCCGCGGCCGCGGGCGGGCCGGCCGCGCCCGCCCTGCCGGCCGGCGAGGTGACGGACAACGCGGCCGCCGTCACGTGGGCCGTCTTCTGCGGCGACTCCCGCAGCTGGCCGCGCGACCCCGAGCAGTACCGGCGGGACGCGGTCCGCGACCGGGCCAGGTACCCGCTGGCCGGCGACCTGGGGGCCACCGTCCAGCCGTGCGCGTTCTGGAAGTCGGCGGCCCGCGAGCCGGCCACCGTGGTGAACAACGACGTCAAGGCGCTGATCGTGCAGAACCAGTGGGACCCGCAGGCGACCCTCGCCATGGCCCAGGGCATGCGCCGGGCCCTGCACGGCGCACGGATGGTGACGGTGGCCGGCGGCGAGGGCCACGGCGTGGTGGTGGCCGGCCCGTCCTGCGCGGACGGCAGCGTGACGCGCTACCTGACCACCGGCCGGCTGCCCGCGACGGACCTGACCTGCGACGACCGGGCCGCTTCCTGACGATCGCCGTCGGGCGCCCCGCGGGCTCAGGCGGTGCCGGCGCTCCAGACCCCCGCCAGCTGCCCCCGGGCGGCGGCGGCCTGCTGCCGGCCCGCCCGGAAGGCGGGCGCCCAGGCGGACGGGTCCGTCGGGTCCGGGCCGAAGACCGCTGCTGCGGCCTCGTCGGGGAACAGCGTCACCACCGTCTGCGCGCCGGTGACGGACGCGGCCTGCGGGCCGGGGTCCTGACGGGCCATCGGGTCGAGGAGCACCACGGTGCGTGCGCCGGCCGCGAGGTCCAGGTTGGCGCCGGAGCGCAGCGCGCCGTCGACGTAGTGGAGTCCGCCGACCGCGACGGGCGGCGCCGCGCCCGGGAACGCGCTGGACGCCGCGACGGCGGTCGCCAGGGGGACGCCGCTGTCGCGGTCGAAGACCACGCTCTCGCCGGTCTCCGCCGTCACGGCGGGGACGAGCAGGCGGCGGCCGGCCGGCCAGTCGTCCGTGCCGATCAGTCGCCGCCGGGTCGTGACCAGGGCCTGTTCGGCGTCCGGGTCGGCCGCGCCGAGGGCGATCCGGCCGACCCGGACGCGGGCCTCCTCCGGCGGCAGCCCGGCGCCGAGGACCGCGAAGACCTCGCCCAGGAGGCGCCGGTCCGGCCGGGGCGGCGGGGCGCCGCCGGAGGAGGCCGGGTCGGCGAGGAGCGCGAGGTCCCGGCCGGTGGCCAGCGCGGCGCCCACGATCGCGCCGGCCGACGTGCCGACCACCAGGTCCGCCGCCGCCAGGTCGACGCCCAGGCCGCGCAGGCCGTGGGCGAGACCGGCCGTCCAGGCGGCTCCGGCGGGCCCGCCCGGGCCGAGTACCAGCGCGCAGTTCGGTGCAGGCACCGCTTCCCCCGTTCGTCACCGTGGCGATCACGTCGGTGATCACGATCCTTGGACGAACGGGGGGCGGCATTGGTTCGCGGGGGCGGCTGCCGGCCGGCGCGGCGTCAGTCCGGTGCGGGCGGGCGGGTGGTGTGGAGGGTGGCGTGCAGGATCCGGGTGGTCTGGCGGATGTGGTGCGGGGCGGGCGCGGGGGAGAGCCGGGTGGTGCCGTGCAGGACGGCGAGGATCACGTGGGCGTGGGTGTGCGGCGGGCGCGGGGTGGCCGGATGGCCGGCGCTGATCGCGGCGGTGAGGTGGTGGTGGAGGCGGTGGTAGAGCACCGGCGGCTGCTCGGGCGTCCAGTCCGGGTCCACGGTGAGGCGCAGCGCAGCCCGGAACCGGGGGTCGGTGTGCAGCCGGGTGACGAGGTCGTGCAGCAGGTGGGTGAGGGCCTGCGGCGCGGGCGGCTGCTGCCAGTGCGCGGCGGTGTCGTCGACCAGCGCGGTGGCCAGGTGGTGCTTGGACGGGAAGTGCGCGTACAGGGCGCCCTTGGTCATGCCGGTGCGGGTGATGACGTCGTGCAGCTTGGCCGACTGGTAGCCGTGGAGGGCGAATTCGTGCGCGGCGGCGTCGAGGACGCGTTCGTGGGTCCGTTGTGCCCGTGTCTGTTTCACCGCTGAAGCAACCTCGCACTCCTCTGCCGTCGGGTGACAGATAACATACCTTCCAATAGGTATGTTATGGGCGCAAGAGCAGCGGCAGGCGCTTCCGGGGCACCGAGGGGCGCGCGGCGGCGGTGGGGCCGCTGTTCGGCGTCGAACAGCGGCCCCGTCGCCGCGGTCAGCCGAGCGGGATGTCCACTGCGAGGTGCCCGGACAGCGCGCGCAGGAAGTCCGGGGCGTCGAAGACCGCTCCCGCCGAGGCCACGCCGGTCGTCCTGGTCCGGCCGGCGAGGATGCGGTCGACGGCCTCCACCGCGAGCGGTGCGCTGACCGCGTAGATGTCCCGCCCTGCCGCGGCCGCGCGACGCTCCGTGCCGCCGGAGCGGACCAGGACGTCCACCACGAAGGTCTGCGCCGAGCGGCCGCGCCCGTCCACGGCGGTCGGCGGGGCCGGATCGGGGGCCGCCAGGTCCGCGGCGGCCCGCACGGTCAGGTAGCTCCGCACCTCCGGGACGTCCAGGTGGCTGGGGACGGTGACCACGTCCGCCATGGTGAACTCCCCCAGGACCGGCTGCGGGCCCAGCGGGGCCGGGAGCGGCCACACCACGGTCGGCAGCGCGTCGCCGTGGTACTCCAGCCGGCCGCCGGTGAACCGGACCCGGCGGCCGCCCCGCCGCCGCCCCGACACGGCGCCCGCGGCGAGGGTGCCGGCCGTCGGGTGCCAGCTGCTCAGCCCGTAGGCGACGTGCGCCTCGTCCGCCGACGTCCACTCGGCCATCGCCGCGGTGACCAGCAGGTCGCCGAGCGCGCCGAAGAACGCCATCGCCGGGACCACCGCGACGCCCGCGGCCCGGGCGCGCGGCCCGAAGCGTGCGAAGGTGTCGAGGTTGGCCTCGATCTCCGCCGCCACGTCGACGTACGGGATGCCCGCCCGGAGCGCCGCCTCCACCAGCGGCGCGGCCGTGTCGGCGAACGGCCCGGCGCAGTTGACCACGGCGGCCGCGCCGCGCAGCGCCCGGTCGAGCGCGGCCGGGTCGTCGACCGCCGCCGGCCGCGCCCGGTGGCCGGGTCCGGCCTGGGCCAGCGCCGCCAGCCGGTCCCGGTCGCGGCCGACGAGCAGCGGGACGTACCCGCGCCCGTGCAGCTCCGCCACCACGAACCGGCCGGTGTGCCCGTAGGCCCCGTAGACCGCCACGATCCGGCCCGGATCCATGCCTGCTCCCCGCGTGCTCGACGACGTGGCCGAGGTGTTCGACCGGGGACGATCCTGTCCGCTCCGGAGGTCCGCGCCCAGTGTCCGGAACGACACGACCCGTACAATTTCCGACATGACTTCCGCGCCGCGCTCCGTCGCGATCGCCGCCACGGACGGGATGCTGCACCTCGAACTCGCCCTGGCGTACGAGGTGTTCGGCTCGGCCCCGGCCGCCGTCGCGGGTCCCTGGTACGACCTCCGGGTGTGCGGCCCGCGCGCCGTCCGGGTCGGCCGGTTCCGGCTGGAGCCGGACTGCGGGCTCGACCGGCTGGCCGACGCCGGGACCGTGATCGTCCCCGCCCTGGCCGACGTCGACCGGGACCCGCCGGCCGAGCTGGTCGACGCGGTCCGCGCGGCCCACCGGGCGGGCGCGCGGGTGGTCTCGCTGTGCACGGGAGCCTTCGTGCTCGCCGCCGCCGGACTGCTGGACGGGCTGCCCGCGACCACGCACTGGGCGCACACCGAGGAGCTGGCCGCCCGCCACCCGCTGGTCGAGGTCGACCCGGACGTCCTCTACGTCGACAACGGCAGCGTGCTCACCTCCGCCGGCAAGACCGCGGCGATGGACCTGTGCCTGCACCTGGTCCGCCGCGACCACGGCGCGGCGGTCGCCAACCTGGTCGCCCGGCGGCTGGTCGTCCCGCCCCACCGGGCCGGCGGGCAGGCCCAGTTCGTCCTCACCCCGGTGCCCGAACAGGACGGGCACCCGCTGGCCGAGCTGCTCCCGTGGGCGCTGCGGCGGCTGGACCGGCCGCTCACCGTCGAGGACCTGGCCCGCCGGGCGAACCTGAGCTCGCGTCACCTCGGCCGCCTGTTCCGCGCGGTGACCGGCACCACCCCGCTGCAGTGGCTGCTGACCCAGCGGATCCGCCGCGCCCAGGAGCTGCTGGAGACCACCGACCACAGCATCGACGCCGTCGCCGAGGCCTCCGGGCTGGGCACGGCGGCCACGCTGCGCCGGCACTTCCACCGCGTGCTCGGCGTCCCGCCGGACGCCTACCGCCGTACCTTCCGGGCCTGAGCCCGGACCGGCGGCGGTCAGGAGGCGGCGAGGGCCTCGGCGTACGCGGCCGCGGCGGCCCGGGGGTCGAGCGCGCGGTGCGTGGCGGCGGTGGTGATGTCGCGCCAGTGCCGCTGGAGCGGGTCGTGCGGGTGGTGGGCGCGGGCGCCGGAGGCGTGGAACAGCCGGTCGGCGGCGGCGACGGACCAGGCGGCGGCGGTGGCCGCGTCGCGCCGGCTGCGCGCGGTGAGCAGCGGAGTGGGCCCGGTGCGGTCCGCGTCGTGCGCCGCGCGTTCGAGGAGCAGCCGGGCGGCGTCGATCCGGGCCGAGCTCTCGGCCAGGAGGCGCTCGGTGTCCGGGTGCGGGGGAGCGGTGGCGCGCCAGGCGTCGAGCGCTCCCAGGGCCGCGCCGACGATCGGCATGGCGAACATCGGCGCGCCGACCATCAGCGACGGGACGCGGTGGCACGGGGCGGTGCTGTCGTCCAGCGGCTGTTCGAGCCGGCCGAAGGCGAAGCCGAGGTGGCGGGGGACGTGCGTGGGGGCCAGTTGGACGCTGTGGCTGCCGGTGCCGCGCATGCCGAGGGTGTGCCAGCTGTCGAGGATCGTCCAGTGGGCGCGGGGGACGGCGAAGATGCGGTGTTCGGGCCCCGCGGGGCCGGGGACGAGGGCGCCGAGCAGGATCCACTGCGCGTGGGTGACGCCGCTGGCGGTGTTCCACCGGCCCTGGAGGAGCCACCCGCCGTCCTCCTCGACGGCCGTTCCCTGCGGGGCGATCGAGGTGGCGATCAGGGTGTCGGGGCCGTCGGCCCACAGCTCCCGGCGTCCCGGTTCGGGCAGGTAGGAGGCGAGCCGTCCGTGGGCGGCGTACAGGGTGGCGCACCAGGCGGTGGACAGGCAGGTCCGGCCGAGTTCGGTGGCGGCGTCCAGCAGGGCGGAGAAGGTGCCGGCGGTTCCGCCGAGGTGCCGGGGGACGAAGTGCCGGGCGAAGCCGGCCCGGGCGATCGCCGTCGCGGCCCGGGCGCTGATGCGGCGCCGGCGGTCGGTGGCGAGGTGCTCGCGGCGGGCGATCTGCGCGATGTTCCGCACCGCGGCCTCGTCGAAGCCGGCGCGTCCGGGAGCGGGCGCGGTCGATCGCGGGGCGGCGGGGGCGGTCAGGACGGGGTTCACCGGCCCACCTGGAACGGGACGGTCGGGCGCGGGGCGCCGCGGCGTGCGGCGGGGACGCGGGGGAGGTGGGTGAGCTGGGCCGTGGCGAGCGCGGTGGGCCCCTGGGCGGCGGTGAGCCGGGTGGTGCGCAGCCCGGCGGCGGCGCCCGGCTCGGCGGTGAGCAGGACGGGGGCGTCCGGCTCGCCGAAGGCGTTGAACGTCGCGGCGAGGCGGGTCAGGCCGGACCGGGCCGCGGCGCCGGGCGGGGCGGCGGCGGTGGCGGCCTGCAGGAACGCCTCCAGCAGGACCATGCCGGGGGTGTGGTCGCAGGGGTGGTCGTACAGCACCGGGTGGGTGGTGTCGACGTCGAGGCGGAAGGCGCCGGGGGCGTCCTCGGGGGTGCGGGCGAGCACCACGTCCCGCTGCTGGGCGCAGCCGGCCTCGTGGGCGGCGAGCCGCCGGGGGGCGAGGGCTTCGGGGGTGCGGGCGGCGGCCAGCGCGTCCTGGCGGGCCCGGGTGCGGGCCAGCGCGTAGAGGCGCGGGTCGAGGATCTCCCAGCGCATCCGGACCCGGGCCAGGGCGGCGCCGTCGGCGAGCACGGTCGCGTCGAGGGTCATGGCCTGGCGGCGGGGCGTGCGGGCGTTGCGGGTGCAGGTGATGTCGAGCAGCACCGGGCGCGGGGCCGGGGCGGCGGGGGCGCCGCTGCTCAGTTCCAGTTCGAGGGTGTTGAGCACGAAGGGGTGGTCGCGGGGCGCGCCGTAGAAGGCGTGCGACAGGTGGATCAGGCTCTGGCGGGCGGTCTCCACCACCAGCAGCGGGTCGGCGGCTCCGGCGGCGGGGCCGGGGCGGGCGCCGGCGCCGGGGAGGAAGCGGTCGCGGTGCCAGCGGGCGGCGACCGCAACGTGGTCCTCGGCCAGGCGGAGCGCGTCGGTGAGGAAGACCTCCCCGGCGGCGCTCTTGTGGACGGCGTCGGGCGACATGAGCGACGAGAAGGACAGCCCGCGGGCGGGCGTGCGGTGCGACGGTGCGACGGTGCTGGTGGTCATTCCGATCTCCCCATTCGGGACGTACCGAGCGATGGCCGCCGACGCCTCGGAAGCCCTCGGAAGGGCCTGGCCGGGCGGCCGTTTGAGCACGATGAGAAAATATACCTCTGGGAAGGTATATTGCTAGGGGGATTCGAACGTGAGGAAGGAACAGTGAGCTGTGACTCAGAGACAGGCTGACCCGACCCCGCCGCTGTGGTCGACGGCCAGGGCGGGTGCGTCCTCGGTCCCGCAGGGGCCCGACCTGCGGCAGGACCGGGCGGTGCGCACCCGTGCGGAGATCCTGCGCTGCGCGGCGCGGCTCTTCGCGGAGCGGGGCTACCAGCAGACCGGCATCAAGGACGTCGCCGAGCAGGTGGGGATGACCAAGGGCGCCGTCTACTTCCACTTCCCCAACAAGCAGGCCCTCGCGGTGGCGGTGGTCGAGGCGCTCTACGCGACCTGGCCCCGCACGCTGGAGGCGGTCCGGGCCAAGGGCCTGTCCCCGCTGGACACCGTGATCGAGATGTTCAACGAGGCGACCTCGGCCTTCCTGAACGACCCGATCATGCAGGCGGGCACCCGCCTGCAGAACGAGCGCGACGTCATCGACGTCGAGCTCCCGCTGCCCTACGTGGACTGGACGACGCTGATCTCCTCGCTGCTGCGCGAGGCCGCCGCCCAGGGCCAGCTGGCCGAGGACGTGGACCCGGAGGTCGCCGCCCGGGTCGCCGTCGCCGCCTTCTTCGGCGCGCAGCACATCTCCAACAACCTCTACGACCGCGCGGACTTCGCCGAACGCTGGAGGGAGGTGCGGGACCTGCTGTTCCCGGCCCTGCGCGCCAAGCCGCGCGGCCCGGCCGGCGGCTGACCCGCGAACCCCCTCCGCGGAGGGGGTGACCGCCCGCCCCGGCCGCCGGGGGCCGGGTGCGGGTGCGGCGGGCCCGTCCGCCCGGGTCCGCCGGGCGGCGGTTCGGCCTGCCCGGCGCGCTCCGGGCGGGCCCGGTTCGGCCCGCCCGGTCGGGGCGGGCCAGGGGCAGAGGAGCTGGTGGTGTCATTGGCCGCGCGCCTGGTGTTCAGCGACGTCGACGAGACGCTGATCGACCGCAAGAGCATGTTCGACTTCCTCGACTTCTACCTCGGCCGCCGCTACGGGCCGGCCGGGCTGCGGCGGGCCCGCGCGGTGCGCGCGGACCTGGCGGAGGCGGTCGCGTCCGGGGTGCCGCGGGAGCGCGCGAACCGGCGGTACTACCGGGCGTGGGTCGGCGAGCCGGCCGCGGCGGTGGGGGAGGCGGGCCGCGAGTGGTTCGCGGAGCGGGCCCGGGAGGACGGCTTCTGGATCGCGCCGGTCCGCGACGCGCTGGCCGCCCACCGGGCGGCCGGCGACCGGATCGTGCTGGTCTCCGGTTCGTTCGCGGCGGTGGTCAAGCCGCTCGCCCGGCACGTGGGGGCGACGGCCGCGCTGTGCAGCCGGCCCGAGGTGCGCGGCGGGGTGCTCACCGGCGCACTGGCGGGCGCGCCGGTGATCGGCGAGGAGAAGCGCCGCCTGGTGCGGGGGATGCTGGGCGCCCTGCCGCACGTCGATCCGGCCCGCTGCTACGCCTACGGCGACCACGTGTCCGACCTCCCGATGCTCTCCGAGGTCGGGCACCCCGTCCTGGTCGGCGCCCCGCAACTCGCCGCCCGCCTGCCCGGGGCCCGGGTGCTGCCCGCGCCGACGGCACCGGTCGACGGCCCCGTACTCAGTCGAATGTTCGTCTCCGCCTCCGGCGGATGGCTCTGACCTGGGCAAATGCCCGCGATTCGGTACCGCTCGGGCGGAGCAGGATCAGCGGGAAAGAAAATACCTTCCCAAAGGTATGTTGCCTGTGGCACGATCGGATCATCGCGGTAAACCCCGCTCTCAGGAGAATTCCTACCCGTAGGAATCTTCTTCGGGCGGTCGAGTGCAGACGTCCACGCTGAGACGAGGTTGGATTCGATGAGCAGGTCCTCATCCGTAACCCTGGAACGCCCGGAACGCTCCGGCTCCCCGCTGCGGGGCGAGGGTCCGTCGTCCGTCGAGATCGCGCTCCGCTGGGGCGACGTGGACTCCTACGGGCACGTCAACAACTGCGAGATCGTGCGGATCATCGAGGAGGCCCGGGTCCGGTGGCTGCTCGCCGGCGGGGTCTTCGAGGGTGAGGCCGCGGTCGTGGCCTCCCACGAGATCGGGTACCTGCGGCCGCTGCGGTACTCGGTGGAGCCGGTGGCCGTCGAGCTGTGGACGTCGAACATCCGGCGGTCGAGCTTCGAGTTCAACTTCCGGATCCTCGACGACCGCAAGCGGGTCAGCGTGAAGGCGGTGAGCCGGATGGTCGTGTTCGACCTGGAGACCCAGGAGTGCCGGAGCATCGGTCCGAGGCTGCGCGAGCACCTGGACCGGGCCGGCGGCGCCCGTCTGTAGTCCCTCCGTCCCCACGGTCGCGCGGTCCGTCCGCGCGGCGGCTGCCCGGTGCACCGGTCGGCGCGGGGCCTCCGGCAGGTGCGGGCGACCGGCCTGCGGAGGCGGCCCGGTCGGCGCGGTCATCGGTCCGGCGCGAAGCCGTCGCCACCTGATTGACCGTGGCCGGTCAAATTTTCTTCTTCTCTCTCATATGGCAGGAGTGTTCTCGGTGCAGCTCGACGCGGATCGGTTGTCCGCCCTCGGTGAGTATTTCGACCGGCAGGTCGAGGAAGGCCGGTTGCCCGGCTGGACGTGCGTGGTCGCCCAGCGCGGGGAGGTGAAGTACGCGGCGTCCGGCGGGATGGCGGACGTCGCCAAGGGCAGCCCGATGAAGACCGACAGCGTGTTCCGGGCCTGGTCGCTGAGCAAGGCGATGACCTCGGTGGCGTTCATGACGCTGGTCGAGAAGGGCCTGGTCGCCCTGAACGACCCGGTCGCCGACTACCTGCCGGGCTACGACCGGATGCGGGTCTACCGGGCGGGCCTCGCGGAGGCGCCGATCACCGAGGGCCTGGTCGAGCCGATGCGGATCTGGCACCTGCTCACCCACACCTCGGGCCTCGGCTACGGCTCCCACCAGTCCCACGCGGTGGACTCCCTGTACTCCGGCGCCGGCTACGCGCTGGGCGTGCCGCCGGAGACCGACCTGAAGGCCGCCACCGAGGCCTGGGGCTCCTTCCCGCTGCGCTTCCAGCCCGGCACCGCCTGGAACTACGGCGTCAGCACCGACGTGCTGGGCCGCGTCATCGAGGTGGTCTCCGGCCGCAGCCTGGACGCCTACCTCGCCGAGGCGCTGTTCGAGCCCCTCGGCCTGCGCGACACCGGCTTCCACGTCGCGGAGTCCGAGGCCCACCGCTACGCCGAGATCTACACCCCCGGCCCGGAGGGCGGCCTCGCCCCGCTCGGCCTGCCGGTCGACACCAAGACGCCGCTGTTCCTCTCCGGCGGCGGCGGCATCTACACCACGGCCGAGGACTACACCGCCTTCCTCGGCATGCTCGCCGCCGACGGCCGCATCGCCGGCACCGACGAGTACCTGCTGTCGCCGATGACCGTCGCCTCGATGCGCTCCAACCACCTGCCCGGCGACACCACCCTCGGGTCCGGCTACGGCTACTGGCCCGTCCCCGCGATCAACGAGCTGATGACGTCCGTCGGCTTCGGCCTCGGCTTCATGACCGTCAAGACGCCGCACCAGAGCCACCTGCTGACCCGCGAGGGCGAGTACGGCTGGCTCTCGGCGAGCAGCACCAACTTCTTCGTCGACCCCTCGACGGGCGTGACCGCGGTGATCGTCCCGCAGCTGTTCCCGTCGCGGACCCTGCCGATCGCGAACCGGCTGCGCCAGTTCGTCTACCAGTCCTACCGGTGAAAGGAAACCGCCCCATGACCACCGTGACCGCCAAGGCGCCCCCCGCGGCGCCCGCGACGGAGGGCTTCAGCGGATTCGGACAGGCGACGCTGCTGGTCGCCGCGGCCCTGACCACCGTCGACGCGTTCATCGTGAACGTCGCCCTGCCGTCCATCCAGGACTCCTTCGAGGTCTCCGCGTCCACCTCGCAGTTCGTGGTCAGCTGCTACGGCATCACCTACGCCGTGCTGCTGGTCCTCGGCGGCCGCTTCGGCGACCGCTACGGGCGCCGCCGGCTGATCCAGATCGGCATCACGGCGTTCACCCTCGCCTCCCTGGCGTGCGGCCTCGCACCGAACATCGGCACCCTGATCGGCGCGCGCGTCGTGCAGGGCGCGGCCGCGGCACTGCTGCTGCCGCAGGTGCTGTCCACCATCCAGGCCGCGCTGGTCGAACCGGCCAAGACCCGGGCGGTCAGCCACTACGGCGCCGTCGGCGGCCTGTCGGCCGCGGTCGGGCAGCTGCTCGGCGGCCTGTTCGTGTGGGCCGACATCGCCGGCCTGGGCTGGCGGCCGATCTTCCTGGTCAACGTGCCGCTCGGCATCCTCGCCGTGATCGGCACCCGCCGCTGGGTGCCCGAGACCAGGGCCCAGCAGCGCCAGGGCGCGGACCTCGGCGGCACCGCCCTGTTCGGCGCGTTCGTGCTGGCACTGCTGATCCCGCTCAGCATGGGCCGCCAGTCGCACTGGCCGCTGTGGTGCTGGGCCCTGCTGGTGCTGGCCGCCGTCGCCGGCGTGGTGCTGTGGCGCTACGAGAAGGGCGTGGAGGACGGCGGCACCGCGCCGCTGATCTCGCCGGCCCTGCTGCGGCAGGCCGTGATGCGCCGGGGCCTGCTCGTCCTGGGCAGCGGCTTCCTCGCCTTCGGCGGCTTCATCTTCGTCTTCGCGCTGGCCCTGCAGGGCGGCAACGGCATGGACGCCTTCGAGTCCGGCCTGTCGATGGCGCCGATGGCGCTCGGCCAGTTCCTCGCGGCGGTGCGCGCCCCCAAGCTGATCGGCCGGATCGGCGTCCGCACCCTGCAGGCCGGCGGCGCCGCCCAGGTCCTCGGACTGGTCTGCCTGATCGTGCCCGCCCTGCTGTGGTGGCCCCACCTGCACTTCTACCACCTGATCGCCGGCATGTTCCTGATCGGCGTCGGCAACGGCCTGTTCGTGCCGACCGTCTACCGCACCGTGCTGTCCTCGATCCCGCCGGAGCGGATCGGCGTCGGCAGCGGCATCGTCACCACCACCCAGCAGACCACCCTGGCCCTGGGCGTCGCCCTGCTCGGCGCGGTCTTCGCGGGGGTGGGCGCGGCCGGCGGCGCCCGCGCCGGCTTCGTCGCGGTGGCCGCCGTCTTCCTCGCCATCGCCGCCCTGTTCACCCTGTTCGGCAACCACCTGCAGGTGCGGCGCGAGGACCAGGAGGCCTGATGCGCATCGACGGCCTCTACCTCAACGGCTGCGCCACCGCCTACCCCGCCACCCGCGTCCCGCTGTCCCTCGCCGTCGAGCAGGGGCTGCTCCACGACGCCGACGAGTCGCTGGGCGACCCGCAGGTCCCGGTCCACGACGAGGACCGCCCGGCCGCCGACCTCGCCGTCGACGCGCTGGAGCTGACCCTCAAGGAGACCGGCGCCGACCCCCGGCAGATCGACCTGCTGCTGCACTGCGGCTGGTGGCACCAGGGCTGGGACATCTGGAGCGCCGCCCACTACGTGGCGCACCGCACCGACGCGCTCGGCGCGCTGCCGGTCAACCTGTCGCAGGGCTGCAACGCCCCGATGGCCGCGCTGGAACTCGCCACCCGCTCGATGCTCGCCGACCCCGGCATCCGGACCGCCGCCGTCACCGCCTCCGACGCGATGCTCGCGCCCCGCGTCGACCGGTGGAACCTCAACTACGGCTGCGTCCACGGCGACGCCGGCACCGCGCTGCTGGTGCAGCGCGGGCCGGCCGCCGGCAACTCCTTCCGGATCCTCTCGGTGGCCTCCACCGCCGCCCCCGAACTCGAGGAGATGAACCGCTCCGGCCTGCCGCCCACCACCGGCCCCGCCCTGCGCGGCGACGGCACCGTGGACCTCAAGGCCGCCAAGAAGGCCTACCTGACGCAGTACGGCATCCAGGGCTTCACCAGCCGCTCCGGCGCCTCCCTCACGGCGTGCGTCGGCCGGGCGCTGGAGGACGCCGGCCTCACCGGCGCCGAGGAGCGGATCCGCACCGTCACCGTCCCCCGGCTGAGCCGGAAGATCTTCGACCAGGTCTACCGGCCGCTGCTCGGCCCGTTCTTCGGCGAGGACAAGCTCCGCTGGCAGGGCGGCGAGAGCGCCCACCTGGGCGTCGCCGACGTCGGCGCGAACATCGCCGACACCCACGCCCGCGGCGAACTGGACCCCGGCGACGTGACCGTGGTCGTCAACGCCGGCGGCGGCTACACCTGGTCGTGCCTGGTCCTGGAGGCGGCGTGATCGACGTCCTGATCGTCGGCGCCGGCCCCACCGGCCTGACCGCCGGCTGCCTGCTGGCCCGGGCCGGCCTGCGGGTGCGCGCCGTCCGCAAGCACCGGCCGTTCAGCGGCCACTCCCGGGCCTCGGTGATCTGGCCGCACGCCCTGGAGATCCTGGCGGACACCGGCGCCCTCGACGCCGTGGCCGCCACCGCCGGACGGGTCACCGCGCTCGGCTACTACTCCTCCGGCACGCCCATCGCCCGGTTCGAGATCGACCGGCTGACCGACACCCCGTTCGGCTACGCCCTGGGAGCCTCCCAGCACGACACCGAGGCCGCCCTGGAGGCGGCGTTCCGGGCGGCGGGCGGCGAACTCGAGGACGGCGAGGTCGTCGACCTCGAACAGGACGACGGGCAGGTCAGGGTCCGCGTCCGCGCCGACGGCCGCGACCTCCAGCACACCGCCCGCTACCTGATCGGCGCCGACGGCGCGTCGAGCACCGTCCGGGACCTGCTCGGCATCACGATGGCGGACGTCGGGCCCCGGGTCCGGTTCCGGATCGCCGACGCCCTGGTCGACGGCCTGCCCGACGACGAGGCCGGCTACTGCTGGACACCCGGCGGAGGGCTGGCCATCGGCCCGCACGACCGCCACGCCTTCCGCCTCGCCCACCGGCTGGCGCCCGACTCCCCGGACGCCGCCGCACCCGCCGACCCGGCGACCTTCCAACGCATCCTCGACGAACGCGGCCCGCGCCACGTGCGCCCCGTCGTCCGGGAGATCCTCGCCACCGCCGACTTCGACACGCGTTTCGCCGTCGCCGACCGCTTCGGCGCCGGCCGGTGCTTCCTCGCGGGCGATTCCGCCCATCTGATGGCCCCGGCCGGCGGTCAGGGAATGAATGCCGGAATGCTTGACGCGGCGGCCGTCTCCCGGCGTATTGTCGAGGCACGGAAGAACGGCACGGAAGAGGATTTCCTGCCGGACTACGACACGGAACGGCAGAATGCGATCCGCCTGATCATGGCGACCGCCGTCGAGCACGCGAAGGACGGCGGACTCCGCGCCGAGGCCGACATCGCCGACCGTGACCGCCGCTACGCCGCCCTCGGCTCCGACCCGCAGGCCCATCTGGAGCGGGTCGCCAGGATGTGCCAACTGCACGTCCCCGGCCACCGGCCGGCCCGCGTCTGACCCGCCCCGGGCCCCGCCCCGGGAGGAATCTCCGGAGCAGTCCGCAGGAAATCCCGGGGCGGCCCCCGAAATCCGGGGAGAGAATCCCCGCCGCACGTTCCCGCGTGAATTCGAAGAATTCCCACAGAAATGGATGAAGAAGTGATCACTGTCGTTTCCGACGAGGTCGTCCGCGCCACCACCCTCGACATCATCGTGGACGAGCTGGAGCTCGACATCGAGCCGGCCGACGTCGACGTGGACGCCGACCTGATCGACGTCTACGGCGCCGACTCGCTCGGCCTGATCCAGGTGCTGGCCCGGGTGAACAAGCAGCTGTCGATCCGGGTGCCGCGCGAGCAGGTCGTCGACCTGCGCACGGTGTCCCTGCTGGTGCAGCGGATCATCGACATCCGCGACGGCAAGGGCGCCGACCAGTGAGCCGGGCGCGCCGAGTCGTGGTCACCGGCCTGGGCTGCGTGAGCAGCATCGGGACGGGGGCCAAGGAGTTCACCGAGGGCATCCGGGCCGGCCGCAGCGGCATCAGCCCGATCACCTCCTTCGACAGCAGCGACCTCCCGTCGCACCTGGCCGGCGAGGTCCAGGGGTTCGACCCCGCCGGCCTCGTCCGCGGCATCGACCTGCAGGAGTGGGGCCGCACCGCGCACTTCGCGGCCGCCGCCGCCCGGCTGGCCGTCGAGGACGCCGGCATCGAGTTCGACGAGGCCACCCGCGCCACCACCGGCGCGATCATCGGCACCACCAACGGCGAGGCGCCCTCCGTGGACACCCTCACCCGGCAGTGGCTGGAGGGCGGCCCGGCGAGCATCTCCACCGACCTGGTCGCCAAGATCCCCGCCGGGAACATCGCGGCGGCGGTCTCGGTCGAACTCGGCCTGTACGGCGAGACGGTGGTCATCCCGACCGCCTGCTCCGCGGCCAACTACGCGATCGGCAGCGCCGCCGACAAGATCGTCGCCGGCGAGTCCGACGTGATGGTGGCCGGCGGCGCGGACAGCGTCAACCGCTTCACCCACGCCGGCTTCCACAGCCTGGGCGCGGTCGCCGACGAGGTTCCGCAGCCGTTCGACCGGGACCGCACCGGCATCGTCACCGCCGAGGGCGGCGCCGTCCTGGTGCTGGAGGAACTGGAGCACGCCAAGGCCCGCGGCGCCCACATCTACGCCGAACTGCTCGGCTACGGGCTCAGCTGCGACGCCCACCACATCGTCCACCCGGACGCGGAGAGCATCGCCGACTGCATCCGGCGGGCGCACGCCCACGCCGGCATCGACGCCGACGACGTCGACTACATCAGCGCCCACGGCACCGGCACGCCCACCAACGACATCACCGAAGTCACCGCCACCCGGCTGGTGTTCGGCGACCGCCACCCGCCGATGAGCTCGCTGAAGTCGATGCTCGGCCACACCATGGGCGCGGCCAGCGGCTTCGGCGCGATCGCCTGCTGCAAGGCCATCGAAGAATCGTTCCTGCCGCCCACGATCAACCTCCGCACCGCGGACCCGGCGTTCGGCGAAGGCATCGACTTCGTCGGCACCGGCGCCCGGACCGCCGACGTCCGGATCGCGCAGAACCACGGCTTCGCGTTCGGCGGCAACAACGCCATCACCATTTTCGGCGCCTACACCGACCGCGAGCCGGCCGGAGCGCAGGAGGAAGGACGATGACCACCCAGGAACTCGGCATCACCCACGCGGCGGTCCTCTCCGCCGCCGGCGTCGGCCTCGACGCACTCCGCGCGCGGCTGCGCGAGCCCGCCGCCACCCCGCTGGGCGCCGACCCGGCCCCCGCGGACGCCGACCAGTACGCCGGCCTGCCGGGCCGCGTCGCCGCCGTCCCCGGCTTCGCGATCACCGACTACGTGCCCCGGAAGGGAACCAAGAACCTCGACCGCAGCACCGCCCTCGGCCTCGCCGCCAGCACCCTGCTCAAGCAGGGACTCGGCGAGCGGCCCGGCACCACCGACGCCTCCTGGGAGACCACCGGCATCGCCATGGGCACCACCGTCGGCAGCCTGCGCAGCAGCATCCAGCTCGACATCGACGTCATCGAGGGCAAGGGCATCGACCTGGTCAACCCCGCGGTCTTCCCCAACACCACGATGAACTGCTGCGCCAGCCAGATCGCCATCTGGCACCACTTCCGCGGCCCGAACTCCACCGTCGCCAACGGCACCGTCAGCGCCCTGTCCGCGCTGCGCTACGCCGCCCGGCTGATCCGCTGCGGGCACGCCCGCCGGATGCTGGTCGGCGGCGTCGAGGAACTGTCCCCGCACACCGCGTGGGGCACCCGCCTCAGGGGCGAGGTCGACGAGTCGGTGGCGATCGGCGAAGGGGCGGCCCTGCTCGCCCTGGAGCCCGCCGACGCCGACGGCCCGCCCGCGCTCGCCACCGTCACCGCCTGCGAGGTGCTGTTCACCCCCGAACGCGGCACCGAGGGACGCGCCGCCGCGCTGCGCCGCGCCGTGGACAGCGCCACCGCCGCGGCGGCCGCCGCCGGCGCCGACATCCGCCTGGTGCTGCCCGGCAACGTCGGCACCGCCCTCGCCGCCGCCGAACGGGCCGCCCTGGACGGCGCCGACGCCCTGGCCGGCGTCGAACGGGTCGACGTCCGCACCGCGGTCGGCGAGTGCGGCGGCGCCCTCGGCGCGATGCAGCTGGCCGCCGCGCTCGCCCTGGGCGAGCCCGGCAGCGCGGTGCTGATCACCGGCATCGACACCTCCGGCGCGGTCGCGGCGGCGGTCCTCACCCTCGGGGACGCCGCGTGACCCCGGCCGCGGCCCCGGTCCTGGCCGGGGCCCCGGCCCCGGCCGGCGCCCGGGTGCGCCGGGAGCTCGTGCACCGCGCCAACGAGCAGGAGGTGCTGGTCTCCCCGCCCCGTCCGGAGCCGGACGGCGGCTACCGCAGCAGCACCGCCACCGCCGCCGTCAGCCCCTACTACCGGGACCACCCCGGCCCGCCGCTGCTCGACGCGCTGCTGCTGGTCGAGGCCTGCCGGCAGGCCGCGCTCAGCGCCGCGCACGAGTTCGAGGGCCTGTCCACCGGCATCGCGTTCTTCTTCAACTCGATCGACCTGGAGATCACCGACCCGGCCGCGCTGGCCGCCGCCGGCGGCGAACTGGCGATCACCACCGGGTTCGAGGCGCTGCGGCTGCGGGCCGACGGCTCGCCCAAGCAGATCGCCTACACCCAGCACTGCGCCACCCCCGCCGGACAGCCGGCGGCCCGCGCCTCGATGGCGGTCCAGGGCGTTCCCAAGGACCGCTACCAGGAGCTGCGGGCCTACCAGCGGGCGGGCTCGCCCCCGCCGACCACCGCCGACCTGCGCGGTGCCGCGCCCCGGCCGGACACCCTGGCCGCCCCGCACCGGGTGGCGCGGACCCTCGCCGCCAACGTGGTCCTGGCGGACCTGCGCACCGGCGCGGGCGGCGGCGCCGTCGAGGCGACCCTGGCCCCCGACCTGGCCAACGCCAGCCTGTTCGACCACGACTACGACCACTTCCCGGCGATGGTGCTGATCGAGGCCGGCCGCCAGCTCGCCCTGCACGCCACCGGCGCCCCCACCGCCCACCTGGTCACCGCGGTCCGCGCGACCTTCCCGCAGTTCGCCGAACTCGACGCCCCCACCGAGGTGGTGGCGGTGCGCCGCGAGCAGTGGGTCGCCGTGGAGTGCCTCCAGCACGGCCTGCCCGTCACCCGCATGTCGTTCCGGGTCGCCCCGGCCGGGGAGGCGCGGTGACCGGCCACGCGATCTGGACCGACTTCCGCGGCGTCCTCACCCCGCCGCTGCGCGAGGGCCTGCGGCACTACTGCGAGGGCAAGCCGTTCACGCCCGAACAGCTCGGCCCGTGCCTGCGGGCGCTCGCCGACGCCCACGGCTGCCCGGACGGGATGGCCGTGCTGGACTCCGGGATCCTCGACGAGCGGCAGTGGACCCGCCGGATCGGCGAGGAGCTGTCCGCCCGGTACGGCATCGACGCCGACCTGTCCGGCCTCGGCGCCGAGTGGTGGAGCGACCGCCGGGTCGACACCGAGTGGATCGGCGCCCTGCTGCGCTGGCGCTCGGCGGGCGTCTTCGTCGGGATGATCTCCAACCTCCCCGCCGACTGGAAGGAGCACTTCGCCGGCTTCGGCCCCTGGGAGCAGATGTTCGACGAGGTGCTGCTCTCCTGCGACGTCGCCGCCCGCAAGCCCGACCCGCGGATGTTCCGCCTCGCCGAGCGCCGCTCCGGCCTCCCGCCGCAGGCCAACGTCCTGGTCGACGACCTGGACGACAACCTCGCCGGCGCCCGCCGCGCGGGCTGGACCGCGATCCCCGGCGGCGGGTCCGCCACCCCCGCCGCCATCGCCCGGATCGACGCCCTCCTGCGCACCCCCGCCACCGTTTCCGCCGCAACCGACACCCACCACTACCAGGGAGCAGCACGATGACCAGCCGAGGAGTGTTCGTCACCGGTGCCAGCCGAGGCATCGGCGCCGCGATAGCCGCCGACCTGAACAAGCGCGGCTACCGCGTGGTCGGCACCTCCCGCACCACCACGCCCGACCTGGAAGGCGTCTCCTTCGTCCACTGCGACGTCCGCGACGCGCAGTCGGTGGCCACCGCCGCCGCCCAGGCCCGCGAGATCCTCGGCGAGATCGACATCGTCGTCAACTGCGCCGGCATCATGAACGACGGCCTGCTGCTCACCCAGACCCACGAGGCCGTCCAGGACGTCCTGGACACCAACCTCACCGGCTCCATCAACGTCGCCCGCGAGACGGTGCCCGACATGATGGGCAACAAGTGGGGCCGGCTGGTGTTCGTCTCCTCGATCGTCGCGCTGTGGGGCTCGCCCGGGCAGGTCAACTACGCCGCCTCCAAGAGCGGACTGATCGGCCTGGCCCGCTCGCTGGCCTGGGAGCTCGGCCGCGCCGGCATCACCTCCAACGTGGTGCTGCCCGGCCTGGTCGAGACCGACATGATCGCCGACCTGTCCGACGCCCGCCGCAAGGAGATCATCTCCCAGACGCCGCTGCGCCGGACCGGACGCCCCGAGGAGGTGGCCGCCCTGGTCGCCTACCTGGTGTCCGAGGACGCCGGGTTCATCACCGGCTCGTCCATTCCGATCGGCGGCGGCGTCGGCATGGGCGTGTGACGCCGTGGCCGCCGCGTTCCCGATCCGCCGCGACTCCCGCCGGCTGCCGCTGGTCGCCGTGGACCACGTCGAGGCCGTCGAGGGCGGCTTCACCGGCCGCAAGCGGGTCACCGCCGACGACCCCTACCTCGCCGGGCACTTCCCCTCGCTGACCGTCTACCCCGGCGTGTTCCTGATCGAGAGCCTGCAGCAGATGCTCGAACTGCACCTCGACGGCGCCCTCGGCGGCGTCGAACTGGTCCGGATCGACTCCGCCCGGTTCAGCAGCCCCGCCCTCGCCGGCGACGACGTCCGGTTCGACGTCACGCTCACCGACGACGGCACCCACCTGACCACCCGCGCGGACTGCAGCACCGGGGGACGGCGCTGCGCCCGCATCAACGCGACGTGGAGGCACCGGACATGACGCAGTCCCACCCCGACCCGGGCGACCTGCTGCCGTACGGCTACCCCGCCCTGCACGTCGACCGGATCGTCCGGCACACGCCCGGCGAGCTGGAGGCCGTGAAGGCCGTGACCTACCACGAGCTGGACAGCCACCTGGGCAGCGCCCGGCCCGGCCGGTTCCCCGCCACGCTGGCCCTGGAGTCGTTCCTGCAGGCCTGCGGACTGCTGGTGCTCCAGGAGTCCGAGGACGCCTCCGGCCAGCTGCTGATCTTCGGCTCCGCCCGGGGCGTGCGGGTGCTCGGCGCGGTCGGCGCCGGCGAGCTGCTGGTGCACAGCGTCGAACTCGTCGACCGCGACGAGGAGACCGCCACCTTCACCGGCCGCTCCCGGGCGGCGGGCGACGGCCGGGTCGTCCTGGAGGTCGACCGCGCCATCACCCTGATCCGCCCGGCCGGCTCGCTCGACGCCGCCGCGGGCGCCGGCGCCGCCTGAGCCCCGGGCCCGACGGCCGACCGGCCCGTCCGGCCCGGGGCCCCACCCGCCGTACTGCGCACGCCCGTTCGACCGCACCACCCGTCCGTCCGTTCCGCCCGTCCGTCCGCTCGTGAAGGAGAACCGATCGTGTACCGCTACGTGGTGACCGCTCCCGGACAGGGAGTGCAACACCCCGGGATGCTCGACCCCTGGCTGGAGGGCGTCCCCGGGGCGCAGGCCCTGGTCGCCGACTGGTCGCGGGCGGCCGGCTTCGACCTGGCCGCGGCCGGCCGGGACGCCGAGCTGCTGGCCGACACGGCCTACGCGCAGCCGCTGATCGTCGCGGCCTCCCTGCTGTCGTACCGGCTGCTGTGCGAGCGGCTCCCACTGGCGGCCGGCGAGGTGCTGTTCGCCGGGCACTCGGTGGGCGAGCTGGCCGCCGCGTCCGCCGCCGGGTACCTCAGCCCGGGGGAGGCCGTCCGGCTGGCCCGGGTCCGCGGCGCGGCGATGTCCGCGGCGTGCGCCGTCGCCCCGACCGGCATGGCGGCCGTGATGCCGACCAAGCGGGCGGGGGCGACGGACGGTGAGATCGCCGCCGCCATCACCGCCGCCGGCCTCACCGTGGCCAACTGGAACGGCAGCCACCAGTTCGTGGCCGCCGGGCCGCTGGAGCGGGTCGAGGCGCTGGCCGCGGTGCCCGCCCCGGGCACCCGGGTCGCCCCGCTGGCCGTGGCCGGCGCGTTCCACACCTCGGCGATGGCGCCCGCCGTGGAGGCGTTCGCCCGCGCCGCCCGGCAGGCCCGGTTCGTCCCGTCCGCCGCGACGCTGCTGGGCAACGCCGACGGTGCGCCGGTCACCGGCCCCGACGAGCTGCGCAGCCGGCTGATCACCCAGATCATCGCCCCGGTCCGGTGGGACCTGTGCGCGCAGGCCGTCGCCCGCCTCGCCCCGGGCGCGCTGCACATCGAGCTGGCCCCGGCCGGCCCGCTGACCCGCCTGCTCCAGCGCACCGACCCGGACGCCCGCACCCTCGCCGTGCGGACCCCGGCGGACCTCCAGGAGCTCGCCGCGCCCGAGCGGGTGGCGGCGTGACGGCCACCGTGCGCAGTGGCGTCCAGGAGCTGCACGAGCTGCGGGAGCAGGTCCGCCGGGGCCCGAGTGAGAAGGCCACCGAGGCGCAGCACGCCAAGGGCAAGCTGACGGCGCGCGAGCGGAT
>NZ_JBHWDS010000026.1:0-95175 GCF_042734615.1 Kitasatospora sp. NPDC059646
TTTTATACGACCCCGCCCGGGGCGCCCGGGGGGGGGGGCCCCCCCGCGGCTGCGGGCCCGCCCGCGACGCGGGTGGGGCGGGGTCAGGCCACGGGCGCGGGGGCACCGGCGAAGGAGAGCACCGCGTCGGTGATCCGGTCGACCTGGGCGTCCGTCAGGTGGGGGTAGACCGGCAGGGACAGGCACTGGCGGGCGGCGCGTTCGGCGTTCGGCCAGTGGCCGTCGGCGGGGGCGGCCGGGGCGAACGCGGGCTGGTGGGGCAGCGGGCGCGGGTAGTAGACGTGGCTGTCGACGCCGTGGTCGGCCAGGTGCTGCTTGAGCCTGTCGCGGTCCTCGGCGAGCAGCGAATAGACGTAGTAGCAGCGGCCGTCGGTGCCGGGCGGCGGCGGGGTGACGCCGTGGTCGGCGAGCGGGGCGAACTGCTCGGTGTAGTGGGCGGCGATCTCGGCGCGGCGGGCCAGTCGGCGGGCCAGGCCGGGGTGGCGGCGCAGTTGGAACGCGGCCAGGACTTCGTCGAAGCGGCTGTTCATGCCGATCAGGTGGTGCCGGAAGCGGTGCGTGCCGTCCTGGCCGTGGTTGCGCAGCATCCTTACCGTGCGGGCGAGTTCGGGGTCGTCGGTGATGACGACACCGCCTTCGCCGGGGCCGCCGAAGGACTTCACCTGGACGAAGGAGAACAGGCCGGCGTCGCCCCAGGTTCCGGCGGGGCGGCCGTCCAGGACGGCGCCCTGGGCGACGGCGGAGTCCTCGATCAGGCGGAGGCCGTGGCGGTCGGCGAGGGCGCGCATCCGCGGCATGTCGGCCATCACGGAGAACATGTGGGCGGGCATCAGCGCCTTGGTGCGGGCGGTGATCAGGGCCTCGGCGGCGTCCGGGTCGATGACCAGGGTGTGCGGGTCGATGTCGGCGAACACGGGGGTGGCGCCGACGCCGAGGACGGTGTTGGCGAGCGGGGCGCAGCCGAAGGCGGGGACGATCACCTCGTCGCCGGCGGTGATGCCCATGGCGCGCAGGATGAGGGTGAGGGCGGTGGTGCCGCTGCCGCAGGCGATGACGTCGGCGGCGCCGAGGTCGGTGCGCAGCAGGTCCTCGAACCGGGCGGTGCGGTCGCCGAGGATGAAGCGCTGGGCGGGGTCGGTGGCGACCTCGTGGACGACGTCGAGGAGCAGGTCGCGGTCCTCTTCGAAGAGGTCGGGCGGGAAGAACGGGATGAGCGGGGGTGTGGTGGCGGTCATCGGTGCTTTCCGTGCTGGAAGCCGCGGACCAGGTCGCTGACCAGGTCCAGGTCGTGGTCGGCGAGGTCGGGGTAGAGGGGCAGCGCGAGGGCGCGTTCGCAGGCGGCCTCGGCGTGCGGGAACTCGCCGCGCCGGTGGCCGAGTTCGGCGAAGCAGGGCTGCAGGTGCAGCGGCGTCGGGTAGTACGTCTCGGTCTGGACGCCGTGCCGGGCGAGGTGGGCGGCCAGCTCGTCGCGGTGATCGGACTCGATCAGGTAGACGTACCAGACGGGGTTGGTGGCGGCGGTGCGCGGGACGACGGTGGGCAGGGTGAGGCCGGGGGTGCCGGCGAGGCGTTCGGTGTAGCGGGCGGCGAGGTCGGCGCGGCGGGCGATGTCCTGGTCGGCGCGGCCGAGTTTGGCGAGCAGGACGGCCGCCTGGATGTCATCCATCTTGCTGTTGGTGCCGAGGAGTTCGGTGGCCCGGTTGATGGTGGGGAAGTCGTCGACGGTGGGGCCGGTGCGGCCGTGGTGGCGCATCGCGGAGACGGCTTCGGCCAGGGCGGGGTCGTCGGTGAGGACGGCGCCGGCGTCGCCGATCGCGCCGAGGGTCTTGGTGGGGAAGAACGAGAGGACGCCGCCGGCGCCGTGCAGGCCGGCGTGGATGCCGTCCCAGCGCATGCCGAACGCCTCGGCGCTGTCCTCCACCACGGTCAGTCCGTGGCGGGCGGCGAGGTCCAGCAGGGCGCTCAGGTCGGCGAGTTGGTGGAACAGGTGGACGGGCATGACCATCCGGGTGCGCTCGGTGCGGACGGCTTCGGCACTGGCCGGGTCGAGGCTGTAGGTGCGCGGGTCGATGTCGGCGAACACCGGGCGGCCGCCGGCCAGCACCACGGCGGTGGCGGAGGCGACGAAGGTGTAGGTCGGGACGATGACCTCGTCGCCGGGCTGGAGCCCGGCCGCGCGCAGCAGCAGGACCAGGGCGTCGGTGCCGCTGTTCACGCCGACGACGTGGCGGGCCCCGGTCCAGGCGGCGAGGGCGGCCTCGAACTCGGCGACCTTGGGGCCGTGCGAGTACTTGCCGCGGTCCATCAGCTCGTCGAGGTGGCGGCGGGTGGTGGGCCAGAGGGATTCGAAGGTCTCGGTCTGGTGGAAGAAGGAGACGCCGGAGGAGGCACCCATGGAACTCTCATCGGATCGTGTGGCGGTGGCGGGCAGGTGGGATCGATCGGGTGGGGGGTGGCGGTGACGGCCACATGCGGGGCGCGCCGGGAGGACCGTGCCGGAAGGCGGACGGCAAACGCGGACGGAAACCGCTTTCCGCACGCCTTCGGTGAGATCCGGAAAGCGGTTTCCGGCGGTATTCGAGTACCGGTCGACCATGGCAGTGAATGGTGGGGTCGGCGGCCGGGTGCACCCCGCTGAATCTATGCCGCCACCTGTGCCGTCCACCCCGGCCGAAAGCTGACTTCACCCGTTCGAATGTAGTTACTGATAAGCGAGTTGACGCTCGGTCGGGCCGCGCCGGAAGTGCTGGTTGAATACCCGGCGTCGCGATCCGCGCGGCACGGACGGAAGGACGGCTCGTCATGTCGAACGGACTCGGGACCTTACTCGTCGGAATGGGACGGGCGGGGTCCGGACTCCATCTCCCGGTGCTGCGCCGCCTGCGTGCCGCCGCCGACTCCGCCCACCTGTTCGCCCCCGCCCCGATGCTCGCCGTCGACCCGAACCGCCGCCCCGACGCCGCCACCGACCTGCGCCCCACCAGCCTCGCGGAGGCCGCCCGGCTGTCCGACCCCGCGGACACCGTGGTCCACCTCTGCACCCCGCCGACCGAACGGGTCGCCGCCCTGGACACGCTGGGCCGCCTCGGCTACCGGCGCATCCTCCTGGAGAAGCCGTTCGCGGCGGACGCCGCCGGACTCGACGAACTGCTCGCGCTGCGCGAGCGCCACGACCTCGACCTGGTGGTCGTCGCCCAGTGGCTCGGCAGCCGGCTGACCGACCGGCTGCGCGGCGCGCTGGCGGGCGGGGCGTACGGCCCGCTGCGGACGATCCACGTGGTCCAGCGCAAGCCGCGGTTCTCCCGCTCGCTCGCCGGTGCCGGCCACCCCACCGCGTTCGACATCGAACTGCCGCACTCGCTCGGCCTCTGCCTGTCGCTGGCCGGACCGGGCCGGATCACCGCGGCGGGCGGCACCGACATGGTGGTCGCCGGGCGGGTGCTGCCCCGGCTCGGCACCGCCTGGCTCAACCTCCAGCACGACGGCGGAACGTGGACCCGGATCCGCTCCGACCTCACCTCCCCCGTCCGGGAGCGCCGGGTCACCCTGGAACTCGCCCACGGCACCCTGATCGGCCACTTCCCCGGCAGCGAGGCCGACGCCTACGCCCGGCTGACCGTCATCGACCACGACGGCGAGAGCACCGAACTGCTCCACGACGACTCGCTGAGCACCTTCCTGCACCGCGTCTACGCGTACTTCGCCGCGGGCGGTGCGGCCGGCGGCGCCCACCACCCGCATCCCGACCTGGCGGTCAACTCCCAGGTGGTGCGGCTGCTCGACCGGGCCAAGACGATCGCCGCCGAGAGCCGCGACGCCCAGGCCCGGAACAACGCCCGGCACCGCACGGTGGCCGCCCGGTGACCGCCGCCGTCCCGCAGACCTCCCACACCGCCGAGCCCCAGCCCGCGCCCGTGCCCATGCCGCCGTTCACACCCGGGCCCGAGCCCGAACCCGAACCCGCGACCGCGGTCGCACCCGCGCCGGAACGGGTACCGCTCCCCCGGCCCACGATCGGCTTCGGCGGCATCGGCGACGAGGCCGCCCCCGACCTGCCCGGCCAGCTCGCCGCACTCGACGAACTCGGCTGGCACGAGCTGGAGTTGCGAACAGTGGACGGCAGCTGGATCGCCGATCTGCCGCTCGACCGGGTCGGCCGGATCGCCGGGACGCTCGCTGCCCGGGACGTCCGGGTGACCGGCCTCGCCTCCCGGATCGGCAACTGGGCGGGCCGGATCACCGACGACTTCACCCCCGACCTGGCGGAGCTCGCCGCGCTCGCCGCCCGCGCCGCGCTGCTGGGCACCGACCGGATCCGGGTGATGTCCTACCCCAACGCGGGCCTGCCGGAGGCGGATTGGCGGCGGCGGGCACTGGACCGGCTGACCCGCCTGGCCGACCTCGCCGACCGGCACGGCCTGACCCTGCTGCACGAGAACTGCAGTGGCTGGGCCGGCACCTCCGCCGAACGCCAACTCGACCTGATGGCCGCGGTGGACAGCCCGGCGCTGCGCCTGCTCTTCGACGCCGGCAACGGCGTGGCCCACGGCTACGACGGCCACCTGATGCTCCGCCGGATCGCCGACCACGTCGCCCACGTGCACATCAAGGACGCGGTCGGGGGCGGCGACCGCACCGCCTACGTGCTGCCCGGCGAGGGTGCCGCGCGGCTCGCGGAGAGCCTGCGGTTCCTGCTGGAGCGCGGCTGGAGCGGCGGATGGTCGCTGGAGCCGCACCTCGCCACCCGCCCGCACCAAGGCCTGGCGGCGGACGGCACCGCCGGGAGCGGATTCGTCACCGCCGGACGGGCGTTGACCGCCCTGGTGGAGCGCGAGGTGCTGCCGGCCGTGCCCGGCTGGCGACCGGTGCCCGGCGGACTCGACAGCCCGGCCGCTCCCGCACGAAGCAGCCGTGCCGCATGAGCGGTGACCCGGCCCCGGACCTCGCCGCCGACAGCAGCGTTCGCCCCGCCCCAGCGGGCGACCGGCCCGAGGTGCAAGCGGACGTCCGAGTCGGACCGGGCGACCGGCCCGCCGCCGACCGCCGGTCCGACGGGCCCGCGGACGCCCGAGTCGGACCGGGCGACCGCACCGGGCTGAACACCCGAACCCGGCCGCAGGCCCGACTCGGGCCGGACGACCGGGAGTTGCTGCTCGACCTGCTGCGCCTGCCGACCGCCGGACCACTGGAGACCGGCCCCGGTGCGCCGCTCCCGCTGCTGCCCGAGGCGCTCACCGTCTACGCGCGGGCGGCGGCCGACATCGGCCTGTCGGAGGTGCTCCGCGGCGCCCCGACTCCCGAGGAACTCGACCGCCCCGGCACGCCGTTGACGGTCCGCCGGCGACTCGGTGACCGGGACTTCCTGGCGTCCCAGCCGAGTCTGGTGCTGCGGCTCGGTCCGCCGCTGCCCCGGTGTGCGACGGTGATGTTCAACGTGCACCTGGACACGGTGGCGGGGCTGGAGCCGGTCGGGTTCGACGGGCGGCGGTTCACCGGGCGGGGGGCGATCGACGCCAAGGGACCGGCGGTGGCGCTGCTGGCGGGGATCCGGGCGGCGGTCGCGGCGGAACCCCGGCTGGGCGAGTCGGTCGGCGTGCTGGTGCAGGCCGTCTCAGGCGAAGAGGGCGGCGCGATGGGCGTGTTCGGCACCCGTCCGCTGGTCGAGGCCGGGTACGCGGGTGCACTGAACGTGTTCTGCGAGCCGACCGGTCTGCGGTTCCTGCCCCGGTCCACGGCCGCCGCGACCGCCCGGCTGCGGGTGCGCGGCGAGGACGCGATCGACGACTGCCCGGGCGAGGGCCACAACGCGACCGTGCTGCTCGGCTTCCTGGCCCAGTACCTGGCACGGGAGTTGGGCGGTACTGCGGCTCCGCGCGATCCGGTGTGCGTGGCCGGTCTGAGCACCGGTCCGCTGCACAACCGGGTGTACGGCACGGGCGACCTGCTCCTCAACCTGCCCTACCGGGACGCCGGTTCGGGCCGCCGCGCGGAGGCGGCGGTGGCGGCGGCGGTCGATGCCGGGCTGACCGCGTTCCGGCGGGAGTTCGGCGGACTGCCGGAGTTCGCCCGGACGGCCGCCGACTGCGCCCTGATCACCCGGCTGGACTGGCTCAAGCGCGGCCTGCCCGTCCTGGACAACCGGCATCCGGAGTTCGAGGAGCTGTTGTCGCGGGACGCCGGGATTCCGCAAGTGCCGGACGATGAGCCGGCGTTCACCTGTGATGCGATCTGGGCGGCCGGCCTTTCGGACGCGTTCACCGTGGTGCTCGGCCCGGGCGATCTCGGCGCCAACCGCGCGCACGCGGAGGGCGAGTTCGCCGACCTCGCCCAACTCGACGGCTTCGCCTCAGCGGTGGCCCGCCTGCTGGTGGCCTTCGCCCGCCGCCGATAGCCGGTGACCGGTGGCCGGCAGCCGTCCGCCGGACCCGATGCCGAGCCCCCGCAGCCTCGACCACTGCATGCATCAGGAGGCGGGGCACGCCCGCCCCGCTTCCCCGTCCGTCCCCGTCCCCGTTCAGGAGGCTGTTGCCCATGACCACCGTGGCGTCCGCACCCGGTGCCGCTGCCCGGATCGTTCGCGTTCCGTACGCCGAGTTGCTCCGTTTCACCACCGAAGTGTTCGTCGCGCACCGCTTGCCGCCCGAGCGGGCGCGGTCCGCGGCGGAGGCCCTGTGCTACGGGGATGCCGCGGGCATGGACTCGCACGGGCTGGTGAACCTCTCCCGGCTGTACCTGCCGCTGCTGGCGGACGGGCGGGCCGATCCGCTGGCCGAGCCGGTGGTGCTGGCCGACCGGGGGGCGGCCGTGCTGGTGGATGCGAGGAACGCGCTCGGGCTGTGGCAGGCGGGCGCGGCCATGGAGTTGGCGGCGGAGCGGGCGGAGCGGTTCGGGATCGGGCTGGTGTCCGTCCGGCGGGCGACGCACTTCGGGTGTGCGGGCCACCACGCGGCGCGGGTGACCGGGCGCGGCATGGTCGGGCTGCTGGCGTCGAACTGCGGTCGGCAGCGGATCGCCCGTCCGCCGGGCGGAGCGGTCGCGCTGCTGGGTACCAATCCGTGGAGCGTGGCCGCACCGGCCGGTGAACTGCCGCCGTACGTCCTGGACATGAGCACCACGGCGGTTCCGACCGGCCGGGTGCGGGCGGCGGCCCGGGCGGGCCGGGCGATTCCGGAGGGGTGGCTGGCCGACGAGGAGGGGCGGCCGGTGACGGACCCGGCGGCGTTCGACCGGGGCGAGGCGCACCTGCTGTGGCTGGGGTCGGGGTCGGGTGCCGAGTTCAAGGGGTTCGGGCTGGGGCTGATGGTGGAGGTGCTGGCGGCGATGCTGCCCGGGGCGGGTCTCGGCCCGGAGCCGGCGGCGCTGGACGGGGACGGCGGCCCGTCGGGCCGGGACGACGACATCGGCCTGTTCGCGCTGGCGATCGCCCCGGCGACGCTGCGCGATCCGGAGCAGGCGGCGGCCGACGCACGGACGCTGTTCTCCACGGTGCTGGCCTGCCCGCCGGCCGCCGGGCAGCAGGGGCCGGTGGTCTACCCGGGCTGGCACGAGGCGCGGCGGACGGCCGAGGCGCACCGGGACGGGGTGCCGCTGGCGGCTCCGTTGGTGGCCGAACTCGCGGAGACGGCAGGCCGGTTCGGCATCCGTCCGGTGGACGTGGAGGTGGCGGCGTGAGCGGGCTGCGGGTGGGGGTGATCGGCCTCGGGGTGATCTCGCGGTTCTACCTGGCCGCGCTGGAGCGGGTGCCGGGCGTGCGACTGGCGGCGGTGTGCGACCGGGACGCCTCGGTGCTGCCCGGCTTCGAGGGCCGGGTGGGCTGTTTCACCGACCACCGGGCGATGCTGTCGGCGGGCGGGCTGGACGCCGTCGTGGTGACCGTTCCGAACGATCTGCACCTGGCGATCTGCCGGGACGCGCTCCGGGCGGGGCTGCCGGTGTGCGTGGAGAAGCCGTTGGCGCTGCGGGCGTCGGAGGGCGCGGAGTTGGCGGCGCTGGCGGCGGAGCGCCGGGTGCCGCTGTTCACGGCGTTCCACCGCCGGTACAACACGGCGGTGCGGGAGCTGTGCCGGGCGCTCGACGGTGCGGCGCCGGTGCGGTCGGTGACGGCGCGGTACTTCGAGCTGATCGAGGAGCATGTCGGCCGGGACCGCTGGTACTTGGATCCGGAGCGCTGCGGCGGAGGCTGTGTCGCCGACAACGGCCCGAACGCGTACGACCTGCTGCGGCTGCTGGCCGGCCCGATGGCGGTGGACGGCGCGCAGGTGGTGCGGGACGGCGCCGGCGTGGACCGGCAGGCGGTGCTGGAGCTGTCGGGTGCGGGCGGGGTGCGCGGCCGGATCGAGCTGGACTGGTCGTATCCGGCTGAACTGAAGGACGTGACGGTGGAGTTGGTGGACGGTTCGGTGCTGCGGGCGGACCTGCTGGCCGGGCACGACGGCTTCAAGCAGTCGCTGTGGCACGAGTACGAGGGCATCGTCGCCGGGTTCGCGGGCCTGCTGGCGGGCGCGGGCCGCGGGGGCGACGCCGACCGCGGGCCGGACGGGGTGGACGCGCTGCGGGTGGTCGAGGCGGCGTACCTGGCCGAGCGGGCGGGGGTGCGCGGATGATCGGGCAGTCGGCGGACGCGGTGCGGGAGAACGGGCCGAAGCGGACGGTGACGGGCACGCTGGTGAAGGTGCTGCTGCACAGCCGGACGGACCGCGGGATGAGTCTGGAGCCGTTCGCCAGCCGGTGCGTGCGGGTCGGCGAGGTGCACGAGCTGGTGACGACGGATCAGCGGGACACGGCGGCGGGTGCGCGGATCGACCGGGTCGGGTTCCTGGGGTTCGCGGAGATCGCGGCGGCGGGGGTGCTGGACCGGGGCGACGAGGTGTACGTCGGCGAGCACCGGGTGGGGACGGTGCTGGGCTTCGACGCCTGTCACTTCCCCAACCACTACAACGTGCTGATCGCGGCCGAGCACCTGCTGACCGGGGAGAAGCTGGACCTGCGGCCGGAGTTGCCGGTGCGGTTCGCGCCGGCGCCCGCGGGGTTCTGAGCGGACGACCGGTCCGGAGCGTTCGCGGCACGCCGAGGGCCCGGAACGGGGGGCGCCTTCCCCGTTCCGGGCCCGAGGTCCGTCAGGCCGTGACCGACCGTGCGGCGGGGCTCAGCGGCCCAGCAGCGGGACGTCGATGTCGCCCAGGTGGTAGGCGCGGACGGCGTTGACCAGCTCCTCGACGGACAGCTGGCCGTCGCCGTCGGAGTCGATCTGGCGGAAGGCCTCGGCGGCCTGCACGCCCTCGACGCCGATGGCGTCCAGCCAGGTCTTGAACTCGGCCGGGTTGACCTGGCCGTCGCCGTCCACGTCGACCAGCTCGACGATGGCCTGGATGGTCGGCTTGACGACGCGGCCGAAGCCGGCGCCGCCGTTCTCCAGGACGTGCTCCTCGGCGATGTGGTTGAACTGCTCGGGGGTGAGCGCGCCGGTCTTCTCGTCGATGCCGGCCTTGTCGGCGAAGAAGCTCCACATGCCCAGGTAGGCCTCAGTCAGCTGGCGGCCGGCCGGGGAGGTCGGGGCCTCGCCGAAGGCCTGGAGGATGCGCTGGGCCTCGGCGTCCCAGTCGGACCGGTCGATCTGGCCGTCGCCGTTCACGTCCCAAAGGTCGAAGCGCTTCTGGGCACGGTCGAGCTGCACGGAAGTGGTCATCTCGGAGTTCTCCAGGTGAGTCTGAATGCGTGGTGTTCCCGGGGCGGGTGCCGTCGGCCCAGGGACAGGGCCGGCGAGTGGCGCCCGCCGGGATTCGCGAAGTGGCCATCACACAATCGGTGCGGTCGGCCACGGAACGTCACACTACCGGGGAGCTGCGCTCCGGATCGCCGACATGCCGCCAACCGGGTGAGGATGCCCGATCCCTGACGGGCCGTCAGGCCGTTGCCCGTTGAACTCCAGGGCTCGCACCACGATTTGGGGACACGGTCAACTGTTTCGCGTGCCGTCTCCCGAGCGGGTGATCGGTCTGCGTTTCGACCCCGGCGCCGCCGGGGGCGGCCCCATAGTGTCGCTCCGTGACCGAGACGCTCTCCCCTCTCCCGTTGATCGAACTCGCCCCGCAGGCCTTCGCCGCCGTGCACGCGCTGCACGGCGCCGTCGAGCAGGCGGCGTCCGCGGCCGGCCTGGAACCGCTGCTGCTGGAGCTGGTGCGGCTGCGCTGCTCGCAGCTGAACGGCTGCACGTACTGCGTGGGCCTGCACACCGGTGCCGCGCGGAAGGCCGGTGAGTCGGACGAGCGGCTGGACGCGCTGGCGGCCTGGCGCTCGTCCGGCGCGCTGTTCACGGACCGCGAGCAGGCCGCGCTGGCGCTCGCGGAGGCGGTCACCCGGCTGCCGGACCACGCGGAGGGCGAGCGGGCGCAGCGGGCCGCGCGGGCGGTGCTGTCGGATGCGGAGGCGGCGTTCGTGGCGTGGGCGGCGACGGTGGTGAACACGTACAACCGGATCGCGGTGACCTCGCGGCCGGTGGCGGCCGCCGGAGTCTGAGCCGTTCGACCGCCCGGTGGCGGGTGTTGCGGCAGGCTGGAGGGATGGCAACGGTGATCGGCGGGTCGGGGGCGGTGCCGGGTGACGGTGCCGGCGGTGGGTTCGGTGCGGCCCTGGCGGCCGGGCCGGTGCTGCTGGACGGCGGGTTGTCGACCCAGCTGGCGGCGCAGGGATGCGACTTGTCGGACGCCCTGTGGTCGGCGCGGCTGCTGCTGGACGAGCCGCGGCAGCTGGTGGCGGCGCACCGGGCGTTCTTCGAGGCGGGTGCGCGGGTGGCCACCACGGCGAGCTACCAGGCGAGTCGGGCGGGGTTCGCCGGGCGCGGTGTCGACGCGGCGAAGGCGGACCGGCTGTTGGCGTTGAGCGTGGAGTTGGCGCGGTTGGCGGCCGAGGAGGCGTCGGCGGAGCTGGGTGACGGTCGGCCCCGGTGGGTGGCGGCCTCGGTGGGTCCGTACGGGGCGGTGCTGGCGGACGGGTCGGAGTACCGGGGTCACTACGGTCTGTCCGCAGGGGAGTTGGCGTCGTTCCACCGGCCGCGGCTGGAGGTGCTGGCGGCGGCCGGGCCGGACGTGCTGGCGGTGGAGACGGTGCCGGACCTGCTGGAGGCGTCCGTGCTGGCGGAGTGCGTCCGGGGGTTGGGGGTTCCGGTGTGGTTCTCGTTCGGCGCGGCGGGCGGCCTGACCCGGGGCGGGGAGCCGCTGTCGGAGGCGTTCGCGCTGGTGGCGGAGGTGCCGGAGGTGGTGGCGGTGGGCGTCAACTGCTGTGCGCCGCAGGAGGTTCCGGCGGCGGTGTCGCTGGCGGTGGAGCTGACGGGGCGGCCGGCGGTGGCGTACCCGAACAGCGGCGAGGGCTGGGACGCGACGGCCCGGGACTGGGCGGGCGCGGCGACCTTCGACCCGGGCGAGGCGCCGGGCTGGGTGGCGGCGGGGGCCCGGCTGGTCGGCGGCTGCTGCCGGGTGGGCCCGCGGGGGATCGCCGAGTTGGCGAATGCGCTCGTCGGCTGAGCGCCGGTTCGCGGAACGGGCGGGCTATTTCATCAGTCGGAAGCCGGGCTGTTCGGCCCAGGCGCGGAGGAACGCTGCGGTGCCGACGGCGGTCGGCCAGTCGTCCTCGGTGACGGCCAGCAGGCCGGGGAGGCCGGCGACGATCCCGGCCTGTCCGGTGGCGAGTTCGGCTGCGGCGAGGCCGCCGACGGCGTCCATGACGGCGGCGGTGAGCAGTGCGGTGGCGAGGTGGTCGAGGTCGTCGTTGCAGCAGGCGCTGACGTTGACGGCGTGGGTGGGGCGGTAGCCCAGGGCGGCGTCCAGTGCGGGCTGGTCGGCGTGTTCGGCCTCGAAGAGCGGTTCGTCGCCGATGCCGGGGCCCATCAGGTACACCAGGAACGGGCGGTGCAGGTGCAGGCCGGGCCGCCGGAGCGCGGCGGGTGCGGGATCGGCGGGGGCCTGGTGCCGGGGCGGCGGGGCCCACTCCGGCCGGTCCGGGATGCCCAGGCGGTCGGCGAGCACGTGCCCGTCGTAGGAGCCGGGCCGATTCTCCGTCAGGGTCGGGCAGAGCCGCGTCATGAGCGCACCGAACTCCCGCAGCGCGGCGGGGGCGGGGGCCTGCGCGAGCTCGATCACCAGGGTCGGTCCGGACATGCCGGGAGCGTAGCGCGGCGGATCGGCCCGGGGCGGGGAGGATGGTGCGGCGGTCGGCGGAAGGAAGGGGTTCGTGGTGCGGGCGGTCGGTGTGGTGAACGGTCTCGGGGCGCGCTGGGGGCGGGAGTTGGCGTTCGGCTCCGGGCAGGTGTGGACGGCGGTCGGGGTGTGGCCGCTGCTGGCGATGCTGGCGGCGGGGGCGGGCGGGCCCGTGCGGGTCGAACTGGAGCGGGCGTTGGGGATGCCGACCGGTGAGGCGCCGGGCGTGGCGCGGGAGTTGCTGGCGCGGCTGCGGGGAACGCCGGGCTGTGCGGCGGCGCTCGGGTTGTGGACGGCGGACCGGCTGGTGGTGGAGCCCGGCTGGGCGGAGCAGGTGGACGCCTCGCTCCGGGGGCGGTTGACGGGTGATCCGGCTGTGGACCGGGCGGCGCTGGACCGTTGGGCGCGGGAGCAGACGGGCGGGCTGCTGGAGCGGATGCCGGTGGACGCCGCCGGGGCGGAGCTGGTGCTGGCGTCGGCGGTGACGGTGCGGACCAGGTGGGCGGTCCCGTTCCGGCCCGGCCGGTTCGCGGTGGCGGAAGGCCCTTGGATGGGACGGGAGTTCGTGAAGCTGGAGCGGTCCGGGCCGGAGCTGTTCGAGCGGATCGCGGTGGCGGAGACCTCGGCGGGTCCGGTGACGGAGGTCCGGATGGCGGGCGACGGCGAGGTGGACGTGCACCTGGTGCTGGGCGGCCCGGGGGCGGCGCCGGGGGCGGTGGTGGCGGCCGGGTTCGAGCTGGTGTCGGGCGCCTCGCGGCGGATGCCGGTGGCCGGCCGGGCGGACGGGGAGGTGTGGCCGGGGCTGGAGTTGGCGTCGGTCGACGCGTCGTCGCCCGGCGACGTCGGGGTGCTGGCGACGGCCGGGTTCCTGGTCCGGGCGGAGAACGACCTGCTGGCGGCCGCGGAGCTGTTCGGTCTGCGGACGGCGGCGCTGGACGGCGACCGGTTCCCGGGCATCAGCCGGAGCATGCCCTTGAAGGTGGCGCAGGCGAAGCAGGTGGCGATGGCGGAGTTCTCGGCGGAGGGCTTCGAGGCGGGCGCGGTGACGACGGTGGCCATGGTCAGGGCGGCGGCGCTGGTCGCGTCCCGGCGGTTCCGGGTGCGCCGGGCGGTGGCCCGGTTCGACCGCCCGTTCGCGTTCCTGGCGGTGCACCGGGCGTCGGGCCTGGTGCTGGTGGCGGGCTGGGTGGCGGAGCCGGCGGGGCCGGCGTGACGTGACGGGGGCGGCCGGGTAGTACGGTCGGAGGACGTGGAGGGGTCGGCATCGCCGACCGGTGGTCAGTGGAGGTGGGCCGGTGCCCGGTGCGATCCAGTCGCTGTCGCGGGCGGCCGCGATCCTGCGCCTGTTGGCGGGCGGGGAGCGCCGGCTCGGCCTGTCGGAGGTGGCGACGGGGCTGGGCCTGGCGAAGGGCACGGCGCACGGCATCCTGCGCACCCTGCAGCAGGAGGGCTTCGTCGAGCAGGACCCGGACAGCGGCAAGTACCAGCTGGGCGCGGAGCTGCTGCGGCTGGGCCAGAGCTACCTGGACGTGCACGAGCTGCGGGCCCGGGCGCTGGTGTGGGCGGACGACCTGGCGCGGGCGGCCGGGGAGACGGTGTACCTGGGGGTGCTGCACCAGCGGGGGGTGCTGGTGGTGCACCACGTGTTCCGGCCGGACGATTCGCGGCAGGTGCTGGAGGTCGGTTCGATGCAGCCGCTGCACGCGACGGCGCTGGGCAAGGTGCTGCTGGCGTACGACCCGGTGGCGCGCGGCGAGTTGGGCGACGGGCCGTGGGAGGCGTTCACGCCGCGGACGGTGACGGAGCCGGCGGCGCTGGACGCGCAGTGCGCGCTGGTGCGGGAGCGGGGCTGGGCGGACGCGGTGGAGGAGACCTGGGAGGGCGTGGCGTCGGTGGCGGCGCTGATCCAGGACCGGCGGCGCAACCCGGTGGGCGCGGTGTGCGTGAGCGGCCCGGTGGAGACGGTGTGCGAGGGCGGTGCGGTGCGGCCGTCGCTGGTGGCGTCGGTGCGGACGGCGGCGCGGGCGATCTCGCGCGATCTCGGGGCGCACCGGTTCTGAGTGGGCGGGCCGCTGGGTGATCGGGTGGCGGCGGTGCGTGGCCGTCGGGGGCGGCGCGCGTCACAACGCCTTGACGTCGGGCGTCCGGCTGCTGTTGGCTTCGAAACGTCGGTCGACATTGTCGAACGACGGCTGGAGGGTCCGGGCGCACCGCGCCGTCCGCGTGGTTTGCCGGACCCGCGCGCACGGGGACTGACGAAGGGTCAGCCCCGCTCCCCCGTTGACGTCCTGAGCCGAGCCGATCCGAGCCGAGGAACCGCATGACTGCCAGCTACATCGCCGCGATCGACCAGGGCACCACGTCCAGCCGGTGCATCCTGTTCGGGGCGGACGGCCGGATCGTCGCCGTCGAGCAGCAGGAGCACGCGCAGATCTTTCCGCAGCCGGGCTGGGTGGAGCACGACGCGGCGGAGATCTGGGCCCGGGTGCAGGCGGTGGTGCGGGGCGCGCTGGAGAAGGCCGGGCTGACCCGGGAGGACATCCGGGCGGTCGGCATCACCAACCAGCGCGAGACCACGGTGCTGTGGGACCGGCACACCGGTGAGCCGGCGCACCACGCGATCGTCTGGCAGGACACCCGCACCGAGGCGCTCTGCCGGGAGCTGGGCCGCAACGTCGGCCAGGACCGGTTCCGCCGGGAGACCGGGCTGCCGCTGGCCAGCTACTTCGCCGGCCCGAAGATCCGCTGGCTGCTGGACAACGTCGAGGGCCTGCGCGAGCGCGCCGAGGCCGGCGACATCCTGTTCGGCACCATGGACACCTGGCTGATCTGGAACCTGACCGGCGGCGTGGACGGCGGCCGGCACGTCACGGACGTCACCAACGCCTCCCGCACCCTGCTGATGAACCTGCACACGCTGGAGTGGGACGAGCGGATCGCCGAGTCGATCGGCGTGCCGACGGCGGTGCTGCCGGAGATCCGCTCCTCCGCCGAGGTGTACGGCGAGGCGGTCGGCGTGCTGGCGGGCGTGCCGGTGGCGGCGGCGCTCGGCGACCAGCAGGCCGCGCTGTTCGGGCAGACCTGCTTCGACGCGGGCGAGGCGAAGTCGACGTACGGCACCGGCACGTTCCTGCTGCTGAACACCGGCGAACGGATCGTCAACTCGTACCACGGGCTGCTCACCACGGTCGGCTACCGGATCGGCGACCGGCCGCCGGTGTACGCCCTGGAGGGGTCGATCGCGGTCACCGGTTCGCTGGTGCAGTGGCTGCGCGACCAGCTCGGCATCATCTCGACGGCGGCCGAGATCGAGACCCTGGCGGGCACCGTCGAGGACAACGGCGGCGCGTACTTCGTGCCCGCGTTCTCCGGCCTGTTCGCCCCGTACTGGCGTTCCGACGCGCGCGGCGTGATCACCGGACTGACCAGGTACGTCACCAAGGGCCACCTGGCGCGGGCGGTGCTGGAGGCCACCGCCTGGCAGACCCGCGAGGTGGTGGACGCGATGCAGAAGGACTCCGGCGTGACGCTGACCGCGCTGAAGGTCGACGGCGGCATGACCTCCAACAACCTGTTGATGCAGAACATCGCGGACGTGCTGGACGTCCCCGTGGAGCGCCCGTTCGTCGCCGAGACCACCGCCCTCGGCGCGGCCTACGCGGCCGGCCTCGCGGTCGGCTTCTGGGACGGCCTGGACACGCTGCGCGCCAACTGGCACCGGGCCGCCGAGTGGCGGCCCCGGATGGACGACGCGACCCGCGAGCGCGAGCACCGCAACTGGCTGAAGGCGGTGGAGCGCACCATGGGCTGGGTCGAGCAGGACGACGAGCAGCCGCAGCTCTGACGTCCCGTCAGAGGCACCGTTCCCGATCGGAAGGAGACGCGGACCGGCCGCGAACCGGGCCCGCCGCACACACCATGGCTACCATCCCGACCCTGGGCGCCGAACGCGCCGCCGGCCGCGTCGCCTCCCGCGCCGCCACCCGCGAACTGCTCGGCCGGGCCCGCTACGACCTGCTGGTGATCGGCGGCGGCATCCTCGGCACCGCCACCGCCTGGACCGCCGCCCAGGCCGGGCTGAAGGTGGCCATGGTGGACGCCGGGGACTTCGCGAACGCCACCTCCTCCGCCTCCTCCAAACTGGTCCACGGCGGGCTGCGCTACCTGCAGACCGGCGCGGTGAAGCTGGTCGCCGAGAACCACAAGGAACGCCGGGCGCTGGCCACCGACGTGGCCCCGCACCTGGTCAACCCGCTGACCTTCTTCGTCCCCGTCTACGAGGGCGGCCCGCACTCGGCGCCCAAGCTCGGCGCGGGCGTGTTCCTGTACTCGGCGCTGTCGGCGTTCCGCGACGGCTTGGGCCGGGTGGTCTCCCCCGCGCAGGCGGCGCGCGCGGTGCCGGGCCTGCGCACCGAGGGCCTGCGGCGGGTCGCCGTGTACGGCGACCACCAGATGAACGACGCCCGGATGGCCGTGATGACGGTCCGGGCGGCGGTCGAGGCGGGCGCGGTGGTGCTCAACCACGCCGAGGTGACGGGCCTGCGCTTCACCCGCGGCCGGGTCACCGGCGCGGAGGTCCGCGACCGCCTGGACGGCGCCGAGTTCGGCATCGACGCGCGCCTGGTGCTGAACGCCACCGGCCCGTGGGTGGACCACCTGCGGCGGATGGAGTTCCCGGGCGCCGAGCCGTCGATCCGGCTGTCGAAGGGCGCGCACGTGGTGCTGCGCCGGCAGGCGCCGTGGCGGGCCGCGCTGACCATCCCGATCGACCACTACCGGGTGTCCTTCGCCATTCCGTGGGAGGACCACGTCCTGCTGGGCACCACCGACGAGGAGTACACCGGCGACCCGCTGGACGTGCGGGCCACCGACGCCGACGTCGACCAGATCCTGTCCGAGGCCGGCCACGCGGTCCGGGACGAGCACCTGCGGCGCGAGGACATCACGTACGCCTTCGCGGGCCTGCGGGTGCTGCCGGGCGGGCCGGGCGCGACGGCGTCGGCGAAGCGGGAGACGGTGGTGACCGAGGGCCGGGCCGGGATGCTGTCGGTGGCGGGCGGCAAGTGGACCACCTACCGGCACATCGGCCGGGTGGTGCTGGAGAAGCTCAAGCACGCGCCGGGCGTGGGCCTGGCCGAGGACGTGTCGCCGATCCCGGCGACGGTGCCGCTGCCCGGCATCGGCGCCCCGCAGGCCGTCGCCCACCGCCTGCTGATGGACCGGGAGCCGGGCTCCCGGATGGACCCGCTGGTGGCCCGCCACCTGGCGACCCACTACGGCACGCTGTCGTTCCAGATCGCCCGCCTGATCGCCGAGCGCCCCGAGCTGGGCGAGCGGGTGCACCCGGACGGCCCGGACGTGTGGGCGCAGGTGGTGTACGCGGCCGAGCAGGAGTGGGCGTACACGGTGGACGACGTGCTGCGGCGGCGCACCACGCTGACGGTGCGCGGGCTGGACACCGAGGAGGTCCGCAAGCGGACCGCGGAGCTGCTGGCGCGCTGACCGCGCCGCGGACACGGCGACGCCCTCCGGGAGAGAAGCGGGGATCCGGAGGGCGTCGCGGCTCTGGGGGCCGGTCGATCGTCAGACGATCAGGCTCAGCGGCAGGATCAGGGCGATCGCGACCACCGAGATCACCGTCTCCATCACCGACCAGGACTTCAGGGTCTGGCCGACGCTCATCCCGAAGTACTCCTTCACCAGCCAGAAGCCGGCGTCGTTGACGTGCGACAGGAACAGCGACCCGGCACCGATGGCGAGCACCAGCAGCGCGGCGTGGGTGGTGGACATGTCGGCGGCCAGCGGGGCGACGATGCCGGCGGCGGTGATGGTGGCGACCGTGGCGGAGCCGGTGGCGAGACGGATCAGCACGGCGATCAGCCAGCCGAGCAGCAGCGCGGAGATGTGCCACTTGCCGGACCACTCGCTGACCGCGTTGCCGACGCCGACGTCGATCAGGGTCTGCTTGAAGCCGCCGCCCGCACCGACGATGAACACGATGCCGGCGATCGGGCCGAGCGAGTTGCCGACGGTCGCGGAGATCCGCTCCTTGTCGAACCCGGCGGCCCGGCCCAGGGTGGCCATGGCCAGCAGGGTGGCGGCGAGCAGCGCGATCAGCGGGGAGCCGATGAAGTCGAAGAACCGCTGGGCGGTCGCCTTCGGGTCGTCGATCACCACGTCGGCGAGGGCCTTGCCGAGCATCAGCACGACCGGCAGCAGGATGGTGGCGAGGACGGCGCCGAAGCGCGGGGTCCTCTCGTGCTTGACGGTCTCGACGGGCGTGGTGTCGGCCGGGATCTCCAGCGGGCCGACCCAGCGCTGCGCGAGCCGGGCGAACAGCGGGCCGGCGATGATCAGCGTGGGGACGGCGATCAGCAGGCCGAGCGCCAGGGTGACGCCGAGGTCGGCCTTGAGGGCGTCGACGGCGACCAGCGGGCCGGGGTGCGGGGGGACCAGGCCGTGCAGCACGGACAGGCCGGCCAGCGCGGGGATGCCGATCCGCATCAGCGGGACGTTGCCGCGGCGGGCGACCAGCAGCACGATCGGGATCAGCAGGACGACGCCGACCTCGAAGAACAGCGGCAGGCCGAGCACGGCGGCGATCAGCGCCATCGCCCAGGGCAGCATCTTCGGGCCGGTCCGGGCGAGCACGGTGTCGGCGATGATGTTGGCGCCGCCGGAGTCGGCGAGCAGCTTGCCGAGCATCGCGCCCAGGCCGATCAGCAGGCCGACCGAGGCGACGGTGGAGCCGAAGCCGGTGGAGAAGCTGCTGAGCAGCTTGTCGAAGGGCGCGCCGGCGACGGCGGCGAGCAGGCCCGAGCCGAGGGTCAGGGCCAGGAACGGGTGCAGCTTGAACCGGGTGATCAGCAGCACGATCGCGCCGATGCTGAGCAGCACCGCGGCCAGCAGTTGGCCGTTGCTGGACGTGTGGGGGAGCGCCGGCGCGGCGGCGGCCAGCAGGGTGGGGGTCACGCGAGTCTCCATTGACGGGCCGTCACTGCCCGGGGGGGCCGGTGGGCGGCGGCTGGTGTGACGGGGTGGGGCGGGGTCAGTGCGGCAGGTCGGCGACGGCGCGGTCGACGAGGGTGTCGGGGTCGGCGTCGACGTCCAGCACGGCGCCGTTCTCGTCCGCCTGGAGCGGTTCGAGGGTGGCGTACTGGGAGTCCAGCAGGGAGGGCGGCATGAAGTGGCCGGTGCGGTGGGCGATCCGGTCGCCGACCAGGTCGTGGCTGCCGGTCAGGTGCAGGAAGAACGCCTCGGGGCAGGCGTCCCGCAGGATGTCGCGGTAGCTGCGCTTGAGGGCGGAGCAGGTGACCACGCCGCCGGTGCCGGCCCCGGCCCGCTCGCCGAGCCAGGCGCCGAGGGCGCGCAGCCAGGGTTCGCGGTCCTGGTCGTCCAGCGGGATCCCGGCGCTCATCTTGGCGATGTTGGCGGCGGGGTGGAAGTCGTCGGCCTCGGCGTACGGGAGGCCGAGGCGGTGGGCGAGCAGTCGGGCGACGGTGGTCTTGCCGACTCCGGAGACGCCCATCACCACGATGACGGGCGGCTGCTGGTTCTCGACGTTGAGAGCCATGGGTGGTGCTCCTGTCCTTGCCTGGTCACGGGCAAGGTAGACCCAAAGGTATGACTTATTCAAGCCACCGAAACCCAATCGTCATACTTATGTACGTCGCCGCAGGTGGGAGGCGTCCACCCGCGCCCCGGCCCCGGGCCGGCCGTGACCGCGCCGATAGGCTGACCGCATGGAGATCCAGGGCCTGCCCGGCCGCCTGCTTGCCCACCTCGGTCCGGCGATCGCCTCCGGCGAGCTGCCCGCGGGCACCGTGCTGCGCGCCGAGGAGCTGGAGGCGCAGCACGGCGTGTCCCGCACCGTGGTGCGGGAGGCCGTGCGGATCCTGGAGTCGATGCGGATGGTCGAGCCGCGCCGCCGGGTCGGGATCACCGTCCGCCCGCGCGCCGACTGGGACGTGTTCGACCCGCTGGTGATCCGCTGGCGCCTGGCCGGCGCCGGCCGCTCCGAGCAGCTGCGCTCGCTCGGCTCGCTGCGGGTCGCGGTGGAGCCGGCCGCGGCGGCGCTGGCCGCCCGGCACGCCAGCGACGACGACCGGCGGGAGCTCGGCGCGCTGGCCGTCGAACTGACCGTCACCGCCCGCGCGGCGGACCTGAAGTCCTTCCTCGCGCACGACATCGCCTTCCACGCGGCGGTGCTGCGGGCCTCCGGCAACGAGATGTTCGCGCACCTGAAGGACACCGTCGGCGCGGTGCTGACCGGCCGCACCGAGCACCACCTGATGCCGCACCGGCCGCGCGACTACGCGGTGCAGCTGCACCGGGAGGTCGCCGACGCGATCTGCGCGGGCGACCCGGAGCTGGCGGAGCGGGCGATGCGGACCATCGTGGTCGGCGCGCTGGAGGAGCTGGACGCGACCCTGCCCGACTGACCGCCGGCCCCGCCGTCCTGCCCCCGCCCTCTTGCCGGGCCGAATACGATCCTGTGGCAGGGGGGGTGACGGTCCGTCGGCGCGACACGCCCGGTTTGAGTGGAATTCCACCTGGTGGCCGCATACCTTCACCCCTATTGGGGCAACCTGGGGTCCGACAGGGGGTGGGCGATGGCGCGTCGGCGGCGCAGCCGGTTGCCGGACGAGGTGCGGGCCGCCGCCGTCCGGGCGGGCCTGGCGTTCGCGTTCACGGTGGTGACGGTGATCGTCGCCGTCCTCGCCTCCTGGTCGCACACCGCCCTGATCGTGCCCGCGCTGGCGATGATGGCGATGGGCGTCTTCGTCCTGGTGTGGTGCCTGATAGACGTGGTGGTCTCCCGCCAGGTCGCGGCCAGCCGCCGCCGCGCCCCCAACTCACTCGGCCCGCTGGACGGTTCACGCGAACGCACCCGCCGGCAGGGCACCCCCTCGCCGTACGGCGGCCAGCCGCAGCGGGGCTGACGGCTCGTCCTCGTACGGGAGCGCGGCCACGGCTACGTCGCCGCGGGCGGGTTGACGCTCCCGGCGCCCCTCGGCAGTGCGGTGCCGCAGCCACTGGTCGGGCTGCCGGCGGACAGCCGTCCGCTGCCGTGGCCGGCCGCCGCCGGCCTGGCCCTGGCCGGCCTCGGTGGCGGTGGCGGTGTCGGTGGCGGTGGCGGTGTCGGTGTCGGCCTGAGCGGACTCGCGGACCGCTGCGCCCTGGTGCGGCTGCTGGTGCTGCTCTCCGTCGAGCCGTACCGGCTGCGGCAGTTGGGCGCTCCCACCTGCTGGCGAGCGCGGCCTCGACCTGCTTCCTGCCGGCTCTCCTCCGGGCGACGCCGGGGCGGTGGGCACCGCCGGTCTTCGCGGCGCCGGCGGGCGCGATGCTCAACCTGCCGTTCGCCGGCCCGGTCGAGTCGGCCAGGCCTGGCTGTCCACCCGCCGCAGGGCGTCTGACGGCCCTTCCGGCGGTGCCGTCAGGTCGGGGTGGCGCTCGGGAGGTTCATGGTGAAAGCGGGGCGCGGGGGCCGACGCGGGGCGGGGCTCCCGTCGGCGGGATCGCCCGGTGGGCGAGGAGGCGCCGCGCCCCGGGTCGGCCGTCCGGTCAGCCGCGGTCGCCCACCGCGTACCCGTACTGCTCCGGCCAGTTGCGCTCCGCGCCCAGCGCCTTCGCCGCGTGCAGCGGCCAGTACGGGTCGCGGAGCATCTCGCGGCCGAGCATCACCACGTCGGCGTCGCCGTCCGCCAGGATCTTCTCCGCATGGGCGGGCTCGGTGATCGCGCCGACGGTGCTGACCGGGACGCCGGACTGCTCGCGGATCTGCGCCGCGAACGGGACCTGGTAGCCGGGCCCGACGACGATCTTCGCGTCCGGGACGAGGCCGCCGGAGGAGACGTCGACCAGGTCGACGCCGATCGCCTGGAGCTCCTTGGCGAGCAGGGCGCTCTCCTCGACCGTCCAGCTGGGCTCGTCGGCGACCCAGTCGGTCGCGGAGACCCGGAACAGGACGGGCAGGTCCGCCGGCCAGACGGCCCGGACCGCGGCGGTGATCTCGCGGGCCAGCCGGGAGCGGCCGGCGAAGTCGCCGCCGTAGCCGTCGGTGCGGTGGTTGGTGAGCGGGGAGAGGAACTGGTGGACCAGGTAGCCGTGGGCGCCGTGCACCTCGACCACCTGGAAGCCCGCGGCGAGCGCGCGGCGGGCGGCGGAGGCGAAGTCCTCGACCAGTTCGGCGATCTGGGCCTCCGTCAGCTCGACCGGCGTCGGGTAGCCGTCCTTGAACGGGATCGGCGAGGCGCCGACCACCGGCCAGCCGCCGTCCTCGACGGCGAGCGGGCCGCCGCCCAGGCCTGCCTTCGCGGTGGAGGCCTTGCGCCCGGCGTGGGCCAGCTGGATCGCCGGGACCGAGCCGTGCGAGCGGATCAGCGCGGCGACCCGGGCGAGGGCCTCCTGCTGGCGGTCGTTCCACAGGCCGAGGTCCCACGGGGAGATCCGGGCGTCGGGGCGGACGCCGGTGGCCTCGACCATCACCAGGCCGGCGCCGCCTGCGGCGCGGGCGCCGAGGTGGGCGAGGTGGAAGTCGGTGGCGACGCCGGTCTCGGGGCCTTCGGGGGCGGCCGAGTACATGCACATCGGGCTGAGCCAGACCCGGTTGGGAATGGTCAGCGAACGGAGGGTGATCGGCTCGAACAGGGCGCTCACGACGGCCCGTCCTTCCTGTGGTCCCGACAGCGGCTTCTTCGCTTCGTACGATAGCTGCCGTACTACGACATCTGTCAAACTACGAGAGTTCTCGTACTATGGCGGGGTGACCATCGACCAGGACTGTCCCGGACTGCTGCCCGAGCCGCCCGCCGCCGAGCTGCGACTGGAGGCCGTGCTGCACGCGCTCGCCGATCCGACCCGGCTGCGGATCGTCGCGGAGCTGGCCGGGGCGGGCGGCGACGAGCTGAACTGCCTGGCCTTCGAACTGCCGGTCACCAAATCGACGTTGACGCACCACTTCCGCGTCCTGCGGGAGGCCGGCGTGATCCGCCAGCACCGCCGCGGCACCTCCAAGATGAACACCCTGCGCGCCGAGGACCTCGCCACCCGCTTCCCCGGCCTGCTCGACGCGGTCCTCGCGGCCGCCGAACCGTGCACCCACCCGGACGGGCCGGCCGTCCGCTAGCACCTCCCTCCCGGATCCCGCCGCCGCACGACGCCGGAGCAACCCTCCCGGGCGCCCGCCCGCCACAACGCCGGGCCCACGCTCCGCAGTCCTGACGGTCCGTCAATTGCGGCGGCGGACACTCGCCATGACCTCCGGCGACCCTCCGCCATGGATCACTCGCAACCGTCCTGCCACCGTGCACGTCCACCGCCACAGGGGCCCCAGGAGGCGGTTGCCGGGGCGGGCTTTCTGACACGGTCATGCCTGGTCACACGGGCTTCACCGGAGTTGCACCAGCGTTCATCCCGCGTGGTCATTTGGTCTATACCAATCAGGTAATCTGACCGACGACAGGTGTCAATGACCGGCCGTGGGGGGCCCAATGACTGTCAATCACCTTCCGTCGCCACCTTCCGATCAGGAGCTCTACTGGTACTTCGGACCACAGCGCCGCTGGGTCCCGCTACTCTCCGCGTTCGCCTTCGTGCTCAGCGCGGCCACGATGTTCAGCTTCTCCCTGCGCACCGTCGCGCTCTGGCCGTTCCTCGCCGTCCTCGGCGTCAACCTGGTCGCCCTGGCCCTGACCTGCCTCAACGGACTGCGCCGCCGCCGCTTCACCCGGGCCGGCCACGAACTGCTGGTCGCCGCCTGGCAGCCCGCCGAGCCGCCGTCCGTCGACCTGTACCTGCCGACCTGCGGCGAGCCGCTCGACATCCTCGCCAACGCCTACCGCGCGGTCGCCCGGCTCGACCACCCCGGACAGCTCGACGTCTGGGTGCTGGACGACGGCGACCGGCCCGAAGTGGCAGCGCTAGCAGCCGAGTTCGGATACCACTACGTGGTCCGCCCGAACCGCGGCGAGTACAAGAAGGCCGGCAACCTCAACCACGCGCTCACCCTGAGCAAGGCCGAGTACATCGCCATCCTGGACGCCGACTTCGCGCCCCGCGCCGACCTGCTGCACCACCTGCTGCCCTACTTCGGCGATCCGAAGGTCGGCATCGTGCAGAGCCCGCAGTGCTTCGACACCGACGCCTCGATGGGCTGGGTGCAGCGCGCCGCCGGCGCCGCCCAGGAGTGGTTCTTCCGCTGGGTGCAGCCCAGCCGCGACGCCTCCGACGCCGCGATCTGCTGCGGCTCCAACGCCGTCTACCGGCGCTCCGCGATCGACGCCGCCGGCGGCTTCGCCCGGCTCGACCACAGCGAGGACATGTACACCGGACTCGCCCTCCACCAGCGGGGATTCACCACCCGGTACGTGCCGGTCCTGGTCGCCAAGGGCACCTCGCCGGACTCCACCACCAGCTTCGTCAACCAGCAGTACCGCTGGACCATGGGCAACCTGCACCTGATCGGCGACCGGGCCACCCGCAAGGCCATGACCTGGCGGATGCGCCGCTGCTTCGACGAGGGCATCATCGGCTACCTGGCCGCCGCCGTGAACGTGCTCACCGCACCGCTGCCGCCGCTGGTCATGCTGTTCGCCTACCCCGGCGAGGTCCGCGCCTGGTACGTCCTGCCGATGCTCTCCCTGCTGTGGCTGTGGCACGTGCTGCTCCCCCGGGTCAGCCGCACCCGCTGGCGGTCCGAAGTGCTGCGCGCCAACGTGCTGATGAGCTTCGCCGCCGCCACCGCCTACTGGCACACCGCCCGCGGCCGCAGCGCCGCCTGGGTGCCCACCGGCGTCGCCAAGCCCGGCCGCTCCGGCGGCATGGCCCGCAAGGTCCTGCTGGTCTCCCTGGTCTGGACGGCCGGCACCCTGACCGCCACCGCCGTCGGGATCGCCGCCGCCACCGCCCAGCACGGCTGGCACACCACCTGGGGCCTGGCCCTGTACCTCGCCGTGCAGCTCCACCTCGGCGTCCCGCTGATCCGCGACCTGTACGCCGAACTGCGGCCGCGCGCCACCGACTCCACCGAATCCGGGGCCCGCCCGGCGATGCGGCCCAGGCGCTGGCCCGAGGCCCTCGCCGTCACGAGCACGCTCGCCCTGATCGCCCTGCTCGCCTCCGGCTGGGCGGCCCCGATGCTGCCCTGGCTGGGCTGAAAGGTCCACCTCCCGTGTCCACCAGCACCGCCCCGCTCACCGTCGTCCTCGGACAACCACCCGTCGAGCGGCCCAGGTTCAGACCCGACATCGAGGGCCTGCGGGCCGTCGCCGTGCTCGCCGTCCTCGCCTTCCACGCGGCCGTCCCCGGCCTGGCCGGCGGATTCGTCGGCGTCGACGTCTTCTTCGTCGTCTCCGGCTACCTGATCACCGGCCTGCTGCGCAGCGAGAGCCTCGCCACCGGAAAGGTCCGGCTCGCCGAGTTCTACTCCCGCCGTGCCCGCCGCCTGCTGCCCTCCGCCGCCGTGGTGCTCGCCGTCGTCGCCGTCCTCGGCGCCCTGCTCACCGCCCCGCTGCGCCGCGCCGACCTGGAACGCGACGTCCTCGCCTCTGCCCTGTCCGTCGCCAACTGGCGCTTCATCGCCGAACAGACCGACTACCTGGCGGCCGGCCGCGACCCCAGCGCCCTGCTGCACTTCTGGTCGCTCGCCGTCGAGGAGCAGTTCTACCTGCTGTGGGCGCCGCTGCTCGCCCTCGCCGCCCGCTGGGCCTGGAAGCGGCGCACGCTCCTCGGCCTGACCGTGCTGCTCGGCGCCGGCTCGTTCTGGCTCTCCCTGCACTGGAGCGCCGGCGCGTACCTCTCCACGCCCACCCGGGCCTGGCAGTTCGCCGCCGGCGCGGTGATCGCCCTGCTGCCGGTGCGCCGGCTCCCGAGGGTCGCAAGGGAGTTGCTGGGTCTCGGCGGCCTGGCCGCCGTGCTCGCCGCGGTGCTGGTCTTCGACGCCCGCACCCCGTACCCCGGCCACGCCGCGCTGGTGCCCACCCTCGGCACCGCCGCGATCATCCTGGCCGGCGAACAGCACCTGGTGGGACGGGCGTTGGCGCTCGGCGCGCCGCGGGCGATCGGCCGGCTCTCCTACAACCTGTACCTGTGGCACTGGCCGGTGCTGGTGCTCGCCGAGGCGCAGTGGGGCGCCCTGCACTGGGGCGTGAAGGCCGCGCTCACGGCCGCCGCCGCCCTGCCGGCGCTCGCCGCCCTGCACTGGCTGGAGCAGCCGCTGCGGCGCAGCCGGGTGCTGGGCGAGATCCCGCGCCGCGGGCTGTCGCTGGGCCTCACCGCCGTGGTGATGCCGGTGGTGCTGGCGCTGGTCGTCGGCAGCGGCACCATCCGGATGCTCGGCCCCGCCACTCCCCCGGACCCGGCCGGTCTGCCGCCGGGCGCCCGCGACGGCCGCTCCCTGCTCGCCGCCGCGCCGCCCGCGAACGCTCCGACCGTCCCGAACCCCGTGCAGGCCCGGCAGGACTTCCCGCCGGACGGCGCCTGCGAGGTGGACCCGGCCGACACCACCAGCCCGCCCTGCCGCTTCGGCGCCGGCGACGACCGGATCGTGCTGCTCGGCGACTCGCACGCCGGCCAGTGGTTCTCCGCCGTGCTGGGCATCGCCGCCCAGCACCGCCTGTCCGTCGAGGAACTCGTCAAGCAGGGCTGCCCGCTGCCCGAACTCACCGTGGTGAACCCGCAGTTGGGCCGCACCTACCACGAGTGCGACACCTGGCGGGCGAACGCGCTGGCCCGGCTCAAGGCCGGTCCGAAGCCGAAGCTGATCCTCGTCTCCGCGCTGAACCGCTACACCTCCGACCGGGCCGCCCTGCTGCACGGCTGGGAGCAGACCCTCGCCCCGCTGCGGGAGTCGGGCGTCCCGATCGTCTACCTGCAGGACACCCCGATACCCGGCCGGGACGTCCCCGCCTGCGTCTCCGGACACCCCGACACCACCTCGGCCTGCGACTTCCCGCGCAGCGAGGCCCTGTGGGCCGACCCGCTGGCCGAGGAGATCACCGCCGGCAGGTTCCCCGGCGTGCGGACCATCGGCGTCAACCAGGTGCTGTGCCCCGGCGACGGGCGCACCTGCCCCGCCGTCCTGGAGCACGTCCTGCTCTACCGCGACGACTCGCACCTGACCAACGCGGCGGCCGTCGTCCTCACCGCGCGGCTCGACCAACTCCTCGTCGAGGCGGGCGTGTTCGGCTCCGGCTGGACCACTCTGCTGCACGACGGGTTCGACGGCCCGGCCGGCTCCCGGCCCGACCCCGCGAACTGGCAGTACGACCTGGGCACCTGCTACCCCGGCTGCCCGGCCGCCCAGTGGGGCACCGGCGAGATCGAGACGATGACCGACTCCACCGCCAACGTCCGCCTGGACGGGCGGGGTTCGCTGGAGATCGTGCCCACCCGGGACGCCGCCGGCCGCTGGTCCTCGGGCCGGATCGAGTCCCGCCGCGCGGACTTCTCCGCCCCCGCGGGCGGAGTCCTGCGCGTGGAGGCGGAGTTGGCACTGCCCGCCGTCAACGGCCCGGCGGCGGCCGGGTACTGGCCGGCGTTCTGGGCGCTCGGCGGAAAGCTCCGCGACGGGTACACCGGCTGGCCGGGCGTCGGCGAACTCGACGTCCTGGAATCGGTGGGCGGGCGCGGCGTGTTCGGCACGATGCACTGCGGCAGCACCCCCGGCGGCCCGTGCAAGGAGCCGAGCGGCCTCGGCTCCGGCGAGCAGTCCTGCCCGGACTGCTGGGGCGCGTTCCACACCTGGACGGTGGAGGTGGACCGCACGGCCGCCCCCGAGCGGGTGCGCTGGCTGCGCGACGGCCGGGAGTACTTCGCGGTGACCTCCGACCAGGTCGACCCGGCCGCCTGGGACCAGGCGGTCCACCACGGGATCTTCCTCGTGCTGAACCTCGCCATCGGCGGCAACCTGCCTGCCGCCTACGGGAGTTCACCGACGCCGGCGACCGAACCCGGCCATCCGATGAAGATCTCCTCGGTCACCGTCTCCACCCGGAGCTGACGGCCCGCCCACTGGAACCTCCCCCGGTCCGCGTGCGTCGGACCGGGGGTCTTCCAGTGGGGCGCGGGACATCCTCGCGCCCGTCGAACCGAGGGGGAACGATGACAACTGCACGGAACCGACCGGGACTCGGACTCGGCATCGGCCTTGCCGCGGCCGGGCTGCTCGCGCTCACGGCCTGCGGCTCGACCCAGCAGTCCGCGACCGGCGTGGCACCGGTCGCGCCGATCGCACCGGCGCCGGCCTCGCCGTCGCCCTCGCCCTCGCCCGAGCCGAGCGGCACGCCGATGTCGCGGCCCGGGCTGTCGGACCTCGCGTCGGCACTCGGCGAACAGGGCCGCGGCCCGTTCCAGGACCTCTACGGGTCACTGGAGTTGGAGAACGAGAAGAACACCGTCGCGCTGTACGTGACGGACGTGGCGCGAGGCCGGACCCTGGTCGACGCCGCGAAGCGCGCCCATCCGGACATCGACACCGCGCGGGTCCGGGTGGAGGGCTGCCCGTTCACGAAGGCGGAGATCGACCGGGCGATGGACGCCGTCATGGCGGCGAAGCTCCCCGCGAAGGTCTTCGGCACGTCCATGGCCCCGCACGCGACCGGCCTGCTGGTCGAGGCCGACGAGACCTCCGCGAACTCGCCCGCCCTCCGGTCCGCACTCGCGTCCGTGGCCGGCCGCATCCCGGTCACCGTCAAGGCGGGCCGACCGCTCACGGACACGGGAGCGGTCGGCCCGTGACGCCGGCGGCGCCCGCCTGCGGCGCCGGCCCTACTCCGGCTTGCGGAACATCCGGGTGGCCGTGATCTCGCCGTGGATCGTCGGCCCGTCGGGGTCCTGCGGGGCCGGCAGGCCGGGCCGGAGGTGCTCCTCGACGGAGATGTACTTGAGGCCGGCACGCAGGTCCGCGTCGTTGCGGAGGCGGATGACGAGCGGGAACTCGGCCAGCGCCGTGGTGTCGAACAGGCCAGTGGTGTAGATCAGTTGGACGCCGAGCGCGTCGGCGACGGCGCGCTGGAGCTCCAGCAGGTACGTCGCGTTGGCGCGGCCGATCGGGTTGTCCAGGAACAGCGTGCCCGCGTGGCGCAGCTGGGACTGGCCGCGGTCGTTGGCGCGGAGCGCGGCCATCGTGCAGTAGAGGGCGATGGCCGCGGTGAGCAGCTGGCCGCCGGAGAAGACGTCGGACATCTGGCCGACGGAGACGCGTTCGGCGCGCAGGACGGCGTCCGGCTTGAGGATCTCGACCGAGACGCCCTTGGGGCCGATCGCCGCGGCGACGCCGCGCAGCAGCAGGGACATGCCGTCCCGGCGCAGGTCGGAGTTCTTCCGGACGGCGGACTGGGTGGCCTCGTCGATGACCTCGCCGAGCCGTTCGACCAGGACGGCGTGGTCGGGGTCCTCGAAGCGGATGCGCAGGAACTCCTGGCCCGACCATTCGCCGAGGCCTTCGGGGAGTCGGGACAGCCGCTGGGCGGCGCGCAGCGTGCCGAGGGAGGTCTCGACCAGGCCGCGGAGGCGGTCGACGATCGACGAGCGGTTGCGTTCCAGCTGGGCGAGTTCGTCGGTGAGGACGCGCAGCCGGGGCGCGAACGCGGCGGCCCAGGCGGCGGCGTGGTCGGGCAGGGCGGCGGCCGGCAGCTCGCGGATCTGCTGGCGGGCGGGGGTGCGGACGGCCTCGTAGCGGGCGGCGTTGGCGTGCCGGACGAGGGCGTCGGAGGCGTCCCGGACGGCGAGTTCGGCACCGGTGAGCTCGGTGGCGGCGGTGCGCATGGCGCGGCGGGTGTCGGCGGCGGCGGCGCGGGCGGCGGCGAGTCCGCCGAGGTAGGCGTCGGCGGTCTCGGTCTCGTCGCCGTTGTCGCGCAGCGAGTCGCGGAGCTGTCCGGCGAGTTCTTCGAAGTCGGTGGCGGCGGCCTGCGCCTGGTCCAGGGTGCGCTGCAGGTCGGCGTGTTCGGTGCGCGCGGTGTCGACGCGTTCGCGGCGTTCGGCGAGCAGTGCGGTGGCGGTGCGCAGCAGGGCCTGGGCGTGTTCGGTGTCGGCGGGGACGAGGTCGTCGGGGAGCTCGGTGTGGGCTTCGCCGTCGACGGGTGCGGAGCGTTCGGCGTCGCCGCGCAGGCGGCCGACCTCCTCGGCGGCGGCGCCGGCGCGGGCCTCGATGATGGTGACGAGTTCTTCGGCGCGGGCGGCGGCGGCCTGGCGGGCGGGGCCGTCGGCGCCGTCGGGGCTGGCGAGGAGTTCCTCGGCGCGGGCCTTGACCTTGTTGCTGAGGCGGTCCAACTCGCTTGCGGCGGCTGCTTCGTCGCCTTCGGCGCGGGCCTGTTCGGCGCGCAGGTCGGCGCCGACGCCGACCTTCTCGTAGAGCTGGGAGGCGGCCCGGTAGGCCTCGCGCAGGGCGGGCAGCGAGGTGGGGGTGTCGGTGTCGCCGGGTTCGGCGCTGGTGTCGGCGGCGGCGATCTCGGCGCGTTCGGCGCGCAGGGTGCGGGCGGTGCGGCGGGCGTCGTCGGCGGCGCGCTGGGCGGCGCGGCGGTCCTCGTCGCAGGTGCGGGCGCGTTCGGTGCACAGGGCCTGGCGGCGTTCGCATTCGGCGGCGTCGTCGGCGAGTTCGCGCTGCCGGCGGGTCCAGTTGGCGCGTTCGCGGAGGCGGAAGGCGAGGCCGGCGAGGGCGTCGGCGCGGCGGCGGGTGCGCTGGGCGGTCTCCCGGCACTCCTCGTGGCGGGCGGCGGCGGCCTGGTGGTCGGCGTCGGCTTCGGCGTGTTCGGCGCGCAGGGTGGCGAGTTCGGCGGCGGTGGCCTCGGCGTGCTCGGCGGCGGCGGCCGCGGCTTCGGCGAGTTCGGCGAGGGTGCCGGGCGGGCAGCTGGCGTGCCAGGAGGCGAGGCGGGCGGCGAGGGCGCGGTCGCCGCCGAGGCGGGCGGCGAGTTCGCGGATGTGCTCCTCGCGGGCGGTGGCGCGGGTGCGCAGTTCGCGGCGCTCGTCGTCGGCGGCGGTCTCGTTGTGCATGGCCGGGTTCGGCGGCACGAGGAAGAACGCCGGTTCGCCGTCGATCGGGGCGATCAGGGCGGCGGCGGTGCCGACGGCGACGGTGGAGCGGGGCAGCAGGGCGGCGGCGGCGAGTGCTTCGCGGGCCCGGTCGAGCGAGGCGGGGTCGGTGACCACGACGCCGTCGACGAGTTCGGGGCGGGCGGCGAGGATGGCGTCGTGGTCGGCGGGGTCGACGGACTGGGCGAGGTAGCGCCAGCCGGGGAGGGCGGGGATGCCCTGCTCGCCGAGGTACTCGACGGTGGCGAGGACGTCCGGGCCGGGCGGGAGCAGTCCGCCGTCGCCGAGGGCGGCGAGGATCCGGGAGTCGTCGGCGGCGGCGGTGCGCAGGTCGAACAGGGTGCGTTCGGCGTTGGCCACGGCCTGGTCGAGCAGTTCGCGCAGGTCTTCGGCGGAGGCGTCGAGCTGACGGGGCGTCAGGAAGCCGTCGGAGTCCTCGGCGCCGTCCTGGTAGGGCGTCAGGGAGAGGAGTTCGGCGAGCCGGGGTTCGGCGGCGAGCTGGGCGGCGGTGCGCTGTTCGGCGGCGAGGGCGCGTTCGGCGGCGGTGCGGGCGTCGGTGGCGCGGGCGGCGGCGAGTTCGGCGCGGGCCTCGGCGGCGGCGGCCTCGCGGGCCCGGACGGCGCTGGACTCGGCGGCGGCGCGGGCGACTTCGAGGGCTTCGGTGGCGGCGCGTTCGGCGTCGGCGGCGTGCAGGGCGGCGCGGGCCGGGTCCGGTTCGGCACCGGAGTCGTCGATCCAGCCGGCTTCGACGGCGGCGGCGGTCTCCTGCTCGACCTCGGCGAGGCGCTGGCGCAGGTGTTCGGCCTCGGAGCGGGCCTTCTGCGCGGCGGTCGCGGCGGCGGTGGCCTCGGCCTGCGCGGCGGAGCCGTCCTGCTGGAGCTCGCCGGCGCGCAGCTCCTCCTGGTCGGCGCGGGTCTCGGCGCTCAGCGCGGCGGCTTCGAGGGCGCGGGCGAGGGCGCCGGCGGCGCGGTCGCGGGCGGCGAGGGCGGGGGCGGCGTCGAGTTCGGCCTCGCGGATGGCGGCGGCGACGCGGCTGGCCCGGTCGGCGGCGGCGCGGTGCCGCAGCACCGCCTCGGCGGCCTGCCAGGCGGCGAACTGGGCGCGGGCGTCGGTGAGTTCGCGGCGCAGCCGGGCGGCTTCGGTGGTCGCGGCGTCGAGTCCGAGGGTGGCGTGCCGGTAGGTCAGTTCGGAGACGATCCGGGAGTGTCGGGTGCGGTCGGTCTCGGCGGCGGTGACGGCGCTCGCGGCGGCGGCGACCTCGACGGCCAGGTCGTGGGCCCGGTCGCGTTCGACGGCGGAGCGGGCGGACAGCGACAGGGCGAGCTTGCGGGTGCGTCGTTCGGCGGCGCGGTGGCCCTCGCGGACGGTCTCCCGGCCGGCGGTGGCGTCGACGATGCGCTGCAGCAGGTCGACGGAGCCGGCGGTGAAGTCGCGTTCGGCGGTGAGTTCGGCGCGCCGGCCGAGCTTGGCGGCGAAGCCGTGGACCAGGTCGGCGAGGCCGTCGGTGTCGCGGGTGTCGGTGACGGCGCGCAGCAGCAGGTCGGTGAAGTCGGCGTCGTTGCGGACCGCGAACAGGCCGGCGGCCTCGCCCTCGTCGGCGTTCATCTCGCGCTGGTAGCGGAACAGTTCGGGGTCGAGGCCGAGGGCGCCGAGGTGCTCGTTCCAGCGGTCGTGGATCTCCTCGAAGGTGACGTCGAGGTAGGGGTGGGCCTTGCCGGCCTCGGTGAGGGCGTCGCGGAAGCCCTTCATGGTGCGGCGCCGGCCGCGGGCCTTCTGGTCGCCGGTCAGGGCGGGGCGTTCGGCGACCGGCAGGCCGTCCAGGGTGAGGCCGGGGCCGGGCCGGAAGGAGTACCACAGTTCGGCGAACTTCCGCGGGTCGGAGGAGACCTGGCGGCCGCGCCACTCGCTGACCTTGCCGACCACGATGAGTTCGCCGGTGACGGTGTGCTGCCATTCGAGGGCGACGTGGCCGCAGTCGTCGGCCAGCAGGAACTTGCGCAGCACGCCGGAGGACGCGCCGCCGAGGGTGTTGCGGTGGCCGGGCAGCATCACCGAGAAGATCAGCTTGAGCAGGACGGACTTGCCGCCGCCGTTCTCCAGGAACAGCACGCCGGCGGGCGCGGGGCGGCGCTGCGGGCCCTCGGGCTCCTCGCCGAACAGGCCGATCTGCTGGGGCTGCGGTTCGGGGACCGGCTCGCCGACGCCGCGCAGGTCGAGCACCGTGTCGGCGTAGCGGGCGCCCGCCGGTCCGATCGAGTACAGGCGGACCCGGTTCAGCTCGTACATGTGCGGTGGTTCTCCTGGAGCGGTCAGTTCAGAACGTGGTGACGGGGGGTCAGAGCGAGTGGAACGGCAGTCCGGCGTCGGCGACGAGCTCCTCGCTGTCGTCGGGCGGCAGCAGGGTGGCGGTGCCGTCGCTGACCGGGACGACGCCGAGGTCCAGCAGTTCGCCCATGGCGGCGCTGCCGGCCAGGTCGCGGACCTGCAACTGGTAGCGGGCGGTGGTGCGGTAGGTGCCGCCGGCGTCGTCGGAGGTCTTCTGCAGGAAGCCCGAGTCGACCAGGAAGGAGACCGCCTTGGAGACGATGCCGGTGGTGGAGCCGGACAGCCGGCGGGCGTCCTTGGTGGCGCCGGTCGCGGAGCGGCGCGCCCACACCCGCCAGGCGGCCTCCAGGCCGGGGGCGGCGCTCGCCGGGTCGGTGTTGCTGCCCTCGGCGGCGGCGCGCTCCTCCAGCCGGCGGCAGGCCTGCCGGACGAACGCGTCCACGCCGTTGACGGTGACCCGGCCGAGGTAGCCGTCGTCGGCGAGGTCTTCGGGGCGGGGGAAGGCGAGTGCGGCGACCGCGAGGTGCGCCAGGCCGTGCAGGAAGCGGTCGGTGGACTCGGAGGCGGCGCGGCGCGAGTAGTCGCCCATCCGGACGGCGAACACCGAGTCGTCGGCGGCGGCGACCGCCATGCCGGCGCGGGCGGAGACCTCCAGCACCACCAGGCCCATGCCGGTGGCGACGGCGTCCGCCAGGCGTCCGAACGGCGGGTCGTCGCGGTAGCGGCGGACCAGTTCGGCGTACTCGGCGTCCCGGGACGGCAGCAGCTTGGCCTGCAGGCCGAAGGAGACCAGGCGGGCGGCCTCGGCGACGTCGGCCGGGCTGATCGGCGGGTGCGCGGCGGCCGGTTCGGCGTCCTGCGGCGCCCACGCCTCGGTGCTGGTGGTCATGCGGGTGCTCCTTCGGTGCGGGCGGCGCGGGTGCTGCGGGCCGTACAGGTGCTGCGGGCCGGGCGGGCGGTGCGCGGGGGCCGGGCGGCGGGGCGGCCTGACGGGCCGTCGGCCGCGGGGCGGGTCACACCGCGTCCTTGCGGTCGGCGGCCATGCCGACGGCGTCCAGCAGGGCGCTGCCGACGATCAGGTCGGCGCCGCCGAAGCCCGGGTCGTCCAGCCGGGTGCCGTCGTCGACGGCGAACAGCAGGCGTTCCTCGCCCTGCCGGTACGCGGTGCCGACCGGCGGGCTGGCGGCGTGCACGGCCAGCAGGGCGACCAGGTAGGCGAGCTCCTCGCCGGCCTCGTCGAGTTCGTCGCCGCGGGCTCGGGCGTCGGCGAGCAGGCCGGAGAGGCGGCGGGGCGCGTCGGCGGGCAGGTCCAGCAGGTCGAGGGCGGCTTCCAGTTGGGCTTCGGAGAACCGGCTGTCGTCGGGGGTGGCGACCAGGTCGGGTTCGGGGAGTTCGGCGCCGAGGTGCTCGCGTTCCACGGGCGGGGTGAGCAGCAGGTCGACCAGGTCGGCGACCCGGACCGAGACGGGGGTGCGCAGTCCGGCGCCGCGGGCGAAGAACGCGTCGGTGGGCCGGGTGGCGTCCGCGAGCGGGAGGGTGAGGACCGGTGCGAGGAGTTGACCGTACAGGTCGATGCCGGTGCGCGCGGTGGGTGCGGAGAACGCCTGCCGGTCCTGTTCGGCGCGGAACAGCGGGCCGGCTTCCAGCAGTCGGGTCTGCAGCTGGGTGTGGCGGCGGATGCAGTCCTTGACGATGTCGACGAGCTCGGCGGCGCGGCGCTTGTGCTCGGCGTCGACGCTCTCGTCGCGGGCCTTGCGGATGTTGGTGAGGATCGCGTTCTCGTGCCGGTACCGGTCGGCGATGTGGTCGAGCGCCTCGTCGATCAGGTCGGGGACGGTCTCCATCCAGTCGACCGCGCGGACGTTGCGGCGGGTCGCCTCCAGGGCCCGGCGCAGCGTCTCCGCGTACTGGACGGTGCGGTAGCGGGCCTGTTCGGCGGCGAGCTGGGCGTCGGCGAGGCGGCCGCGGCGGATCAGCACCTCCAGCTTGACCTCGGCCGCGATCTGAGCGCTCGTCACATCGGTGTCCAGCGCGCCGACCAGGACGTTGACCGCCTCGTCGGTGGTGCGCAGGTACACCCCGCCGTCCTGGCCGGGGACTTCCTCGATCAGCTTGAAGTCGTAGTCGCGGCGGGTGTATTCGCCGTCCGGGCCGAAGGTGCCGTAGACGGCGCGGAAGCCGCGGTCCACGCTGCCGACGTTGATCAGCGACTCCAGCACCCAGCGGGCCACCCGTTCGTGCTCGGCGGCGGCGCGCCCGGGGTTCTGGGCGGCGATCCGCGGCTGCAGGCGGCTCAGCACTATGTCGCGGTCGGCCCCGGTGTCGAAGTCCATGTTGAGGGTGACCAGGTCGATGGCGGCGAGGCCGATCTCGGCCATCGTGTACGAGGCGTACTCGCCGGCCAGGTTGACCTTCCGGCTGTCCAGGTCGTGCAGCGGCGCGGTGCACGCCAGCGCCTTGAGCCGACGGGCGAGTCCCTCGTCGGCGGCCGGTCCGGGGGCGGGCCTGGTGGGCTGGTCTGCGATGGCGGTCACGGGGGACAAGATTAGGGCTTTCCGCGGACAGGTCCGAAACGTCCCCTTTGGGGCAAGCTGTTCCAGCATGTTGAACGCGTTCAAATTCGGGTCTAGAGTCCTTCTCGCGACACCGCGTGCCGGCTCCGGCACCCGCGCATGGAGGGGGAGTCCCCATGTCCGACACCGCCACCGCCCCGACCGGTTCCACCACCGCCGGCCCCGGCCCCGCGTCCACCACCGACACCGCGCTCGTCCGACGCCGGATCAGGCGCTGGCTGTGGCTGTTCATCGTCTGCCTCGCACTCAGCGGGCTGACCGCGTTCCCCCTGCAGACCGAGACCGCCCTGCTGGCCCGGGCCATGGACTCGACCGGCGTCGGCGACGCCCTCCCCGCCCTCGACGCCTGGGTGCTCCGGGTCCGCGACGGCGTCGCCGACGGCTACGGCAACCACCCGTTCCTCGCCTACGGCACCGACTGGCTGGCCTTCGCGCACCTGGTGATCGCGGCCGCGTTCTGGGGCCCGCTGCGGGACCCGGTCCGCAACGTGTGGGTGGTCCGCTGGGCGATGATCGCCTGTGGCGGCGTCATCCCACTGGCGCTGATCTGCGGCCCGTTGCGCGGCATCCCGCTGTTCTGGCAATTCGTCGACATGTCGTTCGGTGTCTTCGGCGTCATTCCGCTGCTGATCGTGCACCGCCTGATCCGCGCCCTGGAGTGGGACCAGGCCGTCCGTACCCACCACGACTTCGCCCGCGTCGTCCCCAGCCCCTGAGCATCCGTCGGGCCACCCGCGGCCGCTCCGGCCGCCGGTGGCCCCTCGCCGCGGCGACCCGCCGCCCGCCCTCGTAGTCCGGTCACATCCCCTGCCCCCCTTGACGATCCTCGGTCAGGATGCTCATTCCTGCTCCGTCGCAACCGGATTCGCGCAAAACCCTTCCCCTTCCTGCTCGACTTCGACAAAGTCGTCCGCTATCCGGTACCGCCCGACCGGAACGGGGGTCGGACACCATGCTCGGCCCCGCCCCGCGCCGACGGCAGGCCGCCGCCGGCCGCCTCGTGCGGACCCGCACCGGGACCGATCCTCGCCGAGGCGCTCCCCCCGGCCCTCGGTCGGCGCCCTGACCGCCCGTCGGCTGCGCCCTGCCGATCGGCCCGGCCGCCGACATCGCCGCCCCTGGCCGGCGCGCCGAACCCGACCGGACTGCGGCCCGCTCCCCCGCCGACCGCCCAACAGACCGCCGGCCCGGCCCTGCCGACCGCCCTCGCGGTGCGGCCGAAGCCACCGTCAGCGCGCGGGCGGCAGCTCACCACCGAACTGCGGGCCGGGACTGCCAAGGAGTCGAGCCGTGCACGTGGCGAACCGGGCGGCGTCGGTCAGGCACCGTGGCGGCGCTGCCGGGCGGCGTAGGCGCGTACGGCGCGCAGGAAGTCGATTTCACGGAACGCCGGCCAGTACGCCTCGCAGAAGTACAGCTCCGAGTAGGCGCTCTGCCACAGCAGGAAGTTCGACATGCGCTGCTCTCCGCTGGTGCGGATGACGAGGTCCGGGTCCGGCTGGCCCGCGGTGTACAGGTGGCGGGCGATGTCGTCCGCGGTCAGGTGGTCGGCGAGGTCCCGCATCGACCTGCCGGCCTCCGCCTGTTCGTACATCAGGTCCCGCATGGCGGCCACGAGTTCCTGGCGTCCGCCGTAGCCGACGGCCAGGGTGATGTGCGCCCCGGTGGGGCACTCGCGGGTGACCTCGACCGCTTCCTTGAGGGCGCGTGCGGTGGTGTCGGGCAGGGTGTCGAGCGCTCCGGCCACGTGCACCTGCCAGCGCGGCTGCGGCCCGGCCAGGTGTCGGGTCAGGACGTCCTCGATCACCTGCATCAGGAAGGCGACCTCGGTGTCGCCGCGCCGTTGGAGGTTCTCCGCGGAGCAGACGAACACGGTGACATGCCTGATGCCGAGGGCCTCGCACCAGGACAGCACGCTCTCCACGTGCTCGGCGCCGTACCGGTGGCCCAGGCTCGGGTTCTCGATGCCCTGCAGGCGGGCCCAGCGGCGGTTGCCGTCCATGATCAGCCCGATGTGCCCGGGCAGCCGCCCGTCCCGGACCTGCCGGCGGAGCCGCCGGGCGTACAGGGCGTGGAGCGGGTCGGTGGCGCGCAACGTCGGGGCCTTCCGGGTCGGGGTCGGCAGCCGTCGGCGGACCGCGGCGTGCATACTGACGAAGTAATAGCACGCGTCGCGTGTTATTGGGGAGCCTGCCGTCCACCGCCCGGGAGTACCAGTGCGCACCAACGACGCCCAGATGCTCGTCCTGTCCGCCCTGGCGGACGGGCCGCTGCACGGCTATGCCGCCAACACCGCGATCGAGCGGATGACCGGCGAGCGGCTCGGCCGCGGCAGCTTGTCCAGCGCGCTGACCCGCCTGCGCGACAAGGGACTGATCGAGTACCTGGACGGCGAAGGCAGGCGCCGCCCGATGCGCCTGACCGCTGCCGGCCGCCGGATGCTCGACGGCGAGATCGAAGCCCTCGCCCACGTCGCGGGACGCATCTTCGAGACCGTGGTCCCCGACCGGATCGCCTACCAGGACCGGCTCGCCACCACCGACCTCGCGCGCTCCTACAAGCGGACGGCGCTCGACGCGCTGGCCGTCCGGCCGGGCCACGTCGTCCTCGACCTCGGCTGCGGACCGGGCACCGACCTCGGCGCGCTGGCGCGCGCGACAGCGCCCGCGGGAACCGTCCTGGGAGTCGACTCCGATCCCCTGATGGCCCGTCGGGCGGCGGCGCGGGTGGCCGACCTGCCGCACGCCGAGGTGCTGGTGGCCGACGTGCAGGCGCTGCCGGTTCCCCCGTGCTCTGCCGACCGGATCCGCACCGACCGCCTGCTCCAGCACGTTGCCGACGTCCCCGGGGTCCTGGCCGAGGCGCGGCGGGTGCTGCGTCCGGGCGGGCGGCTCGTCATGGCCGAGCCCGACTGGGACTCGCTCGCCGTCGACCATCCCGACCTGGACGTCGCGCGGGCCTACACCCGCCACGTCACCGACCGGATCGTGCGCAACGCCGTCGTCGGACGGCAGTTGCCCCGGCTGGCCGAGCAGGCCGGATTCGCCGTCACCTCGGTCGTCCCGGTCACGTCGGTCTTCCGTGAGGTTCGCGCCGCCGACCAGGTCCTCGGTCTCCAGCGCAACACCGAGCGCGCCGTGGCCGCCGGCTACCTGACCCGCCGCCAGGCCGACGGGTGGCTCGACCATCTCGAACGGGGGCCGTTCTTCGCCGCGGTGACGCTCCACGTCGTCACGGCGGAGACCGTCGCGCGGACCTGACCCGCCGCGTGCGCGGGGCCGCCGCGCACCCGGCCGGGCCGGCCGGGGCCGCTACGGGCGGGGCCGGGCGGCGGGGTTCGGCGGGGCCAGCAGGCGGCGCAGCGCGCTCGGGGCGTGGCCGAGGTGGCGGCGGGCGGTGCGGGTCAGGTGGGCCTGGTCGGCGTAGCCGAGGTCGGCGGCGAGGGCGCTCAGGCTGGTCTCCCCCGCCTCCAGGCGGTCCAGCGCGCGGGCGAGACGGACACGGTGGCGGTAGTGGGTGACGGAGACGCCGAGTTCGCGCGGGAAGGCGCGGCTCAGCCGGAACGGGGACACGCCGAGGAGTTCGGCCAGCGCGAGCAGGCTGCCGGAGGCCGGGTGGTCGGCGGCGATCGCCTCCCGCGCGGCGGCGACGAGTTGACGGTCCTTCCCGGCCGACGGCCCGTCCGCGCACGGCACCGGCCCGTCCGCCGTCCGGGCGACGGTCTGCGCCAGCAGCGCCAGCAGTTCTTCCGCGGCCGCGTGGTCGACGTCGCCCGCACGGGCGGCGAGGAGCAGCCGGCGGTGGGCCAGGTCGAGCGGCGGATCGACGTAGAACGCGGACGAGCGGCGCTTCGCCGCGTCCCCCGCGAGGGAGTGCCAGAGGGCCGGCGCGACGGTGATCGCCGTACACCGGTCGCCGCCCGCCGGGTGCGCGAAGGACTCCTCCTCGCCCGGCACCGCGAGGTAGCCGAGGCTCGGGTCGAGGTCCGCGGCCGTCCGGTCGGCGCGGCGGCGGAAGCGGCCCCGACGGACCAGCACCACGCGGTGGAATCCGTGCACCTCCGGCGGCGACCACCGGGTGTGGTCACTGCGGCAGGCGACGGCACTGATCTCGAAGTCGGGCCGGGCCGCGACGTGTTGGACGGAGAGCACGGCCCGAACCGTATACGTCCGGTCGGACAGTGCCGGGCCCGCCGCGAAATGACACGCGCCGGGCCGTTCCCCGCCGCAAGGATGTTCAAGACCCGGGCGGTGCGGCCGGGCGAGGGTGGTCACCGGAGCCGATCGGGCTCCGACCACCGACCTTCGACTCGACTCGACTCCCGAGGAGTTCGCCCGTGTCCGCCCTCACCCGGCTCACCACCGTCTTCGTGGACTGCGCCGATCCGATCAAGCTCGCCGCCTTCTACCAGCACGCCACCGGCTGGCAACTCACCGACAGCACCGAGGACTTCGCTGCCCTCGACGCCGGCCCCGGCCGGCCCGCCCTGGGCTTCGCCCGGGTCCCGGACCACCGCGCCCCGCAGTGGCCGGACGGCGGCAGGCGCCTCCACCTGGACTTCGCCGTCGCCGACCTGGACCGCGCCGTCGCCGACCTGCTCCGACTCGGCGCCACCAAGCCCGCGTTCCAGCCCGGGGCACACGCCTGGGTGGTCCTCCTCGACCCCGAGGGCCACCCGTTCTGCCTCGCCCCCGCCGACACCGACTGAACGACGACCGACCGCCGACCGACCGCCGACTCGACCTTCCGGAGCACCCGTTCATGGCAACGATCCACCGTGAGACCTTGATCGACACCGACCCCGGCAACGCCTGGGCCGCGATCCGCGACTGGGGCGCCGTCCACCGACGGCTCGCGCCCGGCTACGTCACCGACACCCGAGTCGACGGCGACGTGAGGGTGGTGACCTTCGAGGACGGCACCGTGGTGCGCGAACTCGTGGTCTCGCTGGACGACGACGCCCGCCGCATCGCCTACGCGGTGGTCGGCGGCTCGTTCTCCCCGGTCCACCACCACGCCTCGATGCAGGCGCTCGCCGAACCCGACGGCCGCACCCGCTTCGTCTGGATCCTGGACGTCCTGCCCGGCGAACTGGCCGGGCCCATCGCCGCCATGGTCGACCGGGGCATCGAGGTGATCCGCCGCACCTTGGCGGACGTCGCCTGACGCACCGTCAGCACATCTTCCACCGGCACGGATCGGCGGATCCGGCCGGCCGGAGAGCCGGTGTCGGGGGCGGCGCGGCAGCCTGCCCCCGACACCGGAGCGGAACGGACGGCGCGCCGGCCGTCAGCGCTCCGGGTCCCACTCCACCAGCTGGTCGAAGACCTTGCGGTCGCCGCCGAGCGTCAAGTCGTCCAGCGGGATGCGGCCGTAGAGCGCCAGGACCAGGTCGCTCGCCGTGCCGTGCGCGGTGGCCACCGCGTCCGCCCGCTCACCGGGCAGCACGACGAAGCTCGCACCGGCGGCGGAGAGTTCGTTGCGCCAGGACCGTCCCTCGGCGGCGTGGTAGTCGACGCCGCCGGGCTCGTGCGGCCAGGCGACCGTGGTGGTGCAGATGGTGGACAGGAACTCCTCCACGCCGTCGATCGCCACCTCCACCGGCAACGGCTCGGCCGCACCGGCGGCGAGCTGCGCGTCATAGGTGTGCACGGCGATCTCGTGCAGCTGCCGCCGGGCCACGCCGGCGGCCGTCAGCGGGCTCTGCGACTTGCCCCACCAGCCCCAGCAGGCGCGGTCCGCACCGGCCTCGCGCAGCGCGTCGAGGAGCAGCGAGGTGGACTCGGCCAGCCAATCGACCACCGCCTCCCGCCCCTCGGGCGCGACGGCCCCCTCGCCCGGGTCGGCCTTCGCGGTGGCCGCCGGCCCGGCCGCAACGGTCGCCGCCCAGGCCCGCCGCCCCTCGCCCAGGTGCTGCGCCAGGTCGCGCAACGTCCACTCCGGGCAGCTCGGCACCTGGACGTCCAGGCCGGGCGCGGCGGCGATCGCCGCCCGGAAGGCCGCCGAGCGGTCGTCGATCAGTCGCAGCAGGTCGGCGAACTCAAGATTCTTTTCCACGCGCGGATGTCTACCACCGCCGTCCGCCCACCGGACAGCGGTTTTCCGAACCGGCGGCCTGCCCGTCCCGACGCCCGGCACGCCCGGCCGCCCGACACCCGCCGTCCGACCCCTGGTGCCCTGACGCCTGCCGGGCGCGCGGTGCTCACCAGCGCATCCGCACGTCCTCCGCCCAGCCCAACAGCCGGTCCACCGCGACCTTTTCGCCGTCGTCCGTGCGGATGACTCCCCGGTAGTGGCCGAAGCACTGATCGGTGCGGTTGGCGAGGAGGCCGGCCTCGGTGCGGGTCCGGCGGTCGTGGAACGGTGTGAAGGTGAGGTCGACCTGGTCGGTGCCGGGGGTGGTGAGGTGCCACGGGGCGAGGGGGTCGGCGGGGTCGTAGTGCCAGTCGAGTTCGGTGCCGATCTTGGTGAGGCGGCCGTCCACGCAGAGGGCGTTCTCGGTGGCGCCCGTCCCGACCGTCCACTGGCCGCCGAACTGGAGGCCGACCACGTGGCCGTCGGTGCGGCCGGACGCGGCGCCCCAGTTCCAGCCGAGGGACCGCGGCCAGCGGCCCCGGCCGTGGTCCAGGACGCCCCACGCGTCGGCGCCGAACTCGTAGCTGCGGTCGCCGAGTCGGACGGTGCCGGCGGCGGGGAGGGCGGTGTGCTTGGAGGTGTACTGGAAGCGCTTTCCGTCCCAGGGAACGACCACCGACAGCGTCTCGTGGCCGGCGGGCCGTGCCACCAGCAGGTCGACTTCGAGCCGGCGCAGGTCGGCGGTGAGCGCGCGGGCCCGCAGTCGGGTGCCGTCCGGCTCCTGACCGATCGTCACCCGGACCTGCCGGCGGCTGGGGCGCTCGGGCCCGACGGAGAGGTTCGCGCCGTGCGGGCCGCCGGAGCCGGCGATGCCCTCGGGGAGGGCGGTGCGGCGGTGCGGCAGGCCGGGGGCGATCGCGGTGCGCTCGTGGTCCTCCAGGACGCCGTGCTCGTCCCAGGCGAGGAAGTACACGGTGTCGAGGGTGAGGAAGTCGAGGTCGCTGACGGTCAGCGCGAGCAGGTGGGTGGGCGTGGTGACGCACCAGTACTCCCACCGCTTGGTACGCCCCCAGCCGCGCAGGTTGGACCGGTGCAGCGGGGTGCGGGACCAGCCGACCGCGTCGGGGTTGAGCCGCCCGTCGGGGCCGCACAGGTCGACGGGTCCGGTGATCTCACGCTCATGGGTCGCCATTCGCGCACCCTACTGCCGTGGGCCGCGCCAAGGCCACGGGCCGCCCGCACCCCGTTGGCGGGATGCGGACGGCCCGTCGGAAACCCGTGCCGGACGGCTACTTGGCGGCGGCGCCCCCGGCCGCGCCCCCGGCCACGCCGGCCGACGCGCCCTCGCCGGCCGCGTTCCCGGCCCCGCCGTCCACGACGGTCAGCACGGGGGCGGCGGCGGCCTTCGCGGCGGCGGCCCGGCGGACGCCGGGGATCGCCAGCGTGACCAGGGCGGCCAGGACGGCGGCACCCGCGCCGATCACGAAGGCGGTGCGGAAACCGCTTTCCGACGGCAGCGTGTGACCGTGGAAGTCGACGGTCAGGTGGGCCAGCACGACGCCGATCACGGCGGACGAGCTGGAGGTGCCGATGGACCGCATCAGGGCGTTCAGACCGTTCGCGGCGGCCGTCTCGGAGGCCGGCACGGCACCCATGATCAGCGCGGGCATGGCCGCGTAGGCGAACGCGATGCCGCCGCTGATCAGGCAGGAGAACACCAGGACGCCCCAGGCGTGGCCCATCAGGGCGAGGGCGGCGAGGTAGCCGCCGGTGATGACGACGGCGCCGACCAGCAGCGACACCTTCGGCCCCTTGGCCCGGGACAGCTTGGCGGAGATCGGCGAGAGCAGCATCATCACCAGGCCGGCGGGAGCCATCCACAGACCGGCCTGGACCATCGACTGGCCGAGGCCGTAGCCGGTGGCGGTGGGCATCTGGAGCAGCTGCGGGGCCACCAGGCTCATCGCGTACATCGCGAAGCCGACCACCACGGACGCCAGGTTGGTCATCAGCACCTGGCGGCGGGCACTGGTGCGCAGGTCGACCAACGGCTGCTCGGTGCGCAGCTCCCACCAGCCCCAGATCGGGAGCACGACGACCGCGACGGCGAACATGCCGAGCGTGGAACCGGAGGCCCAGCCCCAGTCGCCGCCCTTGGAGACGGCGAGCAGCAGCGCGACCAGTCCGATGGTGAGGCCGATCGTGCCGACCACGTCGAAGCGTCCGCCGGAGCGCACCGGCGACTCGGGGACGAGCACGACGACGGCACCGGCGATCAGCACGCCGAGCGCGGCGGAGATCCAGAACAGGGCGTGCCAGCTGGCGTGCTGCGCGATGACGGCGGACAGCGGCAGGCCGAACGCGCCGCCGATGCCGAGCGAGGAGCTCATCAGCGCCATCGAGGAGCCGAGCTTCTGCGGCGGCAGTTCGTCGCGCATGATGCTGATGCCGAGCGGGATGACGCCGGCGCCGATGCCCTGCAGGGCGCGGCCGACCACCATCGGCGCGAGCGAGTTGCTGAAGCCGCAGATCAGCGAGCCGACGACGAGCAGGGCGAGGCTGATCAGCAGCACCTTGCGCTTGCCGTACATGTCGCCGAGCCGGCCCAGCACCGGGGTGGCGACCGCGCCGGCCAGCAGGGTGGCGGTGATCGCCCAGGACGCGTTGGCGGCGGAGGTGTGGAGCAGGTCCGGCAGTTGGGGGATCAGCGGGACGACCAGGGTCTGCATCAGCGAGACCACGATGCCCGCGCCGGCGAGCACTCCGACGACGGGGCCGGTGCGTGCCTGACTCATGGGGTTCTTCTCATCTCTCGACAGCCAGATCGACAGCCGGGTTCGGCTCGGCATGGCTCGGTGTACGACTCGTCCTTGCATATGCATGATGCACATCATGTGTACCATACACATACCGCCCTGGCGGGATATGCTGCCGAAAAGTGACGGAAGGGACGGAGGAGCATGCGGCACACCAAGGAACTCGCGCTGATCGAGCGGGAGATGATGCTGCTCAGCCGCCACCAGGTGCTCGCCGCCACCCGCACCGCCGGCGGCCCCGACAGCGAGGAGCGGCTGGAGCGCAGCGCGTACACCCTGCTCAGCCGGATCGAGACCGAGGGCCCGCTCACCATCGGCCAGCTCGCCGAGGCGTTCGGCCTGGACACCTCCACCGTCAACCGGCAGACCGCCGCGATGCTGCGGGCCGGCCTGGTCGACCGGATCCCCGACCCGGACGGCGGGGTGGCCCGCAAGCTGCGCATCACCGGGGAAGGCATGCGCCGCCTCCACCACGACCGCGAATGGTCGATCCAGGGCCTGGCCAAGGTGGTCGCCGACTGGACGGCCGAGGAGCTCGCCGACTTCGCCGAAGTACTGGAACGCTTCAACCGCGACATCGAGAAGCTCCAGGGCCGCCCCTGGCCCCGCACCTGACGCCCCGTCCGCAACCGGGCCCGCGCCGTCCGCCCCTGCTGCGCCCAGGGAGCCACCTGCTGCGTTCGGCGTTGGCTCCGGCCCGTCCCGGCCCCGGTCCCACCCCTCGTCAATTCGCGCCGTCCGCCGGCCTGCACCCGAGCGGGTGGCCCCCGCGCCGGCGGCCCGGGAGCTGACGGGTAAAACCTGTCGCCCGGGGTCCGGCAGCCGCCCCCGGTGAAACGATCAGGCCCTACGATCACCCCCAGGAGCGGGCGCCCGGGCCCCGGGTCGGTCCGCGCGCGGAAGGGCGGACGAGACGAAGTGGCCGACACGGTGATCGACCTCAATGCGGATCTCGGCGAGGGCTTCGGCCGCTGGAGCCTCACCGACGACGAGGCCCTGCTGTCGGTGGTCACCAGCGCCAACGTCGCCTGCGGCTTCCACGCCGGCGACCCGTCCACCATGCGCCGGGTGTGCGCGCTGGCCGCCGAACGCGGGGTGCGGATCGGCGCCCAGGTCTCCTACCGCGACCTCGCCGGGTTCGGCCGCCGCGCGATGGACGTCCCGCCGGACGAGCTCGCCGACGAGATCGCGTACCAGATCGGCGCCCTGCAGGTGTTCGCCCGCGCCGCCGGCTCCCGGGTGTCCTACGTCAAGCCGCACGGCGCGCTCTACAACCGGGTGGTGCACGACAACGAGCAGGCGGAGGCGGTGGTTTCGGGCGTCCTGCGGTCCGGCGCGATCTGCGACGGCCCGCTGCCGCTGCTCGGTCTGCCCGGCTCCCGGCTGCTGGCCGTGGCGGAGGGCGTCGGACTCCCCGTCGTCACCGAGGCGTTCGCCGACCGGGCCTACACCTGGGCCGGCACCCTCGTCCCGCGACGCGATCCGGAGGCCGTCGTCCACGATCCCGAGGCGGTCATCGCGCGCGCCGTCGGGATCGCCCGCGACGCCACCGTCACCGCCGTCGGCGGCGAGCCGATCGCCGTCCACGCCCGCTCGCTCTGCGTCCACGGCGACACCCCCGGAGCCGCCCAACTCGCCTGGCGGATCCGGGGCGCGCTCGCCTCCGCGGGCGTCCGCGTGGAGGCGTTCAGCTGACCGGCCGCCGCCGCCCGGCACCGCCGGGAGAATTCCTCGAATTCGTGCCGCCGCAACCGCCCGCACTCGCCCCGTGCACGCCCCCGACGGGACCGGCACGCCCCTGCCGCCCCCACCCGCGACCGTGGCGGCGGCCCCCTCCGAAACCCCCTGCGGTGCGCCCCACACGCCTTCGCCGCACCGCCTCTGACCTGGCACTTTCCCGAAATTCCCGTAGGGTTGGGCGCACTGCCGGAGACGTCGGAGGGGACAACGCGGTGAGCGAGTACGACGGCATTTCGATCACGGTGCTGACTGGCCTGGAAGCGGTCCGGAAACGGCCCGGGATGTACATCGGATCGACCGGCGAGCGGGGCCTGCACCACCTGCTCTCCGAAACCGTGGAGAAGGCGGCGACCGAGGTCCTGCACGGCCGCGCCCGCACCGTGGACGTCACCCTGCTGGCCGACGGGAGCGCCAGGGTCACCCACGACGGCCTCTACCGGCACAGTCCGGCCGAGGAGTTGATGGTCATGCCGACCTCGTGGCGGCCCACGGGCGGGCGGCACTCCATCGGCGTGCTCCGTGTCGGCCTGTTCGTGGTCAACGCGCTCAGCGACCGGCTGGTCGCGGAGGAGCGGCGCGACGGAGTCACGGTCCGTCAGGAGTACAGCCGGGGCGAGACAGTGACCGCGCCCCACCCGACGGACGTCCTGACCGGCGGTACCGGCTCCGACATTGGCACCGGCACGACGATCGTTTTCCGGCCCGATCCGGCGATCTTCGGTGCGGTGTCGTTCGACCGGGCAGCGCTGGCCGCCCGGTTCCGCGAACTCGCGGTGCTGAACCGCACCTTGGAGCTGACCCTGACCGACGAACGCGGCACGGCCCCGCACGCCGAGCGCTTCCACGCCCCGGGCGGCGTCCGGGAGTACCTCGCCACGCTCGGCGCCGACCCGGCCGAGGCGGTCATCGTCGAACGCGAGGATCCCCGGATGAGCGGGTCGATGGAGATCGCGATCGCACCCTCGGGCCCGGACGGCCCGCAGCTGGCGGAGTTCGCCAACTCCTTCCGCACCCACGGCGGCACCCACGTCCAGGGCTTCCGCGACGGCGTGGCGGCGGCACTCGGCGCCGACGCCCGACCGACCGCGGTCGTCTCGGTGAAGCTGGACGCCCCCGAGTTCGAGGGCTCCTGCCGCGACGTGCTCGGCAACGGCGCGGTACGGGCCTGCGTCGCCGAGGCCGTCCAGCACGCGCTGGAGACCTGGCGCTGACGTCGGCTCAGAGCTCGGCCCGGAGCCGCTCCGGGTCGAGGTGGTCCAGCACGACCGCCGCACTGTGCGGAGCCAGCAGGCCGGCCAACTCCTCTGCCGCCGCGGTCAGATGCCCACCGTCCGGGTGCAGCGTCTCCAGGACGAACAGCACCTCGGCGGAGTGCTCGGTGACCCGGGTGCGGTGGGCGTCACGGTGGTTCCAGTGCCGGGTGAGGACACCCCCCGCATCCTGGTAGACCACCTCCCCGGCCTTGGGCCGCTCCACCGTGTCCGGCTCCCCGAGAGGCGTGAACTCCTCGCCGCCGTCCGCGAACCGAATCACCACGTCACCCCGCACCGCCGCCAGGTCGAACGCCCCGGCAGGCAGGCCGTGGCGGACCGAGACCGCGTTGTACGAGTCCACGGCCGGATTGATCCGGGGCAGCGCCCCCTGCTTGGCGAGCCGACGCCCGAGAGCGTCCACGCTCGGCCGGACCCGACGCGGGTTGGTCCCGAACGCACGATAGGCGGCATGCCACACCGCAACCCGGTCGTCCTCCTCATCGGCCGGCCGCCAGACCCCCTCGGCGAGTTGCCGCTCCAGCAGGTCGAGCGCTGCGGCGGTGGCGGGCCACGGCTCGGCACCGCGAACACCTCGCGCAGCGACCAGCGCGATCCTGGCGGCGGGGAAGGCCCCGGCAACGGCGGGGTGCAGATGCACGGACGTCATGGGGGTGGTGCTCCGTTCAACAGACACTCGGGAGGGGAACAGTTCGGACGTGGCAGGGCGACGACCGGTCGGCCCGCGCGGGCGCGTCGAGCAGGCGGCGTCGGCGGTCCCGGCTCGGCAACACCGCAGACGGAGCCCAGGCGATGCGGGTGACAGGCAGACCTCGGCAACGGAGGAACGCGGATGAACCGACGCCACGGGGCCGCTCAACAGATGCCCGGGGAACGGCAGTTCGACCGCGTGACGGCGAGTCGCGCCACGTCCGGCGCGCCGCAGCTCGACACCGCAACCGCGCTGGCGGAGCCCCGGCGAGCCGGGTGACGGGAGGCCCTCGGCAACAGCGGGATGGAGGTGTGTACGGACGTCACGGGGGTGGTGCTCCGTTCGACAGATGCTCGGGACGCGGCGGTTCGGCCGGTTGACGGCCGGTCAGGCGAGGGCCAGCAGGCCGACTGCGACCGCGGCCGCGCCCAGGCCGGCCAGTTGGCCGCGGTGGATGCGCTCGGCGAGGACGGCACGGGCCAGCAGCACCGTCCCGGCCGGGTACAGGGCGGTGATCACGGCGACCACCGTGAGGTCGCCACTGCGGGCGGCCAGCAGGAACAGCACGCTGGCCGTCGAGTCCAGCACGCCCGCCGCAGCCGCCAGCCGGTACGCGGGGCGCTCCGGCCCGAGACGGCGGTGCAGCAGCGCGGCGGCCGTCAGGGCGAGCGCGGAGGTGACGGCCCGTCCGACGATCAGTGGGGCGATGCCGCTGCCGGACGGGGCCTGGTGCAGGCAGACCAGTTGGACGGCGATCGCGGTACCCGCGCCGAACGCCAGCAGCAGCGCGCGGCGGGTCACCCGGACCTGGCCGTTCGCCGTGCCGGCGCTCACCAGCACCACGGCCAGCAGCGCCAGCGGCAGGCCCACCAGCCCTGCGGCGCCCAGCTGTTCGCCCTGCAGCAGGCCGACGGCGACCGGCAGCGCCGCCGACACCAGCGCCGTCACCGGCGACAGCACGTTCATCGGACCGATCGCCAACGTCCGGTACAGCAGCGCGAACGCCCCCGCCGAGGCGGCACCGGACGCCGCGCCCCAGCCGATCGCACCCGCGCTGAACTCCGCACCGAGCAGCGGCCACATCACCAACTCGACCGCCAGACTGGCCGGAGCGGCGATCAGCACGGTGCGCAGCACGTGCGCCCGTCGCGCACCCAAGCCACCGAAGAAATCGGCGCAGCCGTAGGCGAGCGAACTGCCGAGGGCCAGTAGCAGAGCGATCATCACGCTTCCCCAACCATGGATCGAGACCATCCGAACGGTACAACAGGCTGAACGAAGCAGGCCAACACACTGACCGGCGGATCTGTTCCCCGACGCCAAGGACCGCCTCCCCAACCAGCCCCAGCACCCCGGAACGGACCGGCCGTGCGTGAACGCCGATCCAGTAACTCCCCGAAGCACGACGGTCATTGGCGACTCGGCACACGAGAAAGGGGGCGACGGCGGGCGGGGAACGCAGGCCCATGGTGTCGGCGATCACGCTCACACTGCCCGGACCGGCGCCGACGGTGGCGCTGTTCCGGGTCCGCCTCCGCGGCCGTCCGGCGTCCGACCGGCTCCGGCCCGGCCCCGGCCCGGTTCCGCACGCGGCCGGCCGGCTCGGCGGCACGCCTTCGCTGTCCTCGACGGCCATGAGAACGCTCCGCCGAGGCAACGCGCCACGATGAGGAGGGCAACGTCACTCCGCACCGCTCCCCATCAACCTCCGCTCGGCCGCGCTGTCCTGGCGCTCCCGAAGTCGTCGGCCCGACCCGCTCGCCCCTGCCCGGGCCGCGTCGCCCGCAGGCAGGCAGACGCCCTCGCCAGCCGGCCGACAAGCCGCCCGACCCGCCGCAGCCGGGGCCTGTCGCCTTGGAGTTTTTCCTGCGTTCGGGTGGTTTGCCGTATCCCGGCGCATCCTGAGGGCGTCGGCCGTGTTGCCTGGTGGTCCGACCGATCTGTGGTCCGGCCCCGTTGTCGCCGCAGGAGGCCGTCAACCGGAGTCGGCCGCAGGCCATCACCAGGTGAAGGAGTCACCCATGGGAACCTTGCCCTCTGGCGTCTATCGCATCGTCAGCTGGGCCCGACGCCACCGGCCCCGACGCGCGGGTCCTCACAGCCGGGGAAGGCGGTGCGACCGTTACAGCCCCCGGGGCCGCGCCGGAAAACGAGCAACAGTTCAGGGTGGAGGTCCGCGAGGACGGCACTTGCGCCATCCAGGCTCCCGCCCAGTTCTTCCCCTCTCGCTCCCTGAGTTACAAGGAACCGGAGAAGGGCGCAAGGGTGATCCTGGGGCCGCTGAGTGACTTCCCCACCCGTGAGTGGAAGATCGAACCGGCCCCGCAGAGGCCGCTGCCGGCCCCCTACTTCATCCGCGTCCCCGACAAGGACCTGCAACTGGTGGTGTCGCCGAAGGCGATCTTCCCGCCCGAGCTCGAACTGGCGCCTTCCGACTCCGACCTCCAGAACGCCTGGGCGCTCCTGCCCGTCGAGACGGACTAGCCACCTGACGCCCGGATGAGGGTCGCGACGAGGTGGAGCGCGGCCCGGCGGTCGACGGCGAGCTTGTCCGTTCGAATCGCCGGGCCGCGCCACTGCTTCAACCACCGTTCGAGCCGCGCCGCCGACGGTGACGGTGCCGGTGCCGGTGCCGGTGACGGTGACGGTGACGGACTGGGACGTCCGGGACGACATCCACGGGGCCTTCCGCAAGGTGGCCTGCTACGCCATCGCCCACCGCAGCGTGCCGAGAACCGTGGGCTCCAGGCCCCCCTTGATCACTCAGCCGGTCGAACGAAGCGCATCTCGCAACGCTGGAAGGCCCCATCGACACCGAAGCTCTGCTCCGAAAGGCCCCAGCCAGCCGCCTCGATCCGGCCGACGTACAGGGCAAGGTTCTGGTCGGGATGCACCGGGTGGAGCCGGATGCTCCGAACGTGCTCGGCGTCGCCTCGTCGGAAGCAACGAAGGGCGTAGCTGTCCACGGGGCTCAGTCCAACGGGAACGCGTCGATCCACCCGCCGATCGTAGGCAGCACCACCGGACCGTGCACCTGCCTTTGTGCGAGCTCCAGTTGGCACCGCGTACGGCAAGCACTGTCAGGCAGCGGGAAGGCGCTTGCCTCTCCGAGCTGACGATGAGCGGCAACGCGACGACCGCCCGATCGATGACCCGCCGGCCGCCCGGCGCGCGGCAAGCAGGTCCTGGGCGGCCGGAAAGCGCTTGCCGCGCCCGCCCCGCCAGTGCTCTGCTCACCCCATGGACGTCCGCCTGCGCACCGACCGGCTCATCCTTCGCCGCCTCTCCCCCGCCGATCTTCCCGCCGTCACCGCCCTGTGCGGCGACCCGGAGGTGATGCGGTACCTGGAGGACGGGCGACCGATGGCCCCGGCCCGGGTAGCCGAGGAGGTGCTGCCGGCGCTGCTGCGCGAGTACGACCGGCTGCCGGAGGTGCTCGGCTGCTGGGCGCTGGCCACGGCGGACGAGCCGTTCCTCGGCTGGGCCGCACTGCGTCCGGCGCATTCGGTGGGCCTGGAGACCGGTCCGGCCGGCGGGTTGGAGTTGGGGTACCGCCTGCTGCCCACCGCCTGGGGCCGGGGTTACGCCACCGAGGCGGCGCTCGCCCTGGTGCGCTCCGCGTTCGTCGAACTGCGGGCGGACCGGGTGGTGGCCACCACGATGGCGGTGAACTCCGGCTCCCGCCGGGTGCTGGAGCGGGCCGGACTGCGCCACGTCCGGACCTTCTTCGAGGACTGGCCGGACCCGATCCCCGGCAGCGAGCACGGCGACGTGGTCTACCAGCTCACCCGCACCGAATGGTCGGCGGGCGCGGGGAACTGACGGTCCGTCGGCCCCGCCGTCTCATCGGCCCCCGGGAACGCCGCCGGGGCCGGTGCCCGGACGCCCAGGTGCGCGGCGCGCCGTCCGGACCGGCCGGCCGCTCAAGGCGCGCCGAACACTCCGCCCACCGCCCACCGCCCACCGCCCACCGCCCGATCGTCGCATCTGCCGCACCTGCCGCACCTGCCGCGGCTGCCGCCGACGTCCCCGCCGCGCCCGGCCGTTCGACAGCCACCCCGCTGGCGGCCGCCAACGCCGCTTTGGTGACGATATGACCGGAGATGACCGATTGTGACGTCCGCGACACCTGGTGCCCCTATCATGCGGCCACACCGGACCGAGCCCCCGAGCCGCCGCCGGGCCGCCCCACGAGTGAACAGGACCAACGCCATGCTGAACCACCGGGAGATATCCGCGGGGGTAGTCCGATGATCGACTGGCTCCACGGGGCCGTGCTCGGCCTGGTCCAGGGCCTGACCGAGTTCCTCCCGGTCTCCTCCAGCGCCCACCTCCGGGTGTTCTCCGCCCTCGCCGGCTGGGACGATCCGGGTGCGGCGTTCACCGCGGTGACGCAGCTCGGCACCGAGTCGGCGGTGCTGATCTACTTCCGGCGGGACATCGCCGCGATCGTCAAGGCCTGGACGCTGTCGCTGTTCCGCGCCGAGTGGCGGCGCGACCAGAACGCGAAGCTCGGCTGGTACGTCATCGTCGGCACGCTGCCGATCGGCGTCATCGGCAAGCTGTTCCAGGACACCATCGAGACCACGCTGCGCGACCTCAGGCTGATCGGCACCACGCTGATCGTGTTCGGCCTGATCCTCGCCGTCGCCGACCGCTCGCGCGCGGTCCGCAACGCCCGCCCGATCAGTTCGCTGACCTTCCCGCACGCGCTGATGTACGGTGCGGCGCAGTCGTTGGCCCTGATCCCGGGCGTCTCCCGTTCCGGCGGCACCATCAGCGCCGGCCTGTTCCTCGGCTACAGCCGCGAGGCGGCCGCCCGTTACTCGTTCCTGCTGGCGATCCCGGCGGTGCTCGCCTCCGGCACGCTCGAACTGTTCAAGATCGGCGAGGGCCCGGCGCCCGCCTGGGGCCCGACGATCCTGGCGACCCTGATCGCCTTCGCGGTCGGCTACGCGGCCATCGCCTGGTTCCTGAAGTACATCTCGCACAACAGCTTCATGCCGTTCGTGATCTACCGCGTGCTGCTCGGCATCACCATCATCGCCCTGGTCACCATGGGCACGCTGGCCCCGGACGCCGGCGCGGTTCACTGACGCCCCCTCAGGTGCGGGCTCCGGGCGCACCCGGCGGCCCGCCCCCTGTCGTCCACCGAACGGCGCCGCCCCCGTCCGGGCACACCCGGCGGCCCGGGCGTCACGCTGCCGATGGCGGCGAGCCTCGTCGCCGCTCGATCAGTTGTGCGATTGGATGCGGTGCCATGACGCTCGCTTGGAAACTGGTCGTGGACAGTGCCGACGCCTCCGCCATCGCCGACTTCTGGGCCGCCGCCCTCTAGTACGAGGTCGAGGACCCGACCCCGCTGATCGACTCCCTGCTCGCCGGCGGCCGCCTCCCCGCCGCCGCGGTCCGTGAACTCCCGGACGGGCGCAAGCAGTTCCGCGGGTACTCGGCCGTCCGCCACCCCGAGGACCCGTTCGACCCGGTGAGCGGCGTCGGCAAGGGCCGCCGCATCCTGTTCCAGGACGTTCCCGAGCCCAAGTCCGGCAAGAACCGCCTGCACCTCGACGTCCACTCCGACGGCCGGCTCGAACCCACGGTCGCCCGCCTGGAGTCCCTCGGCGCCACCCGCATCATGGAGCACGACCAAGGCCCGATCGGCCGCTGGTGGGTCATGCTCGACCCCGAGGGCAACGAGTTCTGCGTCGCCTGACGGGACCGTCGAATGCCCGGCACGGCGTTCCCGGCGTATGCCAGGATGCCCGGTGTGACGACGACTTGAAGAGACCCGTCCGCCCGCCGGCCGTACTGGCTCAAGGTGCCGTGGCGGGAGCGCCCCGACGGCGACCACCGGCTCTGTGCCGAGTGCGACGCCCCCGTCCGCTCGTACCTCCACCGGCTCGACCTGCCGGGGCCGGCCGGCCGTCGGCGCTGCATCGTGTTCCGCTGGTGCGCCGCCTGCCGGGTGTACAGCACCGCGCTGGTCGCCGTCCCGCCCGAACGGGTGCCGGCGGACGCACTGGCCGACCTTCCCGCCGAGGAACGCGAACGGCTGCTCCGCAAAGAGCACCTGCTGGTGGCCCACCTGGCCAGGCAGGACCGGCAGTCCCGCTGATGCGACCTCGGGTATCGAACCGACCGGCTCGCCTGACGCCCTCTCAGGCTCCGGCCGCACCGTCCGCGAGGTGGTCGCCGAGCGGGGTCCGGTGGTAGAGGACGCGGCGGCCGAGGCGGGTCCGGTCGAGGAGGCCGGCCTCGCGCAGGACGGCCAGGTGGCCGCCGACGGTGCCGACGGACTGGTCGAGCAGGGCGGCGAGTTCGCTGGTGGTGGCGGGGGTGTCGAGGTGGCGGAGGATCACGGCGCGGCCGGTGCCGATCAGCCGGGCGAGCGCCCGGTCGCCGCCCGGCGCGGCACCGGGGACGCCCGTCCCGCGCGCGGGGTAGACCAGCGCGTAGGGGCGGCCCGGCGCCTGGCAGAGCCAGGAGCTGCCGCGGGCGCTGACCGGGACGAACAGCATGCCGTCCGCCCCCACCGTCCGGTCGGGGCCGGGGCGGTCGCTGAACCGGATCGCGTCGCTGCCGACCCACGCGCTGCGACGGTTCATCAGGTGCAGGGCGCGCGGCCAGCCGTGCGCGGCCAGCAGTCCGGCCCGGTGGGTGACGTCGCGCTGCAGGGCGGCCCGGCGGGCGGGCCAGTCGGCGGCGAGGTGGGTGTCCCAGACCTCGCGGAACAGCTCGGCGGCCCGCGCGCCGTGGTCGCGGCCGGTGAACCAGTCCAGGTGGCGGTCCTCCCAGCTGTGCGCCAGCGACATCCGCAGGCCCTCCGCCACCACCTCGTCCGGCACCCGTGCCACGTCGGCGAGTTCGGACTCCAGGGTGGTGTCCATCCCGCCGCCCGGCGGCACCACCAGGTGGTCCGGCAGCCACTTGGTGGCGGAGATCAGCGCGACCAGCCCGCGCGCGTACGGGTCCGCCCGCAGCCTGGCGTGGAACTCGGTCCGGTGCCGGGCGTGCCACTCGGGGTGCCACGACTCCGCTGCGGGGCGGGCGAGTTGGACGATCGCGGCGAGCGTCTCGGCGAACGGCGACAGGGCGAACCGGGAGCGCGACAGCGCCAGCGAATCCAGCCTCAGCATCACCACGGCGAGCTCTGCCCTTCCTCCAGGTTTCGGTGAACGGCGAAACAATAGAGGTCCGGCGGCGCGGCCTCGCACACTCTGCGGGTGCTTCCACCACTCCTTCACCACTCCGGTTTCCGCTGGTTCTTCGCCGGCCGGACGATCTCCCTGCTCGGCAGCGCGATGGCACCGGTGGCCCTGGCGTTCGCCGTGCTCGACGGCTCCGGCCGGGCCGCCGACCTGGGCGTCGTGCTCGCCGTGCGCATGGTTCCGATGCTGGCGTTCCTCCTGCTCGGCGGCGCGATCGCCGACCGCCTGCCGCGCCGCACCGTCCTGCTCGCCACCCACCTGGGCGCCGGCCTCACCCAGGGCCTGGTCGCGGCCCTGCTGCTGACCGGCCACTACGCGCTCGGGCCGATCGCCGCCCTCGAGTTCCTCAACGGCCTGCTGACGGCGTTCACGTCACCGGCCCTGGTCGGCGTGCTGCCCGAGATCGTCCCGCGCGAGCAGCTGCGGCCCGCGAACGCGCTGCTGGGCATCGCCTCGAACGGCAGCAAGGTGCTCGGCCCGGCGCTGGCCGGGCTGCTGGTGGCGAGCGTCGGCCCGGGCTGGGCAGTGGCGGGCGACGCCGTCGGCTACCTGCCGGCCGCGCTGTGCCTGGCCCGGCTCCCGGCCGGCCGCGTCCGAAGTCGACGTGCGCCGCTGCTGCCGGCGTTGCGGGACGGCTGGACGGCGTTCCGGGGTACCCGCTGGGTGTGGTGGACGACCTGGTCCTACTGCGCGACCAACCTGCTGCTCACCGGTCCCTGGCAGATCCTCGGCCCGGAGCTCTCCGGGCCCGCCCTCTGGGGCGCCCTGCTCGCCGCCCGCGGCGCCGGCCTGCTGCTGGCGGGCGCCGCCCTGTACCGGCTGGCCCTCCCCCGCCTGCTGGCCGCCGGCCAACTCGCGGGCCTGACCCTGCCGTTGCCGCTGCTCGCGCTCGGCCTGCACGCCCCCCTCCCCTGGCTGCTGGCCGCCGCCCTCACCGCCGGCCTGGGCAGCGCCCTCGCCGCCACCGCGTGGGACACCTCGCTCCAGGAGCACCTGCCGACCGGCGTGCTGTCCCGGGTCTCCTCGCACGCCGACGTGTTCTCCTACCTCGCCATCCCCCTGGGCCAGTTGGCCTGCGGCCCGCTCGCTGCCCAGTACGGCGCCCACTCCCTCGCCACCACCGCGGCCCTCACCCAGGCGGCCCTGACCCTGCTCCCCCTCCTCTCCGTCTCCGTCCGCACCCTCCCCCACGGCCGACCGGCCTGACGCACCTCCCGCCGCCACGGGCACCGGGTGCTCCGGCGGGTCGGTCATGCGTACCGGACCAGCAGGCCGTGGCGGTAGCGGGCGGTGCGGTCGAGGAAGGCGTGCAGGGCGGCGTACTCGGCGCGGAGGTGCTCGAAGGCGTACGGGTCCGCCCACAGGGCGGTGGGGCCGAGGCCGGCGGCGGCCAGGCCGGCCGGGGTGCGGTCCGCCACCAGAACGTCGAACGGGAGGACCGCCAACCGGCCGGCGAGGGCGGCGACTTGCTCGGGAGTGAGCAGCCGGGTCGGACCGTAGCTCCCGTCCTCGTCACCGGCGAGGGGCCGGTCGCCGTGGACGAGGTCGGCGGGGAGGTCGTGGCGGGCGAGCAGGTGGGCCAGGACGGGCCAGGCCGTCCCGGGGCGGTGGCAGCGCCGCTCGGCGGGAGCGCGCAGTTCGTCCCGTTCCGCCTGCTCGTGCCAGAACTGCACGGCCCGGCCGGGCTGGTGGACGGCACGGTCGAGGTCGGCGGGCGCGAGCCGGAGGTAGCTGCCGAGGATGCTCATGCGCGGCATCCTGGCAGCCGCCGGCGACAGTCGGGCGGAGGTGGCCGGGGGTCAGCGGCCGGGACGCGAGGAGCGGCGGCGTACGGCGAGGGCGATCAGGGTGCCGAGCACCACGACGGCGCCGAGGCTGCCGAGGACGATCGCGGTGGTGCTCTCGCCGGAGTCGTCGGACTTTCCGCCGGTCGTGGCGGCCGTGGGCGACGGCGAGGAGGTGACCGTCGTGGTGACGGTGGCGGTGGCGGTCGCGGTCGCGGAGGGTGCGGCGGAGCTCTGGGCGGCCGTCGGCGCCGCGGCGGGCAGCGGGGTCGCTCCGGCCGCGGCGGGGCGCAGCGCGAGGACGGGGGCGGGGTGTTCGGGCTTGGTGTCGCCCTGGGGGATCTCGATCCACCGGTCGGTGTGTCCGTCCGAGTAGTCGACCAGGGTCTTGAACACCACCGAGGCGGCGGCGGGGAGTTGACGGATCTTGACGGAGTACTCGGCGGCCGCGCCGGGGGCGAGGGCCGGGCCGGCGACCGTCCAGCCGTCGGCGGTGGCGGTGTACGTCCAGCCGTCGGGGGTCGTCACCGGGGTGACGTCGGCGGGGGTGAGTCCGGCGGGCAGCGTGACCTTGAGGTCCTTGATGCCCGCGGTGGAGGACTCGCCCTCGGCGGAGAAGGTGACGGTGGCATCGACGGCGAGCGCCTGCGCGGTCGAGGAGTTGACCTCGACGTGGGCGGCGGCGGTGCCGGCCGTCCCGAGGGCCAGGCCCAGGGTGAGGAGGGCCGTCAGGACGTGGCGGGGCGCTCGCGGTCGCTGCATGGAGGGGACTCTACCGGTCGCGGGCGGTCAGGCGGCCGCGAACGGCGGCATGGACTTCGGCTTCCTCGGCGGGATCCGCGGCCAGTCGGCGCAGCCGTTCCAGGACCCGGGCGTCGCCGGTGGTGGTGACGTGGGTCGCGGCGAGTTCCCGGGTGGTCTCCTCGCAGTCCCAGAGGCATTCGACGGCCGGGCCCTCCCCGAAGTACGGGTCGGTGACGGCGAGCGCCTGGGCGGCGCGGCCGCGCAGTTCGGAGGAGGCGGCTTCGCCGTAGACGTGCCGCAGGGCGGGCACGGCGGCGTGGGCGCGGAGCCGGCCGATGCCGTCGACGAGGCTGCCGAGGGCGGTGCCGGTGACGCCGTTGAGCGAGATCCACTGGTGGAGGGCGGCGACCACGAGCGGGGCGTCGCAGGGTTCGCCGGCGTCCGCGAGGAGGCGGACGGCGGCCTGGCCGAGGGCGCTGTCGGCGCTGCCGGTGGCCGGGTCGGCCCAGCGGCGGGCGTGCGCGAGCGCCTCGGGACCTCGCATCCGGCCGAGCAGTTCCAGCGCGGTGTCGACGATCCGGTGGTCGAGGTCGGCGGCGGCGGCCTCGATGTGCTCGGCGGCGGCCGGGTCGCGCTGCTCGACGAGGTGCCGCAGGGCCGCGCAGCGGGCGCCGGGGGGGCCGCCGGCGGCGGCCTCGCGCAGCAGCGGCGCGTCCTCGGGGCGGACCACGGCGGTGAGGCAGCGGGCGGCCGCGGCGGCGCGCCGGGCGAGGGCGCCGGGTTCGGTGCCCTCGCCCTGGTCGGCCCAGGCGAGGACGTCGGCGGTGGACCAGCCCGGCGTGACGCCGGGGCGGTTGAGCTGCCGCTGCCACAGGTCGAACGGCGACTGCTCGCTCGCGGTGGCGACCCTCGGGTGGTGGACGGCCCACAGCCGCCACACCCGCGGCTCGTACGCGGCGCGGATCGCTTCGCGCAGCTCGGCGTCGCCCTCCGGTCCGGCCGGGAAGCGGCTCAGGACGGCGGGGGCGAGGGCGAGCAGCGCGTCGTCGGTGTCGCGCAGGGCGAGTTCGTCGAGGGCCCAGGCCCAGTTGGTCCCGGTGGTGGTGTAGGCGCGCAGCAGGTCGAGGGCGTCGCGGCGGCCGTAGCCGGCGAGGTGGCCGAGCACGGCCAGGGCGAGGCCGGTGCGGGCCTCGTCGGTGTCGGTGGCGTCCTCGGGAGAGGTGAGGTGGAGTTCGAGGCCGGTGAGGGGGGCCTCCAACTCCATGTAGAGCCGCGCGTAGTACAGGGAGCGGTTCTCGACCTGCCAGTCGGCGCGGGGGTCGTTGGTCACGCAGCTCTCGACGGCGGCGATCGCCTCGTCGCGGTCTGCGGCCAACGCATGCAGCTGCCCGTCTCCGCGGCCTCTCTGCAGGAGGCCGAGGAGGCTGGCGCTGGGCGCTATCACTGGCTCGAACATGAGGTCAGCATCCGTTGCGGCGGTCGTCGTGGCAACGGGATTTCCGTCGCCGGGGTCGGTTGGCACAGCTCAGGCGCCCGGGCGCCGGAATCACCGAAGGTTACCGCCTGGGGGGCCGATCCGCACACAGGGCAACGGATTTCCGCAGGTACGACCGTGTCGAGCCGGGTCCGTCCGTACCGGATCGACCGGTTCCGGACGTTGCGGGGGCGCCGCGGCGGGCGCCGGCCGGCCCCACCGCGGCGGGCGTCCGCCGGTGCGGGCCTCAGATCGGCCGGGGCGCGCGGGGGGCGGGCAGTGCCGCGCGGATCCGTTCGCGCAGTTCGGCGACGGCGGGCAGCCCCTGGTGGCGGGCGGAGAGCCGGTGCATCTCGCGCAGCCGGTCCCAGGTGCGCTTGGAGGACGTCTGGTGGATCGAGTCGAGGGCGCGCCCGGCCTCGGCCAGGGCGGCGTCGGGTTCGTCGGCGATCCAGTGGACGGAGGCGAGGGTGATCCGGTCGAGCAGCGCGGAGCGCTCCCGGCCGGTGCGCTGCCGCAGCCGGATCGCCTGCCGGGCGTGGTGGACGGCGGCCGGGACGGCGCGGGCGTCGTGTTCGGCGAGGGTGCGGTACACCAGCGCCTGCATGCCGTGCAGTTCGGCCTCGTTGAACAGCTGCATCCAGCTGGGGGCGGGCCGGTCGGTGTCCTGGACGAACAGGGCCTCGGCCTCGCCGAGGGCGCGGCGGGTGTCCTCGGAGCGGCCGAGGGAGGCGTGCGCCCAGGCCTCGACGGTGCCCAGCATGGCGCGCGTGCGGGGCAGCGCGCCGTCGGCGGGGCGGGTGCCGGCCCGGGCCAGCTGCATGAGTTCGAGGGCCTCGTCGGCGCGGCCGAGGTGGAGCATCTGGCGGGCGGCGCGGGAGACGGCCTCGGCGGCCCGGGGGCGGTCGTCGGCTTCCCGGGCGGCCTGCGCCGCGATCACGAAGTAGCGCTGGGCGGTGGGTTCGAGGCCGACGTCGTGGGACATCCAGCCGGCCAGCACGGCGAGGTTGGCGGCGACCGTCCAGAGGCGGCGTTCGAGGGCGGCGGGGTGGTGGTGGGTGAGGAGGCCGCCGACCTCGTTGAGCTGGCCGACCACGGCCTTGCGCTGGAGTCCGCCGCCGCGGGAGGCGTCCCAGGCGCGGAACACCTCGACCGAGCGTTCGAGGGCGGCGACTTCGTCCGGTCCGACCGGGCCGGGGTCGTAGGCCTCGATCAGCGGGCGGGGGCCGCCTCGGGTGAGGACCTGGCGGGGGCCGGGGCGGGCGGCGGCTCCGGCGACCGCGCCGCCGGTGAGCCAGTCGTGCAGGTTGTCGGCGATCATCGCGCCGGCCGCGAGGGCGGCGGAGGCGCCGACCAGTCCGCGTCTGTTCAGCATGAGGTCCATTCCCGTGAACTCGGTGAGGACCGCGGCCGTCCGATCCGGCGCCCCTGGCTCCGTCGGCGGTGGTGCCGTGCTGCCGGACCTGGTGGGCCGGTGTCGTTCGAGACCTAAGTCCTCGGTGGTGACGACACGGCCGAGCCGCTCGGTGAACACGGCGGCCAGCACCCTCGGCACCGGGTCGCGCGGGATTTCGCCCTGCTCGATCCAGCGCCGAACCCGGGAGGTGTCGGTGGACAGCTGCTGCTCGCCCAGTGCCGCTCCCCGCCGGTTGACCAGCCTCGCCAGCTCTCCCTTGGACCATCCGGTCAGGGCGAAGTGGTCGGCCAGTCTGGTGTTCGGCCCCCTGCTCAACTGAAGCCCCCAGGTTCCTCGGCTGGGAAAAACCCTAGTGGCTCTGTCACATGCCAGAAGCCCATTCGCCAGGGTTCGCCAGGGTCCGCCAGATGGTGTGCCAGTGCCGATCGGGTGTCAGGTAGATGTGCGCCACCCCGACTTCGCTTCGGGACGGCCACCGACCGGCCCGGATGTCCACCCGACGGCCCGTCAGGTGCCGGTCCCGGATGAGCGGTGCGGGGGGTGGCGCGACCGGGTGGCGCGGGGGCACCGGGCATGGCACGGCGGTCGGACCGGACGCATTTCCCCAGGATGCGGGCGGTTCGGCGGTCCGGCTCCGTGCCCGGCGCCCGCGACCCACCCGGCGGCCCGACCCCAGCATCGCCCGGGCCTCTGACGCTCTGCCGCCGGTCAAGGAAGGACCCTCACCCGCCCATGTACTCCACAGCCAGCACCGGTACCCGCCCGACAGCCCCGACCGGGGTGGACGGCGCGGCCGCGCGCCCTTCACGTCCCGGTCTGCGCCCCCCGACCGCCGGCGCGGGACGGCCCGCTCCGCGCGGGACGGAGGTGCGCGACCCGCGCGGGCGCACCACTCTGGTGACCCGTCCGCTGCCGGAGCAGCTCGGCCGGCTCGGTCGTCCGATGCCGGGCCGGGGCGGGGAGGCGTTCGTGGACCGGGTGGATCCGGCCGCGCTGCAGACTCCGGCGGTGCGTGCGGTGCTGGCCAACGTCGCGCGGATATGTCCCGCGTTCCTGCCGCGCCAGGTGCTCCGGGAGGGCAGCCGGCACATCCTGGTCGCGGGCACCATCGGCCGGGCGCCGGTGGTGGCCAAGTGCCTGGCGCCGGGGGCGCTGCGCAGTGCGCAGGCGGAGCTGCTGGTGGAGCGGTTCCACCACGAGGTGGCGGTGTACCGGGCGTTCGTGCGGCACCGTCCGCCGGTGCGGCTGCCGCGGCTGGTGGCGGCGGACCACGACCGCTGCGTGCTGGTGCTGGAGCGGGTGCCGGGCCGTCCGGCGGCCCGTGAGCGGCACCCGGTGAACGCGCCGACGCCGGGCGAGGTGCGGGCGGTGCTCGGCGCGGTGCGCACGCTGAACCTGTGGCGGCCTCCGACGGACGTGTTCGGCAAGCCGATGGACTACCAGACGGAGATCACCCGGTTCCACTCGCTGGGCCTGCTGACCGACCGGGACGCGGGCGACCTGCGCGGCCTGCTGCACGGGCTGTCCTCGGTGCCGTGGCAGCTGTGCCACGGCGACGCGCTGCTGGGCAACATGCTGCTGGCGCCGTCCGGTCCGGTCCTGGTGGACTGGGAGCAGGCCGGCTGGTACCTGCCGGGCTACGACCTGGCGGTGCTGTGGAGCGTGCTGTCCGGCGACACGGCGGCCCGCCGCCAGATCAGCCAACTCGCGCAGTCCGGCGGCACCCTGGCCCGGGACGCGTTCCTGGTGAACCTGACCCTGGTGCTGATGCGCGAACTGCGGCTGCACGACCTCCCGGGTGCGGGCGAGGAGCAGCGGATCATGATCCGCCGGCTGTACGACGACGCGGCGCTGGCCCGCCGCGCGGTCCGTGCGGCGGTCGGGACCCGCTGACGGCCGGTCAGCCGCCCAGCAGTGCTTCGCCGAGGGCGTCCAGGACGGCGTCCTCGGCGGGCAGTTGGGTGCGCAGGCTGAGGGTGTCGCGCAGGTGGCGCTCCAGCGGGTGGCGGCGGTCGAGGCCGGCGCTGCCGGTGAGGGTGAGGGCCTGCTGGACGGTGTCGGCGGCGGTGCGGGCCGCCAGCAGCTGGACGGTGGGCGCGCGGTCGGCGGCGGCCGGGTCGGCGTCGGTGCGGGCGGCGAGGCCGTGCACCAGTTCCTCGGCGCCGGTGAGCCGGGCGTCGAGTTCGCCGATCGGCCGGCGGTGCGCGGTGCTGCCGCGCAGGCGGCCGGCGGACCAGTCGAGGGCGGCCCGGGCGGTGCCCAGCAGGACGGCGGTGAGGGCGAGTTGGCGCCAGGCCGCGGTGAGCGGGCGGCCGCCGGCCGGGGCGGCGCCGCGGGGCAGCAGGGCGGCGTCGGTGCCGACCCGGGCGCCGTCCAGCAGGACGTCGTGGCCGGCGGCGGCGCGCAGGCCGAGTTGGTCGGCGGCGGGGTCGATCTCGAGCCCGGGGCTGTCGGCGCGGACCAGGAACGTGCCGGTGCGGGGCTGCTGTTCCTCGGTGCGGGCCTCGACGGCGAGCCAGGCGAGCGCCTCGGCGCCGGGACAGTGCGCGGCGCGGCCGGTGAGCCGCCAGGCGTCGCCGTGCCAGTGGGCGGTGACGGCGGGCGGGCGGCCGGGTTCGCCGCGCAGGGTGCCGACCAGGGCGGGCCCGCGGCGGGACTCGGTGAGCAGCCGCCGGTAGAGCGCGGCGGGCCAGGGCGCGGTCCTGGCCTGTTCGGCGTGGTGCAGCAGGGTGTGGGCGGCGAGCAGGGCGACGGAGGCGTCGCCGCGGCCGAGTCGGGCCAGGACCCGGACGGTGTCGGCGAGTCCGGCGCCGGGCCCGCCGTAGCGCTGACCGACCGTCAGGGTGAGCAGTCCGGCTTCGTGGACGGCTTCGACGCCCTGGTAGGGGAAGGTGCCGTCGCGGTCGTGTTCGGCGGCGCGGGCGGCGAGCAGGTCGACCACCCGGGGCAGCCGGTCGAGGGGGGTCACCGCCGCCGGTGCGTCGGTCGCGGGTTCGGCGGCGGGGGTGTGCGCGGGGATGCGGGGCATGGCGGCGGGCCTCCGGGCGGGCGTGGTCGGTCGGGCGGTCCTGTCTCTGGGAGGTTCAGGACGCCGGACAGGCCGCGCCGGCGGTGCGCCGGAGGTCCACGTGCAGGCGGCGGGTGAGCAGCAGCGGCCGGGGCATCGGGTGCCTAGTCCTGCTGGAACATCTCCGCCGGAAGCGGCTTGAGGAGCTGGTAGAGGTCGTCCGAAATCGGTCGGTCCCAGGAGGCGATGGTGACCTGGACGTCGTCGCTGCGCCCGAACTGGGAGCAGTACAGGCGGCCTTCGCTGACCTTGACCTTCCGGACGATCAGCAGGTCGTCGCCGAGCATGACCGGGAAGTCCTCGGCGGAGACGAACTCCACCGGCTCGTCGTTCTCCAGGGCGGCGAGCAGTTGGCGGACCTCGAACGGCACGCCGTCCTCGCTGTCGCGGGCGGGTGAGCCCTGCGGGACGTTGCCGATCAGCATGGCCGGGCCGCGGCCGCCGAGCAGGTCGTAGCGCAGGAAAATGCCTTGGCAGGAGCCGTCCGTACCGGCCATGATCATGGCCCCGAACAGGCCGGGCCAATCGCCCGGGTCCATCGCCAGGACGTCGAAGTCCGGGCCGGCGGGCTGTCCGGAGCGACGGCGGAGAAATGACATGGGCCCATCGTACGTGCCCGGTGGGCCGGGGCCGGTGAGCGGGTCCGCGATCAGGCCGGGATCTACGCTCAGGGACCAATGTTGACTCTGAGCAACCGTCCGGGCTACGTTCGGTTCAGCACGACGGCCGCCCCGGGCGAGATCCACAGGGGGCGGTTTGTCGCAGCGTGCCTTGCGCGCATTCCCTCACTGCGCACGCGGTCGTGTGAACTCACAAGCACCATTTGCTGATTCAATGGGTCTTCACCGTTGCGGGAGCCTGCGGTCGACGCGGCAGCGCCTGAGCGGTCGGGGTCCCGGTCGAAGCGGCAGACACAAAGCCATATGGAATACCGAGCCAGGTCCGCGAGGCCCTCAGCCGTCGCGTTCGCGGACCTTGCCCGGATCACCGCCGCGTGGGGGCGTGCGGAATCCGGGTCTCGGCCCTCTCGGGAGGTAGCTCTTCCCGGTCGGGCCTGCTCCCGTTGCGACGGCTGCCGCACTCCGTGCGGTCCAGGGTGGGAGGGCCCGTCATCGGCGCCGGTGACGGGCAGCACAAGCGGGCGCCGTGCCGGACCGCGTGGGGGCGGTCGGCACGGCGTCTGCCTGCTCTTACTCTCTGGCAGGCTTGTCGAGCAGTCAACAAGTTTCGGCCCATCAGAACTCTTTTGTAACCTCGGCGTATGCCCGCCCGTCACCTTCCCGAGCGGTTTCGACGGGCGCGGATCAGGGCAGTCCGGGCGTACCGGTCGCGGCGGGAACGGCCGAATTCCGGCCCCGTGCGGCCGATTTCGGCGCGGGTGCGGCCGATTCGGCCCGGCTGGTACCGATTTCGGCCCCCGCGGTGCGGGTTTCAGCCCGCCGGCTGCCGGTTCGGGTCGAATTCGCCGTCGCGGGCGCCGAGCACGAAGGCCCGCCATTCGGCGGGGGTGAAGATCAGCGCCGGGCCGTCCGGCTCCGCGCCGTTGCGCATCGCGATGTACCCGTCGACGAAGGCGATCTGCACGCCGTTCGGGTCGTCGCCCGCGGACTGCCACTCGGCGCCGCTGACATCCAGTTCGATCTTGCGCCGGTCCGCCGCCTGTGCCGCCATCGTGCCGCTCCGTCCGCTGCCGGGGTGTTTTCCGAGTGGCCAGCGTAGCGACGGCGGGCGGCCGGGTCGGCGGTTCGCGCCGGGTCTGCCCCGCGGGTGGTGGAGATGGTCCGATCCGGCCGTGTCCGGCCGACACCTGTGCTAAAGGCAGGCCGCCGGGGTCCGTTCGGGGTAGGGATGGGTGACGAGCAGTCAGCCACGCACCGGGAGCAGCCGATGGACCAGCGGGACGGCAGCCGCGCCGACGTCATCCCGATCACCACCGCGCCGTCGGCCCCGCCGGTGGGCGCCGCCACGGGCACGGTGACCGCGCCGACGCCGACGGTGCCGCGGCCCTCGCGGCCGACCGGGCACGGGCGGGTGGGCGTGGTGCTGGTCTCGCACTCCCACGAGGTGGCGGACGCGGTGCGGGCGCTGGCCCTGGCGGTGGCGGAGTCGGACGATCCGGCTCCGGTCGCCTCGACCGGCGGCTCGATCGCCGACGGCCTGGGCACCAGTGCGGTGCTGGTGGCGACGGCCGCCCGCCGGGTCGACCAGGGCCACGGCGTGGTGGTGCTGTGCGACCTGAACGGCGCGGTGGAGACGGTGCTCGCGCTGCTGACCGACGCCGACGAGCACGGCCTGCCGTTCCCGGTCCGGTTCGCGGACGCGCCGTTCGTGGAGGGGGCGGCGGCGGCGGTGGCGACCGCGACGGCGGGCGGCGACCTGGCGGCGGTGCTGGACGCGGCGGAGGAGACCGCGCGTCGGCCGAAGCGCTGAGGGCCGGGTCGGCCGGTCGTCGTAGGCGTCCTGGCCGATGGGCGGGTTCCGGCCGCGCCGGGCGGGTTTCCGGTCCGGTGGGCAGGTGGCCGCGGCTAGAGTCTGGCCATCGGCCCGGTGGGGGGATCCCCGGGCCCGGCGAAGGGGTGGTGTGCGTCGATGCGAGTGGTGATCACCGGTGGGGCCGGGTTCATCGGGGCCAATCTGGCCCGGGAGTTGACGGCCCGTCCGGAGGTGGCGGAGGTCCGGGTGGTGGACGACCTGTCCACCGGCAGCAAGGCCAACCTCGCGGGGGTGGACGTCACGCTGTTCGAGGGCACGATCCTCGATCCGGCGCTGCTGGACGCGGCGTTCGCCGGCGCGGACGCGGTGGTCCACCTGGCGGCGCTGCCGTCGGTGCCGCGGTCGGTGGCGGCGCCGCTGGCCAGCCACCACGCGAACGCCACCGGCACCCTGGAGGTCCTGGAGGCGGCCCGCCGGGCCGGCGGGGCGTACGTGGCGGCGGCGTCCTCGTCGTCGGTGTATGGCGCCAACCGGGAGCTGCCGAAGCGGGAGTCGATGCGCACCGCGCCGATGAGCCCGTACGCGGTCTCCAAGCTCGCCACCGAGGCCTACCTCGGCGCGTACCACCACTGCTACGGCCTGGGCGTGCTCCCGCTGCGCTTCTTCAACGTCTTCGGCCCGCTCCAGCCCGCCGGGCACGCGTACGCCGCCGTGGTGCCGGCCTTCCTCGACGCGGCGCTGCACGGCCGGCCCGTGACGGTGCACGGGGACGGGCTGCAGAGCCGCGACTTCACCTATGTCGGGACGGTCGCCCAGGTGCTCGCCGAGGCCGTCCTGCGACGGGTCGTCAGCGCCGAGCCGGTGAACCTGGCGTTCGGCACCCGCACCACGCTGCTGGAGCTGATCGCGCTGATGGGCGAGGCGCTGGGCGGGCCGGTCGCCGCCGAGCACGTCGACCCGCGGCCGGGGGACGTCCGGGACTCCCAGGCCGACGACTCCCGGCTGCGCGAGCTGTTCCCGGAGGTCCGGCCGGTCCCGCTGGCGGAGGGCCTGCGGCGCACGGCGGACTGGTTCCGGACGCTCTGAGCCCGCCGGGGCGGCCAGGGCTTCCGGGACGCCCCCTCTCTCCGGCGCCCGGTGTGGATCGAGCGGCCGGGCGGGCGCTCCGTGCCGGAACCGGCGACCGGTTCCCGGGCGTCCGACTTCCCGGGCTGCCGGTGTCCGGCGCCGGGAAGGGTGTCGGGTATGGGGATCGTGGTGTGGGCCGTCGTCGGGGTGCTGTTCGCGCTGCTGCCGGTCGCCCACTGGCTGCTGCGGGCCCGGTCGACGCCGCTCCGGGCATCCGTCGCCGCCGCGCTGCTGCTCTGGCTGGCGCTGGTGGTCGCGGTGGCGTTCGATCGGCTGCACCCGCGGAGCGAGTTCGAGCTCTACCTGCTCTACACGCCCGTCGCCGAACTCGCCGTCCTGGCCGGCTTGTGGCTGGACCGGCGGATCGCCGGCCCGCGCACCGAGCGGCCGACCGGCTGGCTCCGGGCTGCGGGCGTCGCCTTCCACGGCCAGTTGGTGCTCGTCCTCACCGCGACCCCGTTGCTGGCGCTCGTGGCCTTCCACGAGGCCCAACTCCCGTCCGCCCGGGCCGTGCCGGCCCCGCCGCCCGGCTACACGGTCCTCGACACCGGCATGGACTGCGGCAACGGCCACGGCGCCACCTGCTGGCGCACGCTCTACCTGGCGGGCCCGCCCGACGTGCCGACCGCGGCCGCCGCCGCCCGGCTCCGGCCCCGGCAGCGGTGCGAGGCGAACGGCTGGCTGCTGGACCGCCGCGACCTCTGCACCGAGGTGAGCACCGACGGCGCCACGATCGTCTACCGCGTCGTGCTCGGCGGCAGCTAGCGGGACGCGAACGGGCCCCCAACGGCCACGCCGACCGTCGCGGGCGTCTCCTCGCGGGCGCGCCCCGGGGCGGCGGGCTACGGCCGGGGCGGCTCGAAGTGCGTCGCGGTGTCTCCGGCCAGCGCCAGCTTGATCCGCTCCTGGACGGACGCGTCCACCTCCGGCAGCGCGTCGGGGTGGAACCAGCCGACCTCCAGCGACTCGTCGTCGTTGACCCGTGCCTCTCCCGCCAACGGGCGGCAGCGGAAGGTCAGTTCGAGGTACTGGGCGCGGTCGCCGTTCGGGTGGTCGATCACCGGCGAGACGGTCACCGAGGCCAGCGCCTCCGGGCGGACCGTCACCCCCGTCTCCTCCAGGCACTCCCGCACGGCCGCGTCCGCCGGCTGCTCGCCCGGGTCGATGATCCCCCCGATCAGCGCCCACCGTCCGTTGTCCGCCCGTCGGCCGAGCAGCACACGCCCGTCCTCGTCCACCACCACCAGGGTGACCGCGGACAGCCACAGCGCCCGATGGCCCACCAGCTCGCGCAGTTCGGCCAGAAACACAGGAATTCCCATGCCGTCGACCCTACGCGGCCGGCCGCTCCCCCGGGCGCAGGCGGGCGTCAGCCCAGGGGGCGGGCCGGGGCGCCGATGACGGTGGTGTGTGCGGGGACGTCGCGGGTGACGACGGCGGCGGCGCCGACGAAGGCGGCGGGTCCGACGGTTCGGCCCTGCAGGACGACGGCGTTGGAGCCGACGGTGGCGTCGTCGTGCAGCAGGACCGCGCCGGAGACGTTGGCGCCGGGGTAGACGGTGACGCGGGCGCCGAGGCGGGCGTCGTGGCCGACGGTGGCGTTGTAGTGGACCTGGCTGTGCGGGCCGAGGGTGACGCTGCTGGAGACGTGCGCGCCGCCCATCACCAGGCAGCCGGCGGCGAGTTCGGTCTCGGGCGCGACGATCGCCCGCGGGTGGACGAGTGTCGTGGCCCGGCCGCCCGCCGCGTCCAGCAGTCGGGCCAGGCGGGCCCGCACGGCGGGGTCCGCGATCCCGATCAGGTAGGGCGCGCCGGAGGGGAGTTCGGCCGGTGTGCGGACCGGCAGGCCGCGGACCCGCTCCCCGGCGAGCCGCTCGTCCAGGAACCCGGCGACCGGCACGCCCGCCGCGATCGCCACGTCCAGCGCCTCCCGGCCGACTCCCCCGGCGCCCGCGATCCACAGCATCCGTCCCACTCCCGTTCGCCGACCGACACACCGTCAGGCGGGCTCCGCGGCCCGCCCGTTCCGGACCCTACGGCAGACCGGGCGGCCGCGGGACGCCCCGCCGCCGCCCGGGCGAATCGTTCCGTCAGCCGCGCAGTTCCTCCCGGGCCAGCCGGGGCGCGGTCGCGGTGGCCTGCCGGGGCAGCACGATCCGCGCGGCGGACTGGGCCGGGGCGGGCGCCTCGGCGGGGACCGGGAAGCCGGGGTTGACGCCGCCGGCGGCGGTGATGCCGGTGGGGCGCAGCAGCATCCGGGCGGTGCCGGCGAGGATCCGCAGGTCGAGCAGCAGGCTGCGGTGTTCGATGTACCAGAGGTCGAGTTCGATCCGTTCGGGCCAGGTGATGGAGTTGCGGCCGCGGATCTGGGCCCAGCCGGTGAGGCCGGGGCGGACGGCGAGGCGGCCGCGCTGGCGGGGCGAGTAGTGGACGACCTGTTCGGGCAGCGTGGGGCGGGGTCCGATGACGGCCATCTCGCCGCGGACGACGTTCCACAGCTGCGGGAGTTCGTCGAGGCTGGTGCGGCGCAGCAGGGCGCCGAGGCGGGTGATGCGCGGGGCGTCGGGTTCGTCCTCGTCGTGCTTGTCGCGCATGGTGCGGAACTTGAGGATGCTGAACTCCTGGCCGTGGCGGCCGGAGCGGGTCTGCCGGAAGATCACCGGTCCGCCCATGGTGGCGCGGATCAGCAGGGCGATCACCAGACCGAGCGGGACGGCGATGATCCCGGCCAGTGCGGTGACCGCGAGGTCCCCCCCTCGCTTCATTTCTCCCCCAACTGGGTCTTCGGTGCGTCGTGGTGTGGTGTGGTGCCGTGCGGTCGCGCCGGGCCCGTGCGGGGGCGGCCGGCGGCGCGCCGGACGGCCGTGCCGGGGTGGCGCGGTGACGGTGCTGCGGTGCTGCGGTGCTCGTGACGGTGGTGCGGGTGGCGCCGGGTCAGTCGGTGGTCCAGGGCAGTCCGCGTCGGCGGGCGACGGCGGCGTAGGTCTCCAGGGAGATCCGGGCGACGGTGCGCTGGTCGAACTGGTCGAGGGCGCGGCGGCGGGCCGCCGCGCCCAGGCGTATCCGCAGGGACGGTTCGGTGAGGAGCCGGTCGAGCGCGGCGGTCAGGGCGGCGGCGTCGGCGGCGGGGGCGAGCAGCAGGTCCCGGTCGTGGACGCCGATCTCGCGGCAGCCGCGGATGTCGCTGAGCACCATGGGCAGGCCGCTGGCGGCGGCCTCCATGGCGGAGCGGGAGAAGCCTTCCCGGTAGGAGGGGAGCACGAAGACGTCGAGCGCGGCGTAGACGGCGGGCATGTCGTCGCGGCTGCCGAGGAATTCGAGTCCGGCTTCGGCGGCGCGCAGCGCGTCGGGCTTGTCGGGGTCGTCGGGTCCGATCCAGACGAACCGGGCCTTGCCGGCGAGGGCGCGGGCGGCTTCGGCGTACTCGCGGATGCCCTTCTCGGCGACCCGCCGGCCGACTCCGCCGACCAGGAGTTCGTCGTCCCGTACGCCGAGGCGGTTGCGGAGCCGGGTGCGCAGCTCGTCCCGGGCGGGGCCGGGTGCGGGGAAGCGGTCGAGGTCGACGCCGTTGCCGACCACGCGGGCGCGGTGCGCGGGGACGCCCCAGCGGGCGAGGGTGCGGTGGTCCTCGGCGTTCTGGTACAGCTCGGCGTGCGAGAACCGGGCGGCGAAGGCTTCGGCGCCGAGCACCAACAGGCGTTTGGCGAGCGGGTCGTGGGCCTGCGCCCACAGTCCGTGGCAGGTGTTGACGACGACCGGGACGCGGGCGAGCCGGCCGAGGATCCGGCCGAGGACGCCGGTCTTCGGGTTGTGGGTGTGCAGCACGTCGGGCCGGATCTCGCGCAGTGCAGCGAGCAGTTCGCGGGCGGCGGCGAGGTCGGCGGCGGGCTGCCAGGCGCGGGTGAGCGAGGGCAGCGGGCGGTGCTGGACGCCGAGTTGCTCGATCCGCCGCCGGTACGGGCCGGGGGCGCTGAGGCCGTACGTCGCCAGGCCGTGTGCGACGTCGACGGCGAGTTCGGTGGCCAGCAGCAGGTGCAGCGACATGTCGACGGTGGTGAGGTGGGCGACCCGAAGGGGGCGTCCGTCCTCGCCGCGCAGCCGCAGGGGCAGCCGGTCAGGCACGGGCGCCCACCGCCTTCGCGGTGGCGACGATCCGGGCGTAGGCGCGTTCGGGGATCAGCCGGCCGTACAGCTTGGCCCGGAAGAAGTCGATCGGGTCGGTGCGGCGGACCGGGACCCGGTGGAACCGGACCGGGTCGAAGCCGGGCAGGTTCCGGCCGACCCGGCCGGTGGCGCTGGTGCGGAAGCGGGCCCTGAGCGCGGCGTCCATGTGCGGGACGGGCGTGCCCCAGGTGTAGGCGAAGTGGCGCGGGCGGGTGCCGAGGTGTTCCTCGACGTCGTCGCCGCAGGCGTCGAGTTCGGTGGTGGTGAGCAGCGCGGGGCGGGCGTGGCTGCGGGTGTGGTTGGCGACGGTGCACAGCCCGGAGGCGGTCATCTCGCGCAACTGGTCCCAGTCGAGTCCGGTGGCGGGGGCGCCCTTGGCGGTGGAGCCCTCCCAGCGCATCGGACCGCCGACCATGCCGCTGGCCAGGTAGACGGTGAACGGCAGGCCGCGCTCGCGGAGGATCGGCCAGGCGGTGTCGTAGGTGTCGGCGAAGCCGTCGTCGAAGGTGAGGACGGTGCTGGGGGTGCGCAGGCCGGCTTCGAGCCGGTCGGTGGCGGTGTCCAGCGAGACCACGCGGCCGGGCGGGAGCTCGGCGAGCAGGTCGGCCTGGGCGGTGAAGTCCGCGGTGGCGAGGTCGAGTTCGTCGGCGGTGCCGCCGCCGATCCGGTGGTAGATGAGAGCGGTGGCGCCCTCGCCGGGAACGCGGCCGACGGCGCGGGCCAGCTGCTGTTTGACCTTCGTCCTGATACCTGTGGCGGCACCGGCAGTGGTCGCCATGACTCCCCCTCGCGGCGCCCCCGCACCGCCCCTGATGACTCCCCCGGCCCGCGGCTGCCGCGGGCGATGCATTTCACAGTAGGGGGAAGTGTGCTTCCAGTGCCGTGGAAACGTGAAAGAAGTGCGGAGGTAGGCCGAAAATCAGCCGATCTGACCGGAGCTGTCCGTCAGACGACCGCATTCCGGTCGTCCGGTGATCTCCCGAGGGCATCGGGCCGACCGGACCGCGGGCAGGGAGGACGCCGGCGGGAGGACGTCAGGGGGTGGCGCGGCCGCCCGGGCGCAGCAGGGCCAGGCCGATCCGGACCAGCAGCAGCACGCCGGCGGCGAGGCAGCCGACCACCGCCATCACCCACGCCGGGCCGTCGCCCTCCGGGACGAGCACGGCCACCACGATGCCGAGCGCCACGCAGCCCAGGCCGACCAGGGACAGCAGCAGCTGGTGGCGGCGCAGCGCGCAGCCGCCGAACACGGTGGACCGGCGCGTAGCGGCGCGGTCACGGGGGGTGTCTGCCATGCCTTCCACGGTAACCCGGCCCCGGACACCGGACCACGGCCCTTGGACCCTGGCGCGGAGCCCCGGCGGCCGTCCCACCGCCCTCCGCCGGGGCGGGCGGGACCGGGCGCGGACCGCCGGCCGGAGGCTTCCGGAGTGCGTTCGTCCGGCCGTTCGGACGGTTCCGGACGGCCGTTCGGAGCTGCCCGCGAAATCTCGCCGTCCGCCGTACAACCATCCCGGGGCCTCGGTGGTCTCCACTACATTGAGCGATCCAGGAGCCGTCCGACGAGCGGGATTGGGAGTACCCGCCGCGGGCTAGATCACTCGGGAGCGGAGCCGCCGCGCCCGGGGTCGGAGGCCGGGCTCCGCCTGCCGACGGTACCGCCACGCCGCATGCCGGCGACCGAGGGGGGAACCGTGTCGTACGCCACCACCGCTGCCGCCGTCTGCGCCCCGCCCCAGCCTGCCGCCGTGCCCGCGGTCGCCGCCGCGCCGTCCCAGCCACGGGACCGCAGCAGCTGGCTGCGGTTCAGTCCGGCCCAGCCGCTGTTCCGGGCCCGCGCCGCGCAGCGGCTGGCCGTGCTCGCCTACCACGGCATCACCGACCCGCGGTCGTTCGGCGCGCAGCTCGACCGGCTCCGCCGGCTGGCCACCCCCGTGTCGGTGCAGGACGTGGAACGGTCGCTGGCCGCGGGCCGGCCGCTGCCGCCGCGCTCGGTACTGGTGACCTTCGACGACCCCGACCGGACGGTGCTGCGGCACGCCCTGCCGGAGCTGGTGGCGCGCCGGATCCCGGCGGCGGCGTTCGTGATCGCCGAGCTGGTCGGCACCGAGAAGCCGTTCTGGTGGCACGAGGCCGCGTTCCTGGCCCGGCACGGCGGCCGGGCCAGGCTGCTGCCGCGCGGCGGCGACCCGGCCCGGGTGCTGGCGCTGCTCAAGGCGCTGCCCGACCCGGACCGCCGGCGCAGCCTGGCCGAGCTGCGGGTCTCCGCGTCCCGTCGGCCGCCGGCCCAGGAGCAGCTGCGCCCGGAGGACCTGCGGGCGCTGCGCGAGGCGGACGTCACGGTCGGCAACCACACGCTGGGGCACCCGTCGCTGCGCCGCTGCGACGAGGCGACGGTGCGCGCGGAGATCGCGGGCGCGCACCTGGCGCTGACCCGCTGGCTGGGCGAGGCGCCGTCCGCGTTCGCCTACCCGGACGGCGGCTTCGACGAGCGGGCGGACGCGGTGCTGCGCCAGCTCGGCTACCGGCTGGGATTCCTGTCCGACCACCGGCTCGGCCCCCGGCTGCCGGCCCACCCGCTGCGGATCAGCCGCCTCCAGGTGGACTCCACCACCTCCACCCGCCGGTTCGACACCATCCTGTCCGGCCTGGAGCCGGCGGTTCAGCGTCTGCTGGGCGCGCAGGCGTAACGGTTCGCCTGTCCGACGCCGGGCCCCGGACGGGGCGGCCGCCGGATCGCGGGCCGCACGACGTCCGGGGTGACCGGCCGGGCTCCGGCCGGTCGGGCGGTGCCGGAGGGACGGTGCCGGTGGGACGGTGCCGGTGGGACGGTGCCGGTGGGGCGATGCCGGTGGGGCGGTGCCGGGTGGGACGGACGGTGTCTGTCCCACCCAGCGCACGGACGCACGTCCGACCCACCGCGTGGACGCAGTCGGCCGGTGCCAGGTGGGACAGCAGGCCGCCCTCGGCAGGAACGCGGGCATCCCGGCCGGGCCGAGGCCGGGATCGAACGCCTGGACGGCGGCGAACACGGCGGTCAGCGCGAGCGCCCGACCGGCGACACCGCAAGCATCGACACCCGCCCCGGCCCGCCCCGAACGACGCGGCCCGACCGCCACCGCACCGTCGGTCGGGCGGAGCAGGCCCGCGCGGACGGGCCGCGACGACGGCGACGGCCAAGACGCGGCCCTGCCGTGGCCGGCACCCGGCCGGGGCTCAGGGCACGGGGACCTGCGGGACCGTGCCGACTGCCGCGTCGGCGGCGGGCCCGGTCGGGACGGTCGGGACGGTCGGGACGGCCGTCGCGCGGAGCTGGGCCGCGTGCGCGGGCAGCTCGCCGGCGGCCAGGCCGTCCAGCAGTTGGCGGATCGTCATGGCGCCCTCGAAGACCGGCTCGCCGTGCGAGAGCAGCAGGGTCGGCAGCGGAGCCTCCAGCTCCTGGGCGCCGAGCGACGCCGCGAACGCGCACAGCGCCTCGCCCTGGGCGGCGACCCGGCGACGCAACTCCGGGCCGCCGCTGGCCCGGTCGATCACCCGGCGGAGCGCCCAGGCGTCCTGGGAGATCCGGTTGTCGAACGTGGCGGCCGACCCGGCGGCGACAGCGGCCACTGCCGCCAACGCGCCGGCAGTGACCAGCCCGAGGTGGGCCAGCACCTGTTCGGCGTCCCACTCCCCGGCGGGGAGGGCGGCGGGCTCGGCGCCGGACACCTCCTCGGCGGCGGCGACCACCTCCCGGTAGGCGCGGTGGAGCGGAGCGGTGTCGTACATCCGTGGTGCCCTTCTGCGACGGCGGCGACCTCGATGGCGCCGCTTCGGGTGGCCGGCTCGGCTCGTGCTCGTGCTCGGGCTTGCTGGGGCGTGCGGGAGCGGTTGCTCAACTCTCGGTGGGGGCCATCTCCCACGGCGCCTGCGGCAGCGTCTCGCCCGTCTCCAACAGCGACTTCAGGTTGGCGAGGACGGCCGGCCAGCCGTGCGAGATCGCCCGCAGCGCGGTGCGGTCGCGCAGCTTCTCGTGGGTGACGGTCAGTCGGACGATGTCCTCGTACGGCTCGATCAGGAAGGTGACGGTGGCCGCCTCCTCCTGGGCGGACAGGTCGGGCCGGTCCTCGAAGGTGATCACCAGCCGGGTCGGCGGCTCGGCGGCCAGCACCCGGCCGGTGACGTCGACCTTGCCGGAACCGTCGGTGCGGCGGTGCTCCCAGGTCGATCCGGCCTGCCAGTCGGAGACATTGGCGTGGCCCCAGTAGCGGGCCGTCAACTCGGCGTCGGTAAGCGCTTTCCACACTTGTTCCGGAGTGGCCCGGATGTAGGTGGCGTACACGTAGGTCGGGACGGTCGGGGCAGTACCGGTCTCGGATGCGCTGCTCATGGCGTTCTCCTGTTCTGCCTGTCGTTTGATCCCGCCGAGGACGGCCAGCCGGGGACGGTCGAAGTCGGCGATCCACCGCTGCTCGATCTCCTGGATCGGCCCGGGGTTGAGGTAGTGGAGCCGCTCCCGGCCCCGGCGGACCACGGTGACCAGCCGTGCGGCCACCAGCAGGTCCAGGTGCTGGGTCACGGACTGCCGCGCCATCGCCACCTCCTCGCACAACTCCCGCAGCGTCTGCCCGTCACGGACCCGCAGCCGGTCGAGCAGCGCCCGGCGGGTCGGGTCGGCGAGGGCCTTGAACACCGCGTCCATCGGGGCGGCGGGGATCGGTTCCGGACTCACCCCTCCATCATGCAGGTGTTTACCTGCCTATCGCAAGAGGATCAGCCGGCCACCCCAGCCACCCCCGCGCCGGTCCGTCCTCAGCCCCCGTGCGCGGGGTGTCCACCAGCACCGTCCGCGCCACTCTGGCCGGTCGCCCGTAGGTCGCCCCCGCCATGCCCCGCTGCCGGGCCGCGTACGGCTCGGCCGAGGTGGCACCGGGCGAGCGGCCACCTCTCCCTCGGCCGCGACGGGACGGACGTGCGGGAACGCGGCGCGCAGTTCGCCGGCCGCTCGCGCCGCAGGCGGAACCACAGCTCGCACCGGCGCTCCCGGGAGCCGCCGTCGACACGGCGGAAGTCGGCCGTCCCGGGGCCGGGATCGCCCCCGGGTTGGGCCCCTGTCTGCGGCAGGCACTAGCGTCGGCGATCGCCGTCTTCCCGGCCTCGGACAGGAGGCCGGGCCCGGAGCGAGCACCGTCCTTGCCGGCGGTGCCGCCACCACCGGCCGCCGCCAGGCGCCCCCTCCGCCCCTGGCCGACCAGCGCGCCGGGCGACCTCCGAGCAGGTGTTTTGCACGCGTTCGACCGGTGCGCCGGGGCGGACGGGCCGCATCCGACCGGACCGGGGTCCGGGCCGGTCAGGAGGTAGAGTCGTTGCTCGTGAAGATCGCCCTCGTGGACTCCGGACTCGGACTGCTCGCCGCCACCGCCGCGCTGCGCCGCCTGCGCCCGGACGCGGACCTGGTCATCTCCTGCGACCCCGACGGCATGCCCTGGGGCCCCCGCACTCCCGAGGACATCACCGAGCACGCCCTCGCCTGCGCCCGGGCCGCCGCCGCGCACTCCCTGGACGCGATGGTCGTCGCCTGCAACACCGCCTCCGTGCACGCACTGGAGCGGCTGCGCGCCGAGTTCGAACCCGAGATCCCGGTGATCGGCACCGTCCCGGCGATCAAGCCCGCCGCCGCGGCGGGCGGCGTGGTCGCCATCTGGGCGACCCCCGCCACCACCGGCAGCGCCTACCAGCGCGGCCTGATCGCCGAGTTCGGCGGTGCCGCCGAGGTCCACGAGGTGGCCTGCCCCGGCCTGGCCGAGGCCGTCGAGCACGCCGACGAGGACGCGATCGCCGCCGCCATCGCCTACGCCGCCGAACGGACGCCGGCCTCCACCACCGACCTGGTCCTCGGCTGCACCCACTACGAGCTGGTCGACGACCGCATCGCCGCCGCGCTGGCCGCCCCCGCCGCCCGCTTCCACGGCTCCGCCGACGCCGTCGCCGCGCAGGCCCTCCGCCGCATCGCCGACCCCGCCCCCGGCGCCGGCACCCTGACCGTCCTCCACTCCGGCCGCCCGGCCGCCCTCCAGCCGGCCGCCCTCAACTACCCGCAGGGCGAGCTCCTCCTCGGCGCCACGGTCTGACGCCCCCGGACGCTTCGCGGGCCGGCTGGGAAAACGCTTTCCGGCCGCTTCCGAGTCGCCGCCGCTCTGTCGCGAACAGCAGCGGGTAAGCGCTTTCCAACGGCCACGGCAGGAGCGGGTAAGCGCTTTCCCGACTCCCCGCTCCTTCGCGCGCCGTCGTGAACGGCAGCGAGTAAGCGCTTTCCGGCCGCCGGTGCGAGAACGGGCAAGCGCTTACCCACCCCTCCTCCTCGTGCCGCCCCAAGCAGCAGGTAAGCGCTTTCCTCCCGCGCCGACGCAAGCGGTAAGCGCTTTCCCTCCCCGGCCCCCGCCCCCCTCTCACCGCACGCGCCGCACCACCCGGGCGACTACCCGGGCGACGACCCGGGCGACGCCGTGTCGCGCCTCGTCGTCGCCGTTGCCCGGCTGGGGCAGACTGCGGGGGTGACCGTCCTGTGGTGGGTGTCGGTGGTGGCGCTGCTGGTGTGGGTGTGGCTGGCGGTGTGTCACGGCGGGTTCTGGCGGACCGATCAGCGGTTGCCGCGCGGGGGTGCGGAGCCGTCGCGGTGGCCGGAGGTGGTGGCGGTGGTGCCGGCGCGGGATGAGGCGGGTGTGCTGCCGTTGTCGCTGCCGAGTCTGCTGGCGCAGGAGTATCCGGGCCGGGCGCGGGTGGTGCTGGTGGACGATCACAGTACGGACGGGACGGCCGAGTTGGCGCGGGAGCTGGCCGCCGCCGCGCCCGGGCTGCCGCTGGAGGTGACCACTCCGCCGCCGCTCCCGGAGGGGTGGACGGGGAAGTTGTGGGCGCTGCGGCACGGCGTGGAGCGAGCGGGCGGCGCGGAGTGGCTGCTGCTGACGGACGCCGACATCGCGCACCGGCCGGGCTCGTTGCGGGCGCTGGTCGCGGCGGGCGAGTCGCACGGGCTGGACCTGGTGTCGCAGATGGCGCGTCTGCGGGTGGCGTCCGGGTGGGAGCGGCTGGTCGTCCCGGCGTTCGTGTACTTCTTCGCGCAGCTGTACCCGTTCCGCCGTTCGAACCGTCCGGGTGCCCGGACCGCCGCTGCGGCCGGGGGCTGTTCGCTGGTGCGGCGGGAGGCATTGGAGCGGGCGGGCGGGGTGGCGGCGATCCGGGGTGCGGTGATCGACGACGTGTCGCTCGCCGGGGCGGTGAAGCGGTCCGGGGGGCGGACCTGGCTGGGTCTCGCCGATCGGGTCGACTCGGTCCGGCCCTACCCGGGGCTGTCGCCGCTGTGGCGGATGGTGTCGCGCAGCGCTTATGCCCAACTCCGTTATTCGCCGCTTCTGTTGGTCGGCACGGTGGTCGGCCTGGCGCTGGTCTACCTGGTGCCGCCGGTCGCCGCGGTCGCCGGCGTGCTGGCGGGCGCCTGGTGGACGGCGGGGGCCGGGCTGGCGGCGTGGGCGGTGATGGCGGGGACGTACGCGCCGATGCTGCGCTACTACGGCCGGCCGGTGGCGGAGGCCCCGTTGCTGCCGTTCACGGCGCTGCTGTACCTGCTGATGACGGTCGACTCGGCCGTCCAGCACTGGCGCGGCCGCGGTTCGGCGTGGAAGGGCCGGACGTATCCGCACCCGCAGCGGGCCGAGTGAGCGAACGGTCGCAGAGGCATACTCGGGTGATGGAACGTCAGGAGATCGGGCGGATCGCCCATCGCGACCATCCGGTGGCGGCCCCACTGTCGGACGAGTCGGTGCACCGCCTGCTGGAGCGGCAGTTGCGGCGTTGTCCGGCGGGGCGGCTGCTGGACCTGGGGTGTGGTGAAGCGGCTTGGCTGGTGCGGGCGTTGGCGTCCTTCCCGGAGTTGCGCGCGGTCGGTGTGGACACCGCTGCGGCGGCGCTGGAGGCGGGCCGGGAGACCGCCGAGCGGGCGGGCGTGGCGCGGCGGATCGGCCTGCACCACCTGGACGTACGGGAGTTCACGGCCGTCGAGCGGTTCGACGCGGTGCTGTCGATCGGTGCGGCGTACGCGTTCGGCGGGCTGGCGCAGACCCTCGATGCGGTCCGTCCGCTGCTGGCACCGGGCGGCACCCTGCTGCTCGGCGAGGCGTACTGGGAGGGCCGTCCCACCGAGCGTGCGCGGGAGTTCTTCGGCGAGTGGCTGACCGATCTGCCGGGCACCGTCGCGGCGGTCCGTGCCGCCGGCTGGTGGCCGGTCGCCGGGCACACCTCGACGCGTGCGGAGCTCGACGCCTACGAGTGGGCCTGGACGGGCTCGCTCGCCGACTGGGCGCTGGACCAGCCGCCCGGACCGGACCGTGACCGGGCGCTGGAGGTCGCCGACCGGCACCGCGGCGAGTGGCTGAACGAGTACCGCGAGGGCTTCGGATTCGTCACCGTCCTTCTGCGACAGGCGGATTGAGCTCCGGGCGGGTGCGCGCTGGGTACGATCGTCCCCCAGGGGGAAGAGAGGCCGGGCGGGTGGAGCAGGGGAACGCGGTCACGAACTCGGTCAGCGGATCGGCCGAGGTGGTGGTCCAGGCGGATCACATCGGGGCCGTGCACGTCCATCCGCCGCAGCAGTCGGGCGTTTCCGGTTCCGAACCTGCGGAGGAGTGGGCCCGGTTGGTGGCCGGGTCGGCGGTGTGGTCGCAGTTGCGGGCGGGGCACGAGCCCGGTCCGTGGCGGGAGCAGGCGGTCCGGGCGGCGGGGGAGCTGGCGGCGCTGCGGGACGGGTTGGCGGGGCCGCTCGCGGACGATCCCTGGCAGGACCCGGGGGTGGTGCGGCGTTTCGTGCGGGCGGTGGGCCGGTTGCTGGGTGAGCCGGGTTCCGCCGGGCTGTATCCGGCGGAGGCTGCGGTGCTGGTGCTGGTGCCGCTGCTGTACCGCGTGCGGTCGATGCAACTCGCCTGCTCGGGGCCGCCGTTGGGCCGGGACGGTGCGGAGCACCGGCTGCTCGCCGAGCGGGCCCGGACGGAGCCGGCGCTCGCGCGCTGGCTGTCCCACCGCCAGTTGGCCCGGCATGCCGATCTCGCGGAACCGTCCGCCGTCGACGCCCTGCTGCGGGGTCTGGCCGGGCCGCAGCTGCGGGCCGCGCTCACTCCGGTCGTCGTCCGGGCGGCGCTGGCCGGGTTGCGGCGCGGGCCGGGGGTGGCCAACCGGGAGTTCCTGCACGACCTGCCGGCCGAGGAGCGGGTCGACTGCGAGGGCGAACAGCTGCTGCGGGTGCGGCGGTTGGTGCTGCTTGCCGCGCTCGGGTACGCGCTGGCGATCGAGGTGACGGCGTTGCCGGAGATCGTTGCCGAGCACCTCGGAATCCCCGATCCGGTGTCGCTCCCGGAGCTGTGCCGGACGCTGGACGGTGCGCACTGGGGCGGCCCGCGCGACTTCCCGGTGCTGCGGGCCGAGTGCCACCACGAGGCGGTGGTCGCGGCGCTGCACGAATACACCGTTCGGGCCGACGAGTTGCTGCATGCGGTGCAGCGGGAGTACGGCCCCGGGCGGGTGTCGCTGCCGCTGCGGCTGTCCTCGGGAGACGTCACGCACGCGCCGGGGACGTTCGTCGGCGCGGCCCGCTTCCGGCTGGACGAGCGGCGGATGCGTTCGCTGCTGATGGGCGTGCAGCTGTACCGGGACCGGGACTTGGCAGTGCGTGAGCTGTACCAGAACGCGCTGGACGCCTGCCGCTACCGCCGGGCCCGCTCCGACTACCTGGTGCGGCGGGCGGGCGGCGGGTCGTCGCGCTACGAGGGCCGGATCGACTTCGAGCAGGGCGTGGACGAGAACGGCCGGGCGTACCTGGACTGCCGGGACAACGGTGTCGGCATGGGTGAGGCGGAGCTGCGCGGGGTGTTCTCGAAGGCGGGTGAACGCTTCGCCGAGCAGCAGGAGTTGCGCGAGGAGCGGGCGCAGTGGCGGACCGTGGACCCGCCGGTCGAGCTGTACCCGAACAGCCGTTTCGGGATCGGGGTGCTCAGCTACTTCATGCTGGCCGACCGGATCCGGGTCACCACCTGCCGGATGGGGCGGGACGGGGAGCTGGGCCCGGAGCTCGCGGTCACCATCCACGGACCGGGGCACCTGTTCCGGATCGCCCGGGTGCGCGAGCGGGGCGCGGAGCCGGGCACCACGGTGCGCCTGTACCTCGACACGGAGGTGCTGCCGCGCAACTGGTCCGCGGTCACCGCGCTCGAACGGGTGCTGGGGATCGCCGAGTTCGGGACGACCGCGACGTGGCGGGGCCGGCAGGTGCGTTGGGAGCCGGGCCGGCTCAGGCCCCGGCCGGGTACGCACCAGGAGCGGGGGCCGAGCGCGAAGGAGATCCTGGTGCCGTGGGCCGGGGCCCCGCCCGGTGTCCAGGTGGTCTGGTGCGAGCGCGGTGGCGGCCTGCTGGTCGACGGCCTGTGGGTGGAGGCCGCGGCTCCGTGGCAGGGCCCGGCCGGAGCCGGACCGGCTCCGCCGGTCGTGGTGAATCTGTTCGGCCCGCGGCTTCCGGAGCACCTGTCGGTCGACCGGCGGGAGGTGCTGGACGACCTGTCGGGGACGTTGCAGGAGCTGCTCGAAGCGGCGACGACGGCGCTGGCGGACGACGGGCAGGGGCTGGCCGATCATCCGTGGCTGCTCGACTGGGCGGGCCGCAGTCTGCGGATCGCGGATCTGCTCGCCGCTGCGGCTGCCCGCGGACGGGGCGAGCGCCCCTGGTCGCCGCCGGAGTACTCCTGCCGCCGGGGCGCCTATCCGGACGACCGCCGGATCTTCCCGTGGTTCCCGAAGGGCGGTCGGCCGCTCGCGCTGCCCGTCGACTCCGACGATCCGGTGCCCGAGCCGTGGCTGCTGTGGCGTGTGCTGGCCCACCGGCCGAACCCCACGCTGGAGGTGCTCGCCGGGCTGGTTCCGGAGTTGTCCGGGATCGGCCCGGTCCTTCCGGCGCTGCCCTCGGACCAGGTGCTGATCAATGCGCTCGGCTACCGGGGCGTCCGACCGCAGGGCACGGCGGAGCGGGCCGCCGCGCTGCGCGCCGCGCTCGGCGAGGCCGCGAAGCACCGGATCCCGCACCGTGAATCGGCGGACCGGATCCGGAAGTTGGGGCTTCCCGCGTGGTGGGGTCCGGGGCCGGCCACGGTGGACGAACTGGTGCGGGCCGGGGGCGGGCACGGCATGACCTCGGCGTCGGCGGCCCGGATGCTGCGGCTGTTCGGGATTGCGGTGCCCGATCCGGTCCTCGCGCTGGCCGCCGTCTACGAGGACCGGGACCACGCCGACCTGCTGCTCACCCGGGAGAGCTACCCGACGAGGTGGGAGCCGGGGCAGCCGGTGCCGCTCGGCCACCTCGCCGAGGCGAGCCTGCGCTCCGACCTGCCGCTGGCGACCGTGGCCGTGCGCCTGCGCTGTCTCGGGCTGTGGGTCGATCTGGAGCGGCTGCCCGACGAGGTGCCGCAGCACCTCGTGCCGCTGCTGCGGCGCGGCCCGGGTCCGGGGGCCGGCTGGCTGGACACGGCGGTGCCGGTACCGGCGAGCCACACGCTGTGGGCCGCCGTCACGGCCGGCCGGCCGGTCGGGGCGGTGGTGCGGCAGTTCGAGGAGCTCGGTCTCCGTTGTGCTCCGGTCGACGGCCTCGCCGTGGCCGATCTGCTGCCCCAGCTGTACTGGGCGGTGCGCCGGACGCGGAACGGCGACCCGATCCGGCCTCCCGGCTCCGTGCAGCGCCTCGTGGAGACCTGGGCGGACCTCGTTCCGGAGGTGCCGTCGCTGTCCGCCCTCGCCCGGTCCCCGGACCGGCAGGCGGTGTTCGAAGTCCTGGACGCGGTCCGCCGGAGCGGGTGGCCGCCCTCCGGCGCCGTCCCGTTCGCGGCGCTGTTCGCCGTCGCCAAGAAGCGCTGGACGTCCCCGTCCGGCCTGGCGCACCTGCTGGCCTCGCACGGTGTTCCGGTGTCCTGCACGGAGTTGCCGCCCGAGCTGCCCGAGCAGGTCGCGTCCTACCTGTGCGACGTGCAGACCCACCAGCCCGGGGTGGCCCTGGTCGACCTGCTCAGGACCGCCGAGTACGTCTCCTCGCCGCTGCCCCGGCTCGCGGACTGGCTGCGCCTGCTGGGGCACCGGGTGGGCGATCCCGCCGCGATGGTCCGGGAGGCGATCCCGCTGGTCCCGCCGGCGGACGGCGCCGGCGGGCGAGCGGGTGTCAGCGGGTGAGCAGGCGGCGGGCCGTGGGCTTCAGGTACTCGTAGCGGGTCATCTGTTCGAGGTCGCGGAGCCAGGCGGTGCGGCCGGGGGGTTGGCGGAGGAGTTCGCGGTAGATCTCCTCGAACGCGGTGGAGACGTGGTCGAGGGAGAACCGGCCGACCACCCAGTCGCGGCCCCAACGGCCCAGTTCGGCGCGGCGGTCGGGCGAGTCGGCGAGGGCGCGGATCTGCGCGGCGAGGGCCTTCGCGTCGGCGGGGCCGTCGCCGTGGCCGTACATGCAGCGGGAGGCGTGCGGTTCGACCAGGGGGCCGGGTTCGTGGATGGCGGTGTAGCCGTTCGCTCCGTGGACGATGACGGGTTTGCCGAAGGCGAGGCCGCGGAGGGCGGAGCCGCCCATGCCGAGGACCAGGTCGGCGGCCTGGTAGGCGGGGCGGGGGTCGGCGCGCTGGCCGGTCAGCACGACGGCTTCGCGGCCGAGTTCGGCGTTGAGGCGGGCGGCCTCGGCGCGCAGCGGCTCCTCGCTGGGCCCGCCGCCGACCACGGCGAGCACCAGGGAGGGGTCGTCGAGCAGGCGGAGGGCGGCCATGGTGCGGCGGACGCCGGCGTCCTTCTCCAGGCCGGAGACCAGGCGGGTGACGATGCACAGCAGCAACTGGCCGTCGGATGCTCCCACTTCGGCGCGGAAGGCGTCGCCGTCGACGGCGCCGGGCGCGTCCTCGACGGTGTTGACGGGGGGTTCGATCAGTCGCAGGTCGCGGTGGCCGAAGGCCCGGGCGTCGGGCATGAGGGCGCCGAGGCCGAGGACCAGGGGCTGGTGGCGGGGCATGCCGCGGAGCATCCGGATGCCGTAGAAGGTGGTGACGATCGGGAGGCGGCCCTGTCGGCCGGGGCCGAAGTAGGCGTTGCGGGCGGCGCGGACCTCCCAGGCGTGGACGAGTTGGGAGCCGTGTTCGTCGGCGAGGCGGCTGAGGCGGGCGCGGATGACGGCGTGCGGGGTGTCGGGGTCGCCGGCCACGACGAGGTCGAGGCCGTGCGAGGCGGCGAGTTCGACGAGCGGGGCGGGGCCGTCGATGCCCTGGGCGAACAGGACGGGCTGGTGGCCCCGGTCGCGCAGGGTCCGGGCGATGTCGACGGCGTTGAGCTGGGCGCCGCCGAGGGCCAGGTTGTTGAGGTGGACCAGGACGCGGACCGAACGCACGCTCACTCCTCCCACTGGTGCGGTACGAAGACGGGCGCGGCGAGTACGACCGCGCGCGGCGGGGTGTCCAGCATCGGGCCGAACACGTCGAACTGGCCGGCGGAGTGCCAGCTCATCAGGGTGCCGCCGTCGGTCTTGCCGATGGAGTAGACACCCGTCCACAGGGTGTAGCGGCCGCGGGGCAGCGGCAGCCGGGGGATGACGCAGGCGACCCGGTGGTCGCCGCCGGTCATCCGGATCTCGTGGCTGATCTGGAAGATCGGGCTGGAGGTGCCTTCGCTGACGCCGAGGTGCAGGGTGGCGTCGCCCCGGTAGTCGCCGCCGAGGGTGAGTTCGACGGTGACGGGTTCGTCGGTGTGCAGGGTGTCCTCACCGGTCTCGCCGCGCACCTCGTACGTGAGCAGCGACAGCGGTTCGCCGACCCGGGCGGTGGCCTCGGACTGGGCTTCGATGGAGTCCCGGTAGCCGGCGAGGGCGTCCTTGATGCCGGCGTCGACGCGGACGGTGCCCTGTTCGAGCCAGACGCCGCGCCGGCAGATGGACTGGACGGCGGGGAGGTCGTGGGAGACGAAGACGATGGTGGTGCCCTGTTCGGCGACTTCGCGCATCCGGTCGAGGCAGCGCTGCTGGAAGACGGCGTCGCCGACGGCGAGGACCTCGTCGACCAGGAGGACGTGGGGTTCCAGGTACGCGGCGACGGCGAAGCCGAGGCGCATCTGCATGCCGGACGAGTAGAACTTGACCTGCCGGTCGATGGCGCCGCCGAGCCGGGCGAACTCGACGATGTCGTCGAACCGTCCGGCGACCTCGCGGCGTTTGAGGCCGAGCAGCGCGCCGAACAGGTAAATGTTCTCGCGGCCCGTCAGGTCGGGGTGGATGCCGGCCCGGATCTCGATCAGGGCGCCGATCCGGCCGCGGACGTCGATGACGCCCGCGTAGGGGTACATGACGCGGGTGAGCATCTTCAACAGGGTCGACTTTCCGGACCCGTTGGAGCCGATCAGGCCGACGGACTCGCCGGGTTCGATGTGCAGGTTGATGTCGCGCAGGGCCCAGCGCCAGTCCTCGCCGCGGTCGCCGCGCAGGCGGCGGGCGGCCTGTTCGACGCGGTCGCGCAGCAGCATCCGCTGCTGGTCGGCGCGGAAGCGTTTCCAGACCTGCTCGGTGCGGATGGTGCCCAGCGGGTAGTCACGCGACATCGGCGATCCCCGTTTCCAGCTTCTTGAAGAACAGGTAGCCGCCGACCAGGAAGAGCAGGGAGCTGGCGGCCGCGATCAGGGTCGTCCGGGCGTCGGGCGCCTCGCCGTACAGCAGCGCCTTGCGGTAGCCCTCGATGACGGCGCCGAGCGGGTTGACGCCGACGTAGATCTCCTGCAGCCGGTGCGGGATCTCGGCCAGCGGGTAGGCGACGGGGGTGGCGAACACTCCCATCTGGGTGATGATCGGCAGCAGGTGGCGGACGTCGCGGAGGTAGACCACGGCGACCGAGAGGATCAGCGCGATGCCGTAGGTGAAGGCGAACTGGATCAGCAGCAGCGGCACCGCCCAGAGGAAGGTGGCGGCGGGCGCGGTCCAGAACACCAGGAACATCAGGCCGAGCACGCCGATGCCGATGGCCATGTCGACGGTGGCGACCAGCATGGTGGCCAGCGGGAAGACCTCGCGCGGGCAGTACACCTTGTTCAGCAGGCTGAGGTTGTTGGCCAGGCTGAGCGCGCCCTGGTTCATGGTGTTGCTGAAGAACTGCCAGACGATCAGGCCGACGTAGGCGAACAGCGTGTACGGGGCCGCGCCGGTCTCGATCTTGACGGCGCGGTGGAAGACCAGGGTGAAGATGGCGCACAGCGCGAGCGGGGTGAGCACCGCCCAGGCGAAGCCGAGGACGGCCTGCTTGTACCGGGCGCGCAGGTCGCGTTCGGCCAGGGCGCGCACCAACTCGCGTGCGGCCCACAGCTCGTGGGCGACCTGGAGGGGGCGCAGCCGGCGTTTGAAGACCAGTTCGGGCGGTGGCCCGGCCGGGATCGCGACGCCCGGTGGGGCCGGCCGGCCCCCGCGGTCGTCGATGACCTGTGCGCGCTGTCCCCCCACGGACTCCCGCCCTCTCCGGGCGCGGTGCGGCCGCGTCCGGTGCCTGTGTCGACTGTGTCGGTGCCGGGCGGCCGGTGCTGTCCGGCGGCCCGGGCGACCACCATGACACAGAGTGTGGGGACGGCGGGCGGGTTCCGTGAAGATTGCGCCAGCTCAGGCCGGTTGTCGACGGTTGCGGTCCGAACTTCCCGGACCAGCATGGGGGTTGGCGGGGGCGGGGCGGTCAGCGGGCGGGGTCGGCGGCGCGTTGTTCGGTGACCATCCGGTCGAGGGCGTCGGGCATCCGCTCGACGCCGCCGGCCCGGGTGGGATAGGTGCGGCCGGTGCCGTCGACGATCACGGTAGGCAGTTCGGTGACCCGGTTGTCGGCGAACAGCTTGGGCGCCTGGTCGACGGCCCGGTCGACCTCGGCGGAGTGGTAGGCGGTGCGGAACGCGGCGGCGTCCAGGCCCTGCGCGGCGGCCCAGTCGGCGGCGCCCTGTTCGGTGGTCAGGTCGAGGTGCTCCTCGCGGACGGCGTGGAACACGGCGGCCTGCCGGCGGTCGACCTCGCCGAGCCGGTCGAGCGTGTAGAACAGCCGGGCGTGGGCGCGCTGTTCGGCCTCGCCGGGGCTGCCGGGCCAGACCGCGGGGACGCGGCGCAGCGTCACGTCGCCCTGGTGCCGGGCGGCCCAGCCGGCGAGCGGGGCTTCCAGCGCCGCGGAGTGCGAGCAGTTGTACCAGAAGAACTCGACGGCCTCGTGCATGCGGGCGGCCTGCGGCCCGTCGGCCGGCCGGTGCGGTGCGGCGGGCGGGTTCTGGGCACCGGGCAGGTGCTGGGCGGGCAGCCCGGACGCCGGCTTGGCGGTCAGGTACTGACCGGGCGTCAGCAGCGGGCTCCCGGCGAGGCCGTGCGGCGCGGTCGGCAGCACGGGCGCGGCGGTGGCGGCGGCCGGGGCGGTGAGCAGGCCTCCGGCGACGGCGAGCAGGACGGTGGTTCGCAGCAGCGGCTTCACGGGGGCAGCGTCGCAGGCCGGACGGCCGGCGGGCCAGGCGATCGGGGCTGCGGGCGGCGGAATTCGCCGGATCGGAGCAGCGCCCTCGAACAGGCTTCGGAGGGCCGGTGCCTGGTGGTGCCTCAGGCCCAGGTGTCGCACGTACGCCCGCCTGTCTCGGGCCCACGCGGCGGCGGGACGGCGCGGCGACGGTTCGGCATGGCGTCAGCTCGGCGCGGCGCCAAGTCGTCGTGACGCCGGGTCGGCGCGGCGTCGGCGCGGCGCGGCGTCGGCGCGGCGTCGGCTCCCGGTGGGCGGGCCCGCGCCCCCGCACGCCCGCCCACCGGATCGCGGTCACTTGCCGAGATTGCGCAGCTGGGCCTTGGCGTCGGCCTCGGAGGCCTGCGGCACGCCGATCTGGACCTGGGCGGAGCCCTCTTCCTTCACCGGGCAGTACCGGGCGTCCTTGACCGGCATCGGGAGGGTGAGGACGCCCTCGTTGCGGACCAGCACCAGCAGCGAGCCGGTGGTGCAGGAGGCGTTGGGGGCGACCGGCGGCGAGGAGAGCCAGGTGACGGCCTGGTAGACCGGCACGTTGGGGTGCAGCACGGTGCCGTTGGCCTTGTCGGTGGCGAAGCTGCCGGTGCCGAGGACGCTGCTGGCGAGCTTCTCGAACTGCGCGGTGTGGTCGGTCTTCAGCTCGGGCTTGCCGTAGACGACGCAGTCCTTGGCGGTGGTGTTGGTGAGCTTGATGACGCCGGTGATCCGCGGGTCGCCGCTCCTGTCGACGGTGAGTTCGGCCTTGACGTCGCTCTCCTTCTCGGAGCCGCCGCAGGCCGGGGTGTCGGCGGCGGGCTTGCCTCCGGTGGTGCCGCCGGGTGCGGCGGAGCCGCCGCCGGTGGCGCCGGTGGAGGCAGCGGCCGACGGGGCGGCGGCGGGGGTGCTCGCGGAGCCGGCGGCAGGTGCGGCGGAGCTGGAGCCGTCGGGGTCACAGGCCGTCAGGGCGAGGACGGAGCAGGCCAGGGCGGCGAGGACGGCGGGCTTGCGGAGGTTCATCGGATGCTCCTGCGGGGGCGGGTTCTGCGCCCGCCGAGCGGCGGGCATGCGTCACCACGCGTCCGGTTGGCGGACGGTTCCTGGGGTTTCCGTCCGGTACGGCGCTGTGACAGACCGGTTGCCGGCCCGCAGGGGCGAACTCCGTTCAGTGCACCGTCGGTTCGGGTGCCGACGGTCCGGCGGCTGTGACACTCCGCACCTCGACCCGGTCCAGTTCGACGCCCCAGCCGGCCGCGGCGGGCCCGATCTCGCGCAGCAGGGCGAGCCTCAGTTCCCCGCGGGCGGTGGCGAGTTCCTCGAAGGTGCGCTGTTCGGCCTCGGTGCGCAGGGTCACCAGCGCGAGCTGGCGGATCGCCTCGCGGTGGTCGCGGACGACGGTCGCCACCACCGCCGGGTCCGCCACGTGGAACGTCAACTCGCCCTGGACGTCGACCCGTCGACCGTCCCGGGCGGCTCCGGTGAACGACACCCCGAGGATGGTCTCCGCCAGGTCGACGCACTCCAGCCGGTCGACGAACGGCACCAGCGCCACCAGCCCGGGCGGCAGCGTGCGGTCCCGCAGCCGGCCCAGCCGGAACACCAGTCCGCGCCGGCCCGGCCCCACCCGCTTCACGCTCGCCGCTGCCAGCAGCAGGACCACGATCCCCGCCACGACCAGCCCTGCCATCGCCGCCTCCCCCGCCTCCGGTGTGCACCCAGTATGGGCGGAGGCACCGCCGACCGCCGCCCGTTGCAGGCGTTTTCGGAAACGCCACCGCCAAGGCCACCGCCGCCCTGCCGCGCCCTCGCCCGCCGCCCTGCCGCGCCCGCTCCCGCACGGGCCGGCCGGCCGAGCCCACCGCCCGCCGGAGCGGCCCCGCCCGGCGGGCGCGGCCGCATCGGCCTCCCCGGCAGCAGGCTCCCGGTTCCGGGCCGTCAGGTCCCGGTCTTCGTGGGCCGGGTGTCGCCGGCGACTTGGCGCAGGAGGTGCTGCCAGTGGGTGGTGACGGTGTCGAGGTCGAAGTGGGTGAGGGCGCGGGTGCGGGCGGCCGTGCCGTAGGCGGTGCGGTCGGCGGTGAGGAGGGTGCGCAGGGCGTCGGCGCTGGCGGACGGGTCGTCAGGGGGCGTGAGCAGGCCGGTCTCGCCGTGGCGGACGACGTCGGAGACCCAGCCGACGTCGGTGGCGACGGCGGGCAGCGCGGCGAGGGCGGCTTCGATCAGGACGCCGGGGACCCCTTCGGAGTCGCTGGTGAGCAGCAGCAGGTCGGCGGCCCGGTAGAGCGGCGCGGGATCGGCGAGCGGGCCGAGCAGGTGGAGGCGGGGGCCGGCGCGTTCCGCGAGCTGCTCCCGGAGCGGGCCTTCGCCGGCGAGGGCGAGCCGGACGTCGCCGGGGAGCAGGGCGTGGGCGGCGAGGGCCACGTCGGGGCGCTTCTCCGGGCTGAGTGCGCCGATCCAGGCGATCAGCGGTCCGTCGGCGGGCAGTCCGAGGGCCGCGCGGGCGGCGGCCTTCCCGGCGGGGCCCTCGGGGGGCGGGAAGCGTTCTGCGGCCCGGGCGTTGGGCAGCACGTGGAGGCGGCGTGGGGGCAGCCGGAATCGGGTGAGGAGCAGCTCGGCGGCGTGCGGGGAGATCGCGGCGACGGCGGCGGCCCGGTGCAGGAGCGCGCCGACCCGCAGCCGCCGGGCGGGGGTCGACGTCCAGTGGCGCGGGTCGCCGATGTTGACGTAGACGAACGGGGTGCGGGCCGCGAGCAGTCCGAGCGCGCACGCCTGCAGGGTCGAGGAGCCGTGCGCCACGACCACGTCGGCCCGGGCCGCGGCCCGCCGCAGCGCCCGCAGCGTGGCCGGGTGGTGCCGCGACGGCCCCAACACCCGTACGGCGCCGCCCGGTTGGGCGTCCGGGTGCGGATGGAGCGCGACCAGTTCGGAGCCCTGGCCCCGCCGCACCAGTTCGGCGTGCAGGTCCCGGGCCGTCCGCTGCGCGCCCCGGGCCCGCGGGTCGGTGATCACGTGCAGTACCCGTGGCTCGGCCATGGCCCCGACCCTACCGAGCCGCGGCTCCTGCCGGGCTCCGCTTTCCCCGACCGCGAGCCCGACGTGGGTCGCCCCGGCCCCTCGCCTCGTCGCTCCGGCGTCGGGGTGTCCGGCGCGCGCCGCCCTGCGCCCCGGCCGCCGCCGGCCGGTGCCGCCGCGCCCGGCGCTGTCGCGGCACCGACGTGGGCGACTCGCGCCGGCCGGCATGCTCACCACCCGCGCGGCCGGCCGCCGCCGGCCGATCGCCGTCACCGGTCGGGTTTCCTCCGGTTTCGCGGACGCGGGCCCGGTCCGGCTGGGATGCTGAGCGCCGGTCAGGGGGTGGCCTGGGCAAGGGGGTTGCTGCGGTGCGCGTGGTGTACGTGATCGACAGTGTGAGCCGGGTGGGCGGCGCCGAGCAGGGCCTGGTGGCGATGGCGCCGCTGCTGGTGCGGGCGGGCGTCGAGCTGCAGGTGGCGTTCCTGAAGGAGTCCCCGGGCGGTTTCCAGGCCGAGCTGCGGGCCGCGGGCGCGGAGCCGGTGCCGGTGCTGCGCGGCTCGCGCCCGGCCCGGCTGGCGGCGCTGCGCGCGGAGTTCCGCCGCCGCCGGCCGGACCTGGTGCACACCACCCTGTTCGAGTCGGACGTGCTGGGCCGCCCGGCGGCGCTCGCCGCCGGGGTGCCGGTGGTGTCCAGCCTGGTCAACTCGGCGTACGGGCCGGAGCACCGGAGGGCCCGCGGCCTCAGCCCGTGGAAGGTGCGGGCCGCGCAGACCGTGGACGCGCTGACCGCGCAGGGCGTGCGGCGATTCCACGCGCTGACCGACCACGTCGCGGACGCGATGGCGGCCCGCCTGCACGTGCCGCGCCGCCGGATCGACGTGGTGCCGCGCGGCCGCGACCCGCAGCTGCTCGGGTCGGTGACCCCGCAGCGGCGGGCGGCGGTGCGGGCCGGCCTGGGCCTCGCCGAGGACGTGCCGGTGGTGCTGGCGGCGGCCCGGCAGCAGTACCAGAAGGGTCTGGACGTGCTGCTGGCCGCCTGGCCGGCGGTGCGCGCGGCGCGGCCGGACGCGGTGCTGCTGCTCGCGGGCAGCCCGGGCGGCGAGACGGCCCGGCTGGAGGAACTGGCCGCCCGGGCGGGGGGCGTGCGCTTCCTCGGGCCGCGCGACGACGTGTTCGACCTGATGGCGGCGGCCGACGTGTGTGCGGTGCCGTCGCGCTGGGAGGGGCTGGGCAGCGCGGCGATGGAGGCGATGGGCGTCGGCGTGCCGCTGGTGTGCGCGGACGTCCCGGCGCTGCGCGAGACGGTCGGGTCGGAGGACTACGCGCTGCTGGTGCCCCCGCAGCGTCCGCAGGAGCTGGCCGGGGCGCTGCTGCGGACCCTGGACGGGCCGGGCGAGGCGCTGGTGCGCGCGAAGGCCGCCCGGGCGCGTTTCCTGACCAGGTACACGCTGCAGCAGGTGTCCGCGCGGATGGTCGCGTTCTACGAGCGCGCACTGGCCTGACGCCGGGCGGGCGGTTCGTCCGCCGACCGACCGCGGCCGTCCGGCGGCGTGTGATCGGATCGTGTGCGCGCGTCCGGAATCCGTCCACGGCTCGGTACCGGAATCGCCAAAGTGCTTGCGCCGCAGGTCCGGGCCGGGAAGCATCGGTGGCCGGGGGAATGGTCTGGGGGGACCGTCCAGTCTGTTGTGGCCGCAGCCGTGGAGCACCGTGCGGAGTTGTCGCTCGGCGCCGCTTCCGGGGGGATTCGAGGCCGTGCCGGCGCACGCCGTCCGTCGGGCGGCGGGCGTGGGCGTGGGGACGAGGCGAGGGGAACCAACCGGTGGAACCGGCAAATCTGTTCACCGTTCTGCGGCGGTACTGGCGGCTGCTGGCCGGCTGTACCGCCGCCGCACTGGTCGTGGGGTTCGTCCTGACGCCGGCCGGCGACGCGGTCGACAACGGCAAGTGGCAGTGCAAGGTGGCGATCACGCCGGTCGCGGGCGCTGCGGACACCGTCCGCGCCGACCAGGTGCTGTCCTACGCGCAGGGCTCGGCGGTGACCACGGCCGCCGCGCAGAAGCTGCACATCACGGACGTCGCGGGCCTGTCGGCGCGCCGCACGGTGGCGGCCGCCTCCACCCAGATGCTGGTGTTCACCACCACCGGCCCGACCCAGCAGTCCTGCGCGGACCTGGCGGCGGCGCTGTCGGAGGCCACCATCACCGGGTACAGCCAGGAGTCGAAGAAGAGCGCCGACGAGTCGATCAAGCGGCTGCGCGCGCAGGCCGACTCCCAGCAGCAGCAACTCGACGACCTGCAGAAGCAGTTCAGCCGGGCGGGCGCGACCGATCAGGCCAAGCTCCAGCCGCAGCTGTCCACCGCGACGGCGGCGCTGACCAAGACCCTCGGCGCCATCGCCGACCTGCAGAACTACAGCCAGACCGACGCGATCCAGCAGTGGGGGTCGATCGACACCAAGGAGGCCGGCGGCAACCTGCTGACCTCGCCCACCCGCACCGTCCGGCTGGCGCTGGCGGTGGTGCTGGGCCTGGCGCTGGGCGTGGTCGCCGCGCTGATGCTGTCCCGGATGGACACCCGGCTGCGCACCCGCGACGGCGTCGAGGAGGCGTTCAACCTGCCGGTGATCGGCGAGATCCCGCGCCTGTCGCGGCGGCTGCGCCGGCTGCGCGAGCCGCTGGTGACGGCCCGTCCGGAGGACCCGGCGACCGAGGCGTACCGCTCGCTGCGCTCCACCCTGCTGCTGACCGGCCCGCGGTCGCTGTCGGCGCGGCTCGGCCAGGGCGGCCTGGACCCGGACGACCGGCGGGCCCGGCGGGCGGCCGAGCCGGCGCCGGTGGTGCTGGTGATGTCGGGACGGTCCGGCGACGGGCGGACCACCACGGTGGCGAACCTGGCGGCGACCCTCGCCGAGACGGGCCGTCAGGTCCTGCTGCTGGACTGCGACTTCCGCCAGCCGGACCTGCGCGGGCAGTTCGGGGTGGGCGACGGCCCGGGCATGGCGGAGCTGCTGTCGGGCGAGCAGTTGCCGGACCCGGTGGACCTGATCCGCCGTACCGGCGTGCCGGGCGTCGCGCTGATCACCGGCGGCAACACCACGGCCTACCCGGCGGCGCTGGTGCTGCGCGCCGGGGAGGTGCTGACGCTGGCCCGCCGGCACGCGGACGTGGTGCTGATCGACTCCTCGCCGCTGCTGCACGCCAACGACGCCTACGACCTGGTGCAGCACGCCGACGCGGTGCTGGTGACGGTGATGGCGGGCAACGTCCGCCCGGAGGAGGCCGACCGGGTGTCCGAGCTGCTGGCCCGCACCGGGGTGCCGGTGGCGGGCGTGGCGCTGCTGGGCGCGGAGGGCACCACGGGGCGGCGCAAGCGCATCCTGCGGCCGGGCCGCGCGGCGGCGAAGGGCGCACCGGCCGCACCGCCGGCCCCGTCCGCGCCGTCGCGGACGGGGCCGCGCCGGTGGCGGTTACAAATAACCCTGACCCCCAGAGATTAAAGCAACTCGTATTTCTG